>JBFGCT010000005.1:0-50177 GCA_041581055.1 Ilumatobacteraceae bacterium | reverse complement strand
GCGCTGACCGCCATCGCCGTCGTCGCCCTCGTCGGCGCGGGCGTGCTGGCACTGGCCGGTGCCCGCGCCGGCCGGGGTGGCGGCGCCGGTGGCGGGCCGGTGCTGCACGTCGAGGACGCTGTGGCCGCGACCGTCCCGGCGACGGCGCCCCTGGTCGTCACGACCCGTCCGCCCGAGCCCGTGCCCGAACCGGAAGCACGGGCGACGGACGTCGCCGAGCCCGCGCCCACGACACCCGCGGCGCCGGAGGCGGTCGAACGCCGGCCCGAACCGGTCGGCCTGCAGATCGAGACGGTCGACGTCTCCCGCTACCCGGTGCGCAGCGTCGGCCTCGAGGACAACGGCCAACTCGAGATCCCCGACGAGACCGAGATCGGCTGGTACAAGTACGGCGCCACCGCCGGGCGCCCCGGCGCCACCGTGCTCGCGGCGCACGTCAACTGGCGGGGTTCGAAGGGGCCGTTCGCCCGACTCGGCGCCGTCGAACCGGGCGACCAGGTCGAGGTCGCCCTCGACGACGGCACGACGCGTAACTACGTCGTCACCGAACGGACGATGTACGGCAAGCTCGAACTCCCGCGCTCCCGGATTTGGCGGAACACCGGGGACGAAGAGTTGGTCTTGATCACCTGCGGAGGAGATTTCAACCCCGAGCTCCGCAGCTTCAAGTCGAATATCGTCGTCTACGCCGCGCCGCTCGGCTAGCGGTCGGCGCGTCGGGCCCCTCTGGGGGACGCCGCCAGCGCGACCAGGTACGGTGACCACGTGAACCTCGCGGGGAAGATGGGGGTCATTCGTTCACCCGAGTCCGACCACACGGCGGGACGATGAGCCCGACGATCTTCATCAGCCACTCCTGCAAGGACGGCGAGACGGCGCCGCCGGCCGGACTGTCCGCCGACGAGGTCGCGGCTCGCCAGGCGCGGCTCACCTTCGCTCGTGCGTTGCGCACGAAGCTGGTGCACCGTCTCGGCGACGGCGGCCGACGCGCGGGCGAGCCGAAGCTCCACGCCTACCTGGATCGGCGCGACCTTCGCGGCGGCGATCTGTGGCGGACCGGGCTCCACGAGGCGCTCGGGACGTCGGCTGGCGGGGTCATCCTGCTCAGCCCGGAATCGATCGAGTCGAAGTGGGTGCTCAAGGAGGCCACCATCCTCACGTGGCGGGCGTTCGCGGACCGCCGCGTGGTCGTGGTCCCGGTCATTCTGGGCGTCTCCGACGCCGACCTCGCCGCACGCGGCTTCGAGCCGCTCGGGCTCGACCAGATCCAGTGGGTCAAGGTCGACGACCCCAGCGACGCCGAACTCGACCGCGCCGTCGAGGAGACCATCGCATCGCTCGCCCGCATCCCTCCGAATCCGCTCGCCAGCGCCGAGACGCTGTCACCGATCGATCGATGGATCGAGGAGCTGGCGGAGCAACTGACGGCCGTCGCTCCGGGTCGGTCGGAGCTGAGGGCCGACACGCTCCGACAAATGTTCGACGCGCTCGCCATCTCTCAAGACGAGCGCGAGCTCGGGCTCGCCGCGACGGACCCAT
Source organism: Ilumatobacteraceae bacterium (assembly GCA_041581055.1). Lineage (GTDB taxonomy): Bacteria > Actinomycetota > Acidimicrobiia > Acidimicrobiales > Ilumatobacteraceae > JBFGCT01. Next base: position 48,638 of record JBFGCT010000005.1, on the reverse strand, counting down.
ACCTCGCGCTCGCTCGGCAGGCGTTCGTCGCCACCGGCGACCAGATTCTCGACCTGGTCAATCACGCGGGCGGATCGGAGGCGCCCAAGCGGGCCGCGATCAAGAGCTCGGTCGCCCCCATCTGGGTCGAGCCGGCGCCGGCCAGCCGGCTCTTCCACGCCGCGCAGCCAGGCGCCGTCATCGCCGTCGACGCGACCGAGATGGTCACGCTTCACGACTACGTGCTGCGCGCGTACTGCAACAAGATCCGGCCCGACCGCATCGTCAAGACGACCGACGTGCTCGACGGGACGGTCGACCAGGTGGCGGCCGAGGTGGAGCGAGCGCTCGAAGCGCAAGGTTGGTACGTGGACGAACTGCGGGAAGAGGTCGACGCCGGCGATCCGATCCTGGTGCTCCTGGGCCCGGGATCGGCGAGACCGGACGTGCTCGCCAAACTGACGGCCGACTTCTCGCCCGTGACGTTCATCGTCGCGGCGGGGAGTGCCCCGGAGAAGAAGCTCCGCGACTGGACCCGTCCCGTCACGGTGCTCCGTCCGGGACTCCAGCCGAGCCGGGAGCGCGCCGGCCGCAAGCTGCGCACGAAACTCAGGATCTACGTCGAACAGGGGGTATCTCAATGAGCGCACCAAGCAAGGAGCCGTCCGTGCAAGAGGACGAGTTGTCCTTCGATCCGCTCTTCCCGCTGCGCACCGCGCCGCAGCGGCCGCAGCACGAGCGCGACGTGGTCGCCCATCCCGATTCCCGTGCGGGGGCCGTGTACCGCATGATGCCCGAGCTACACCTCGCCGTCGAGGTGGCGCTGACGACGGGTCGCCCGCTGCTCCTACGGGGTGATCCAGGCACGGGGAAGTCGTCGCTCGCGCCGTACGTCGCCCGCGTTCTCGGATGGCGGTTCTACGACCAGGTCGTGACGTCGACGTCGACCTCCAACGATCTGCTGTGGAGGTTCGACGCCGTGAAGCGGCTGTCCGATGCGCAGGCCGCCGGCGCCGAGGACGAGCGGCACTACCTCCGGCCCGGCGTGATCTGGTGGGCGCTCAACCGCACGTCGGCGCTCGATGCGGCAAAGCTGAGCGGAGCGCCCGAGCCTGGAGCGGCCGACAACGGCGATCGCCGACCCGACCGGGCCGTCGTCCTGATCGACGAGATCGACAAGGCGCATCCCGATCTGCCGAACGGGCTGCTGGTGACGCTCGGGGCGAACGAGATCCCCGTGCCGTACCTCCCCGATCCGATCAGGCCGACCACGCCGAAACGCATCGCCGACGTGCCCTCCAAGATCGAGATCGCGCCGGTCCTCTTCGTCGTCACGACGAACGAGGAGCGCGAGCTGCCGCCGGCGTTCGTCCGTCGTTGCATCACGTTCCAACTCAGACATCCCGACCCAGCACAGCTCGTCGAGATCGCACGGACCCACTTCGACCACGGCGGCGGCGAGTTCCGGCGCAAGGACGAGCGGTTGGCGACGAAGATCGCGGCGCGCGTCGACGAGCTCCGCAAGGGTGCGGTCGCCGGGGTCCACAAACCCAGCACCGCCGAGTTCCTCGACGCGTTCCGGGCCTGCCGCCACCGAGGCATCACCCCCGACTCCGCCGACGCGAGGTGGCGGCTGATCGAGCAGGTCGCGCTCGTGAAGTCGGCGAACATCGGGTCGCGATGAAGCCGGCCGCGATCGGTCTCGCCGACGCCCTGAAGGCGGCCCATGCGCTCAAGCCGCGCGATCGGGCCGCCGAGCTCGTGCTCGAGCTCTGCGGGCTCGAGCGGGCGACGGTGTCGTCGACCGAGAGCGTGAAGCCCCCGCCGCCAGCCGAAGCGCCCGAGCCCGACGACGGAGGCCCGGACGACGGCCCGGCGTTCCTGTCGATCGCCGACCTCACGAGCACCGTCCGGCACCTGGAACCGGTGCGCCAGCGGGAGCGCTCGGCGCCCTCAGCCCTGCCAGACCCGCTGGCGACGATCGGGACGCCGGCAACGGTGGAGGCGCCGTTCGACAGCCTGTTCGGGGATCGGCTCGGTGACGACCTGCTCCGGGCGGCCGGCTCGGTCACGACGCCGAGCGATCATCCGGACGTTGCGCGACTCGTCGAGCGCCTGTCGAGGGCCGAACCGCTCGTCGACATCCCCCGCCGGTCGGTGCCGGCGCTGACCAACGGGTTGCACGTCCTGGTCGACGTCGGCGAGACCATGGAGCCCTTCAGCGCCGACCAGCGACACCTCGCCGACCGGCTGCATCGTGTCGTCGGCGGGTCCGCGATCGTCTCCTACTTCGACAGCGATCCCGCCCTGGGCGCCGGGCCGGACCGCCGCCGGCGGTCGTGGAAGCCGTTCACGGCGCCGAACCCCGGTCAACCCGTGCTCGCGCTCACCGACCTCGGGTGCGGCTTCCCGATGCGCGCCGAGGCGATCAGCGGATGGCTGCGGAACACCCTGGATTGGCGCGCCCGGGGCTGCCGGGTTGTCGTGTTCGCGCCGGTCCGGCTCGACCGCGTCCCCGCCGAGCTCCAGCGACGCTGCGACGTGCTCGTCTGGGACCGCGCGGCCGGTCGGAGGCGCGCCGCCGATCTCGCGAGGATCCTGGATGACTGATCTCGCCCTGATCGCCGAGGCCGAGGCCCTCGTCGCCCTGCACGGCGACGACAGCCCGCTGGTCCGCCTCGCGACGCTCGCGTCGCCGGCGTGCCGCGTCGAGCCCGAGCTGCTCCGCCGGCTGCGACGCCGGTGCGTGCCCGACGCCGACGTGAGCGTGGAGCAGGAGCTCTGGTTCAGCGAGCTCGTCGCATCGCGCGGTCCGGTGATCACGTTCACGCCCGCTGCCACGCACGTCCTGCGAGACCGTTTGCGCGATCTGCACCAACGGCTTCCGGAGCTGGTCGACGAGGCGCGCGACGAGATCATCGCGACGCACGCCCACTTGCCGGGCGTGCTTCGGCTCGAGGACGAGCTGGCGTGGGCGGGGGTCGTCGGCGACGGGACGACGATCCAGTCCCGCGCCGAGGCGATCCTCGACTCGTTGCGCGCCGGTCGTGACGGCCTCGACGAATGGCTGGCGCGCGCGTGGCCCGCCCTTCCGAGCGATCTGAAACGAACGGATTCCGGCCGCCAGCTCGCCGAGGTCGCGGCGTCCCGCGGCGCGGCGGTCGAGCAGGACGTCGGATCCGGCGACATCGCCGACCTCGTCGACCTGCTGCCGTCGGCGACGCTGCTGATCGATCGACGCGGCGCCGAACTCCGAATCAACGTGGCGCCGGACGATGCGACGATCGCCATCGATGTGCCGGACACCAGGGCCAAGATGCTGGAGGTCCGAGCTGGGGACCAGGCCTGGTCCGTCGAAGCACGCGCTCCGACGAGCCTCGACGTCGGCCACGGGGTGGTGACGCTGGTCACCGAGTCCGGGGCCGAGTACGAGCTGGAAGCGCCGACGGAGCAGCACGTCTTCTCGGTCGAGTTGCTGCCGGCGGGGTTCGGCACGAGCGTCCTGATCACCTACGGCGACCACGACGACCAGCACCACGTGCTCATCGACACCGGGCCGTCGAGCCGTCAGCGCGACCTCGCGAGCGATCTCGAGCGACGCGCCGTGGATCGCCTCGAGTTGCTCGTGTTGACGCACATCGACGACAACGCCATCGGCGGCGCTGCCCCGTTCCTCGAAGCGCCCGCGCAGGACGTCGTCGGCGACATCTGGTTCAACGGGCGTGACCACCTCGACACCGGCCGCGACGGGAAGGATCGGCTGTGAGCGTTCGTCAGGCGGCCCACCTCGCCGACATCCTCATCGGTCGCGAGCTGCCCTGGAACCTGAGCTGGTACGGCCGCGCCGTGGTCGTGCCCTCCTCGGGCCCGCTCCCCACCCTCGAACTCCCTGGCGGGCTGCGGGTCACGGTGCTGTCGCCGGAGGAGAAGGACCTCGAACGGCTGTCGACGCGGTGGGACGACGAGACGGAGAAGTTCGACCCGAGCTACCAGGCCTCCGACGAGGAGCCGCCCGCCGAACGCGAGGAACCCGACGCGGAACCGGCTCCGGAGACGTCCCGCGCGCCACGTCCCGACGTGTTCGTCAGCTACGCACACACGGACCAGGACTGGGCAGAACAGCTGGCGAGACACATGTCGGCCGGGGGGCTCGACCCCTTCATCGACCGCGCAATCGACCCCGGCATCAAGTGGAGCGAGGAGATCGAGTCCGCGATGGACAAGGCGGTCGCGGCGCTCGTGCTGGTCAGCGCCGACTACCTCGCCTCCGGCTACGCCGTCGAGGTCGAGCTGCCCGCGCTGAGGGATCGACTGGAACGTCGCAAGCTCCAGCTCTCCTGGGTCGTCGTCCGCCCGGCGGCGTGGGAGAAGAGCCAGCTCGTCGAGATCCAGGCCGCCCATGATCCCGGCCGGCCATTGTCGGACCTCGACCCTGGAGAGCGGGAAGCGGCATTCGTCTCGATCGCCCGGACGCTCGCCGACAGCGTGGCAGCGGCACCGTCGCGGGGCATGCCCTTGGAAACGTCGACCGACGTTCCGCCGCTCGCGGCCGCTCCGTTCAGATCGGACACGTCCGTAGCCAACCGGTCGAGCATGGCATTCCTCATCGAATTCGAGGGCCGCTCCACGCTCGTCGGCGGCGATGCGCATGCGTCCACGCTCGAACGCTCCGTGCGGCGGCTGCTCGACGAGCGCGGCGTCGATCGGCTGCGGCTGGATGCCTTCGTCGTCCCCCACAACGGCAGTCGCGGCAACCTCTCCCGGGAGCTGCTCGCGGTCGTCGCTGCCGATCGCTACCTCATCTCGACCGACGGGTCTCGGTTCCGCCATCCGGATGCTGAGACGATCGCCCGGATCATCGAGTACGGGCGAGCGAGCCCCGACGCCCGCCCCACGCTCGTCTTCAACTATCGCACCGAGACCAACGATATGTGGGACGACCCCGCCCTGCAGGAGCGGTACGGCTACGACGCCGTGTACCCGGCCGCCGACCGCGGCGGCATCCGGGCCGACCTGGTCGTCCGGCCGGGCGCCAGAACGAGTCCGTCCGACATCGCCCCCCGCGAGGGCCCGCGATGAGCAGCCGGACCGACTACCGCGGCGCCTCCTTGCCGGCGATGCAGTCCCACTACGACCCCGGACTCAGGTACTGAATCGTGTGGACCGTGAGCGGCGAGCCACGCCCCGACGCCGGCGCCCGCCTGTACTGCTTTCCCCACGCCGGCGGCTCCCCGGCCGAGTATGTGCGATGGGGGCCGGCGGCGCCCCGTTCGCTCGAGGTGAACGCGATGATCCTCCCCGGACGCGCCAGCCGCATCCGAGAGCCGGCGCACGACACGATGGAGTCGCTGATCGGCGCGCTGATCGCCGAGTTCCGCCCGCAGGCCCCGTACGCGGTCTTCGGCCACAGCCTCGGCGCGCTGGTGGCGTTCGAGTTCGCACGCGCCGCGGCCCGCGCCGGGCTGCCGAGCCCGCTGGCGCTGTTCGTCTCGTCCCATCCGGCGCCGACCGTGCCGAGGGCGGTGGATCCGATCACGGCGCTCGACGACGACGGCTTCGTCGAGGCCGTGTCATCACGGCACGGCGCGGTGCCGGACGAGGTGCTCGAAAACGGCGATCTCCTCGCGCTCGTCCTGCCCTACCTGCGCGCCGACTACCGCATCGTCGAACGGTACCGGCCGCTCGGCGACGACCCGATCGAGACCGACATCGTGGCGTGTGTCGGCCTCGACGACCGCATCCCTCGCGCCGACATCACGGAGTGGCGGCAGCAGACGGCCGGAGGCTTCGAGTTGCTCACGTTCCCGGGCGGCCACTTCTATGTCAGCGAGCAGTCCGACGCGCTGATGGGCGCGATCGCGAGCCGCCTCGAGCGGCACATCTGAGGACGGGCCGGTCGCACCGGCCCCGACGCGCTAACCCGCCGCGACGCCCGAGGCGAAGACGGCCGTGCGCGGTCAGCGCTCGACGCGGTCGGTTTCGTAGGCCCACATGGCGATCTCGACGCGATTGCGGGCGCCGAGCTTGGTCATCAGGCTGGCGAGGTGGGTCTTGACCGTGCTCAGGCTGATGTAGAGCTCCTCCGCGATCTCGGCGTTGGTCCGGCCGCGGGCGACCGTCGTCAGCACCTCTTCCTCGCGCGCGGTCAACGGCTCGATCGGCTGGGCGGGCCTCGCCCCCGGCGTCGTGTGGGCGAACGTGGCGAGCAGGCGGGCGGTCACACTCGGGGCGATGAGGGCGTCGCCGCTGGCCGCGGCGTGCACGGCCTGGGCCAGCAGGTCGGGGCCGGCGTCTTTCAGGAGAAACCCGCGGGCGCCGGCCTTGAGCGCCTCGTGGACGTACTCGTCCAGGTCGAACGTCGTGATGATGATGACCGCCATCGGGTCGGCGACGTCGGGCCCGGCGAGCTGGCGGGTCGCCTCGATGCCGTCCATCTCGGGCATGCGGATGTCGAACAGGCACACGTCGGGCCGAACCTCTCGGGCGATCGACACTGCCTCGCGCCCGTTGGCGGCCTCGCCGACGACCTCGATGTCCGGTTGCGCGCTGAGAATCGTCCGCAATCCGGTCCGTACCAGATCCTGGTCGTCGGCGATGACGACGCGGATCACGGCGCCGCGCTCCCCCGGGGCAACACGGCGTCGACGACCCAGCCACGATGGGGGCCGGGTCCGATCTCGAGCTGCCCGCCGAGCAGCGAGACCCGCTCCGTCATGCCGACGAGCCCGAAGCCCGATGAGCCCGTCTCCCGGGCGGTCGGATCGCCGTCGTCGGTCACCGTGAGCCGGATGTTGTCGTCGTCACCCTCGACCTGCACCGACACCCGCGTGGCGTGCCGGGCGTGGCGTCGGGAGTTGGTGATCGACTCCTGGGCGATCCGATAGAGGCTGGCCTCGACCGAGGGGCTGAGATCGTCGAGATCCCCGGACAGCTCGACCTCCACCGCCGGGCCGCCGGCGGCCGGACACGCGAGCCGCGACACATCCGCCAGACTGCGCAGCGGCGCCGACTCGGGTTCAGCGTCGAAGCGGAGCGCGGTGACCATCTTGCGCATCTCGGCCAGCGTGCGCGAGGCGGCCTCCTCGATGACCGCCAACGCCGCGGCCGCCGCCTCGGGCTGTGACGCGGCCAGCGTCCGCCCCGCCTGCGCCTGGATGGCGATGGCCGACACGTGGTGGGCCACCGTGTCGTGGAGCTCGCGCGCCAGTTGTTCGCGCTCGCGCAGGCGCGCCTGTTCGATCTCCCGCAGCCCCGCATTGGACCGGAACCGCATCACCGCCCCGAGGGCGCCCGCGAACAGGAAGACCAACGTCCCGATCGCCGACTCGATGGCGCTGACCGTCGGGTCGAGCGCGTCGGTGAGCGTGAACGTCACGACGATGATGAAGACGCCGATCGCCGCCTCGCGACCGGAGGCCCAACGCAGCAGCGCGTAGGTCAGGATCATCCCCGTGAAGAAGGAGGCTTCGAATCCGACGGCCTCGTCGGCGACGACCTGCGAGACGACATTGGCTGGACCCAGCACGCCGAAGAACACCGCGAACGCGATCAGCGGGTGCGACCGCCGCCACAACACGGCGAACGGCAGCCAGACGGTCAACGCGATCGTGAGCGCCCGCCACTCGTCGCTGTGATCGGAGAACAGTGCTCCGACCACCGTGAGCACGGACAGCGCGGCGGCGAGCAACCAGTCCCATCGGGACCGCGCGGGTGGCCGTGGCACCCGGGGCTCGGCGAGCAGGGATCGGACGAGGTCGCGCACTGCGATCCAGCGTACGGCAGGTCAACCGGGGCCGTATCGGCCGAAAGTACGAACGCCGATTGGCCCGAACGGCCGAGCCCAATTCGGCCGCCGGCACGATGTGCCCACGCCGCCCGATCGTCACGATGACGGTATGACCAACACAACCCCAACATCAGCGACCCGTTCAGTGGTCGCGGTGGACGGCCTCACCAAGCGCTACGGCTCAGCCGCTGCCGTCGACGCCCTGTCGTTCGACGTGCCGGCGGGTCAGGTGACCGGGCTGCTCGGACCCAACGGGGCCGGCAAGACCACCGCGATGAAGATGCTGCTCGGTCTCGTCCAACCCACGTCCGGCCGGGCCACCGTGCTCGGCGCCGAGCACGGCACGCCGGAGTTCGCCCACGCCGTCCAACGCGTCGGCGCGCTCATCGAGTCGCCCGCGCTGTACGAGGGGCTGTCGGCCCGCCGCAACCTCGAGCTGCAGGCCAGAGCGCTCGGCTTGCCGAAGAACCCGGCCCGCATCGACGAGCTCCTCGAGCTGGTCGACCTCACCGAACGCGGCAACGACCGCGCCGGCGCCTACTCGCTCGGCATGAAGCAACGGCTCGGCATCGCGGTCGCCATGATCGGCCGGCCGGAGCTCGTCATCCTCGACGAGCCGGCCAACGGCCTCGACCCCGCAGGGATCGTCGAGATCCGCAAGCTGCTCCGCCGCCTCCCCGAGATGGGGACGACGGTGTTGGTGTCGTCCCATCAGCTCGCCGAGGTACAGCTGGCGTCCGACCGCATCGTCGTGCTCGACCGGGGGCGACTCGTCGCCTCCGGGACGACCGAGGAGATCCTGAGCGGTCACAGCAGCAGCGACTACGTGGTGCACCTCGACCCGTCCGAACTCGCCACCGCCACCGAGCACCTCCGTCGCGAGTCGCTGACGGTCGCGCCCGACACGGCCGGATCCCTGATCGTCGCCCTCCCCGACGGATGGTCCGGCCGCGACCTCAACCGAGTCCTCGCCGACGCGGGGATCTACGCCACCCAGCTCGCCCGAGAAACCGTCACCCTCGAAGCCGCCTTCCTCGAAATGACAGGAGCACAGAAATGATGTCCGCAGAGTTCTACAAGTTGCGCACCCAGCGCAACCCGCTGCTGTACGCGGCGGTCCTCGTCGTCGGGGTCCTGATCCCGTCGATCGTCCTGATCTGGTACACGCCAACCGAGTCAGCGGTCTACACCGACGCGTTCCGCGGGACGTTCGGCCTGCTGAGCATCCTGATCGGCATCGAGTTCGGCGGATGGCTGCTCGGCAGCGAGTACCGCCACGGAACCGTCAAGCGGATGCTCACCAGCGAGCCTCGGCGCCTCCGGGCACTGGGTTCGAAGGGAATCGTCGGCGCCGGCGCCATGGCGGGGGTGCTGACGGTGAGCGCGACGCTCGGCTGGGCCGCGGCCCGCCTCGTCGGGTCGATGAACGACGCGACGGTGCCCTGGCAGGGCCGCGACCTGATCGGCGACGGCCTCACGGCGATGGTCGCCGCAACGGTGGCCTACGGGCTGTCGGCCATCACGCGCAGCGATTCCTTCGCCAAGGTCGGCACGATCGCCCTCATCCTCGTCCTCGAGCCGATCCTCGCCGTGATCCCCAACGTCGGCAAGTACACGATCGGCGAGGCGCTCCACACCGTGACCGTCTCGATCGCCGGCGAGGCGGACCTCGTGGGGACGGCGCTCTCCCCGTCGACGGCCGTCGTCACGCTCGTGTTGTGGCTGACCGCCTTCCTGGCGGCGGGAGCGACGATGTTCGCCAAGCGCGACGTCTGACGAACGTCCGAGCACCCGCCCGGAGCCCGCGGCGCGTCCGTTCCCCGAACGGAGGCGCCGTGGGCGCTGACGCGCGGTCGGGACCCGACCGCGCGTCAGTTCAGCAGAATGGCCCTTCGAGCGTGAACGAATACGGCGCGAGTCCGTCTTCGTTGATCGTCACCGTCGTGAACTCCAGCCACGGTGGAGCGTCTCCGCACTGCAGGGGCTGCGCGCCGCCCAACTCCATCTCGATCTGGGACTCCACCGTCGGCTCGCCGTTGTCGCACAAACTGAGACAGGTCGTGACGAGCACACCGCGACCCCTCGCCCCCAACGGCGACCACTCGTCCCATGTGAAGTTCTGGTACATGGGCGCATCGTCGCAGAACGTGAAGCTCGTCGGGCGGGGGCCCGTCTCCTCGCATGTGGTGACGTAGGTGTCCTCGGTCGTGGTGCTCAACAGCCTCGCCCAGGTCGCGTCGTCGACCACACCGATCTCTGGGAGGCCGACGCTGCGCTGGAAGGCGGACGTCGCCGCGGAAGACCGCGGTCCGAACACACCGTCATACGCCAACGGTCCGAACCCGGCCACCTCGAGCAGGACCTGCACGAACTCCACGTCGACGCCGGCGGGAACCGACGGCAGGGCGGACCGGGTGTCGGCGGGTGCGGCGCCGGTTGTCGGGGCCGCCGATGTCGAGGCGGGCCCCGTGTTCTGTGAGCCGTTCTGCCCGGGCGACGACGTGCACGCGAGCACGGAAGCGGCCACGACCACAGCAATCATCCACGTCCGCGCCACGGCCAGGATCATACGCGAGCTCGTCGCGCACGTGGCCCTCCAACGGGTCAGCAGATTTCGGTGCCGTCGGGGCGGTAGGTGTGCCAGTGGCCTTGGCGGTCGCGGTGGACGGTGTAGCCGTGGTTCTTGAGCTGGTTGTGGCGTAGGCAGCGCGGGTTGCCGTTGGCGGGGTCGGTGGGCCCGCCCCGGGCGTAGTCGGTGGTGTGGTCTGCGTGGCTGCGCCTGGCTCGCACTCGACAGCCAGGATGCGTACATCGGCTCGAGAGTGACATCACCGCGTCGCGGGCGGCGCCGGTGAACAACCTTCGTTTCCGGCCCCAGCGGATCGGGACGCCGTGGTCGTCGTGGATCACGAACCGGACGTGGCCCTCCAACGCCAGCCGCAGCACGACGCGCGGGTCGACGGGGTCGCCGTGTTCGGTCTCACAGCGGCGGGTGGTCTCCAGCGGCGGCCCCGTCTCGAACGGGTCGGTGAACCGTTCGGGGAAGAACTCGGCCTCGACCATCAACTCGGTGAAGGTGGTGTGGTCGACGTGGACGTTGACCACCGGCTCGGGGGCGACGGCGTCGGCCGGGGCGGACGCCGCGTCGGAGAAGATCCTGGTCATCGCGTCGGCGCGGCGTTGGGCGTCGGTGCGCGGCATCAACGCCGCACAGGCGTGGTCGCCGTACACCTCGCGGGTCCGGTCCCAGTCGGCGTGCCACTCGGCGTCCACGTAACGGTCGAACACCTCCCGGTTGGCCAACCCGTCGGCCTCACCCCACTGCCCCTGGGCGTACCCCACCCCACCGGCCACCACCAGGTGCGCGGTGCGCGCCTGATGGTTGGCGGCGCGGTCCTTGTGCGCCCCGTCGACATCGGCGCGCTGCTCCCACCGGCGCACCAGCAACTTGACGTCGTCGAACTCCAACCGACACGCCGAGGTCAGCATCGTGCCGATCACCGACCCGATCTCGCCGCCACAGCGCGGGTTGGCGAACCCCCGGCCGATCTCGGCCACGCTCGCCACCGGGACCATCTGCTCGTGCAACACCTCCCCGGCGCCGGGAAACGCCGCCACCAGCCGGGCGGTGCGCATCCGGGCCCGGCACTCGCCGTCGGACCAGCCGACCATCGACCGCAACAACCCCCACATCGTCGCGTGGCCGTCGCGGGCGAACACCCTGCGCCGCTCCAACTCGGCCAACACCACCGCCTCCTCCGCCGCATCGGACCGCCGCCGCGCCTCCACCTCGCGCAACCGATCCAACAACCCCCAATCGTCGGCCCCCTCCACCTCGGCGACAACATCAGCGAACACACCAACATCATGCACATGACGGTGTCACACTCGATCCCGCGTCGTCTCACCGCGAATCACTGGTCGGACATCATCTCGCAGCCCGGTTCGTGGGCAGGCTCTGGCGGAACTCGAGTCCGGTCAGCCTGGGTCGGCGCCGCACGCGGCGAGGCCATCTATTGCGCTATAGACTGGCACTAATTCTACAACCGAGGAGACGCGATGACCGCGACCGCGACACCGAACCCGTCATGAACGCCACGACTGCGCTCAAGACCATCCCGACCGTGCTCCGCGCGCCGTTCCGCGTCCGCCGGCATCCGCCGACGCCGCCGACCGGCGCCGAGCACTACGACCCGACGCCGTTGGCGCCGACGCTCGACGAGGCGACCACGAAGGCCAAGGACATCCCGCGGGCGAACACGCCACCGGGCGGTTACGACGACTGGCCGCCACCGGTGCTCGCCGGGTGCGACGAGCCGCTCGTCGACGGCGCTCCCGACCTGCGCGGCGTCTGGCAGGCCTACAAGGGTCCGCTCAAGGGTCACATCGAGCGGGTCGAGCAAGCGGGCGACCGCGTCGTCATCACCGCCGGCCGCGTGATCCACGACATGTTCGCCGACGGCACGCTCGAAGGCGGCGTCAACGACGTCGGTGAGGGCACCGGCGACGCGATCTCGGTCGCCGCCCGGTTCGAGGACGGGCGGCTCAACCTCTACCCCGGCGACAAGGGCATCGTGGTCGTCACGCGCTACCGCGACGGCGACGACATGGTGTGGCGATGGGGACCGTGGAAGAACCGGCTCCGTCGACTCGAAGCGCCGGAAGCGTGATTCGGAGACCTATTCGCTGATCCACACCGAGTCGAACCACGTCCGGCCGTTCACGGCGCACGCCAGCGGCACGCCGTCGGGCGAGGTGCGGTCGCACACGCCGCGCACCGGCGCGGCGAAGGCGTTGTCCCAGATCGTGTGCAACAGGAAGATGTACGTGAACGCGTCGTTCATGTCCTGCGAGACCGCCTGCCAGAGCGGGACCCGCGCCGCCGGATCGGCCTGCGCCATCGCATCGAGGATCAGGCGGTCGCGCTCCTCGGAGCAGAACCGGGGGAAGTTCAGCGACAGGCCGTCGCTGATCGTGCGGCACATCAACAGGTGGCGGTTGGCCGACGGCTCGAGGCCGCCGAACTGCCGGAACATCGCGGACTGGTATTGGCCGAACACGACCTGCTGGATGTACTGGTCCTGCACCACCTCGTCACGGGTCACGTTGAACGCCGCGCTCCACCCCTCGGCAAGGATGTCGGCCTCGCGTGTCGTCAGGACGCTCCCGCCGATGATCTGGTGCTCGAGGTCGATCTTGCCGCCGGAGCAGTTGTCCGGCGCGTCGGCGCAATACTCGGCCGCCAGCGCGATCGCCGCGTCGGGTTCGTCGCCCTGCTGCACGACGTCGGGGTTGTGGAACGCGCTCTCGGGGATGAACATCTGGTCGGCGCCGCGGGCCACCCCGTACCCGATCAGGTCGCGGTAGGTCTGCAGTGGTGTCGCCAGCGCCAGCGCCTGGCGGGCCCGGATGTCGTCGAACGGCGGGGCGGCGGTGTTGAGCAGCACGAACTGCTCCTCGCCGGTCTCGTCGATCACGTTCTGCAGATCACCGTCGTCGCGGAGGTCGCCGACCGTGGCGGCGTCGGTCGTGTGCAGGGCGTCGACCTCGCCGCCCAACAACAAGTCGGCCCGGGTCGACGGGTCGGTGACGGGCCGGAACTCGACGGCATCGAGGAAGACCTCGCCACCCCACCAGCCGTCGTTGCGGACGAAGCGGGTGACGGAGTCCTGCGAGCGGGAGTCGAACACGAACGGACCGGTGCCGACCGGCATTTGATTCAGCGTCGCGTCCTCAGCCGCCGCGGCGAGCCAGTCCGGCGAGGCGACCATGCCGAGCTGCGTCGCGAGCAACGCGGGGAAGGTGGCGTTCGCCTCGAGCATCGTGTACTCGATCGTCCGCTCGTCGACCACCGTGGTCGCGCCCTCGGCGGGGAAGAACGGGCGGAGGGACAAGCCGACCAGGAGACTCGACAACTGGGCATCGAAGTTGGCCTGGACCGCCGCCGCGGTCAGCGCAGTGCCGTCGTGGAACGTCACGCCATCGCGGATCACGACCCGCCATCTGGCGAGGTCACCGTCGACCGGTTCGAACGACTCCGCCAGGTATGGCACCGGCACGCCGGCGGTGTCGAAGGCGGCGAGCGTGTCGAACACTGCGTTCCCCATCGTGAGGCCGGGCGCCGACAACGCCGACGTCGTCGGGTTGAGGCCGTCGACATCGGCTTCGAGCGCGTAGCGCAGGGCGCCACCCGGAACCGGGTCGCCGTCCTCCTCGATCACGTCCTCCTCGATCTGGCCCTCGCTGACGACCGGCGCGCCGGTGACCGCGGGCGCCTCGGTGGCGACGGGCACATCGTCCACCACGACGTCGCCGGTCGCGACCGATCCAGCCACGGGAGCGCTGTCGCCGGTCGACGGGTCGCCTCCACCGCAGCCGGCGGCGACGAGCGCGAGGCCGGCCAGCGCGCCGACGGCCTTGGTCGAACGCGGCGTTCGCATGCGGTCCATATCGGTTCCGTTCACTCCGTGGATGAATTGCGTGGAAGACTAGCAGTACATGTTCGAGTGGCCACATCGGAGCGCGCAGCCACTGTAGGCTTGGCGGTCCGGGACGAGGGAAATCTGCGCTGACACCCGGCACTACTCCTGTGGCGGCCTGATAGGTTGCGGCGTGCGTGAGTGAGACATCGCAGATCGGCGAGGCACGGCAGGACGAGCCGCCGGTCGACGGCCGCGTCGCCCGCCGCGAGCGCAACCGGGAGGCGGTGCTCGACGTCGTGCTCGAGATGTTCGGCGAGGAGCGGCTCTGGCCGACGATCGAGCAGGCCTCGAAACGGTCGGGGCTGTCGCTGCGGTCGGTGTACCGGTACTTCCCGGACGCCGGCGCACTCGTCGAAGCGGCGATCAGGCGGAACATCGAGAAGAACCGCGAGTTCGGGTTGCTCCCCTCCATCGGCCAGGGTCCGTTGGGCAAGCGGATCGACGACTTCGTGGCGATGCGCGTGCGGCTCCACGAACGGCTGGCCCCGGTGTATCGGGCCACCGTCCACATCGCCCCGAACCAGGCGCGGATCCGCGAGGAGCTACAGGAGACCCGCCGGGTCTTCCGCCAACAGCTCGAGCTGCAGTTCGCTCCCGAGCTCGACGAGCTGGGCGCCGCGCACCGACAAGACGTCGGCGCGGCGGCCGACATCCTGACCCAGCTCGACTCGATCGACTTGCTACGCCGCTACCGCCAGCTCACCACCTCCGAGACCGAAGCGGTCCTGCGCAGCGGCTTGTCAGCCTTGCTCGAACGCCGGTAGAAATCGGTGACGGGCCCGTTTGTGCCATCTGGCTCTAGCGGCCGGGCACGGGCGGTGAGACGGTGAGGTCGGATGAGCCGACGTCACCGGCTGATTCGCCGGTGGCCACGGTCGAGGAGGTCGCCATGTCCCACGTCGAATTCTCCGAGGCGGACTACTGGTCGCTGCCGCCGGCGGTCCGGGAGTTCCGCCCCAACTGTCCCGGCTGCACTCCCGACAAGACCACGGCCGAAGGGGCCCGGCCGTGCAGCTTCTACGACTGCCCGGGACTGCCCGCCGAACTGCACGTGACCTGCGACCTCTGCATGTTCGACTTCGCCATCGACGACGGACAGCCGAGTTGCGATCACACCACGTGCGAGACGGCGATTCGACTGCGGGGCAACGTCGAGACCTACCGGAAGTGGGTGGAACTGCTCCGCGCCGAGTACGCAGGCCGCCAGACGAACGCCCAGGCCTCGTAGCCGCGCCGTCGCGGGCATGGACATCGGAACCGCGGGCGGGCAGGCTGGTCGGTGCATCCAGCCGAGGGGAATCCGTGGACCGACTCAATGCCATCGAGCGTGACCGCCCGTGAATGGCGCCCAGGCGCTGCTGCGCACGCTCGTCGACGCCGGCGTCGAGGTCTGCTTCGCCAATCCGGGCACGTCGGAGATGCACTTCGTCGCGGCGCTCGACGACGTCCCGGAGATGCGCCCCGTGCTCGGCTTGTTCGAGGGCGTCGTGACCGGCGCCGCCGACGGCTACGCCCGGATGGCCGGCGCGCCGGCGGCGACGTTGCTGCACCTCGGGCCGGGGCTCGGCAACGGGCTCGCCAACCTGCACAACGCCCGGCGGGCGAGGACGCCGATGGTCAACGTCGTCGGCGACCACGCCGTCGACCACAAGCCGCTCGACGCCCCCCTCGAGTCCGATATCGACGCCGTCGCCGGGTCCGTCTCCGGATGGGTCCGGCGGAGTCTGACGGTCGACGCGGTCGCCCGTGACGGCGCCGACGCGGTCGCCGCCGCGATGTCGAGCCCCGGGTCGATCGCCACGTTGATCCTCCCCGCCGACGTCTGCTGGGCCGAAGGGGCGGCCCCGGCGCCACCGGTCGCGCCGGCGCCGCCGCGGACGGTCGACGCCGACACGATCGCCGAGATCGCCGGCGTGCTGCGGAGCGGCGCGACCTGTGCGATGTTCGTCGGCGGCCGCGTCCTCGGCCCGGCCGGCGGCGCGGCGCTCGAGCGGATCTGCGCGGCGACCGGGGCGATGGCGTTCCACGAGACGTTCGCGGCCCGGATGACGCGCGGCGAGGGGCGGTTCGAGCCCGAACGGCTCCAGTACTTCGGCGAGATGGCATCGGCGCAGCTCGCCGCCGTCGAGCACCTCGTGATCGTCGACACCGTGGAACCGGTCGCGTTCTTCGCCTATCCCGACAAGCCGGGTCGCCTCGCGCCCGACGGCTGCACGCTGCACACCCTGGCCGACCCGGCAGCCGACGCGCTGGGCGCGCTCGCCGAGCTCGCCGACCTCGTCGCCCCCGACGTTGTGCCCGGTGCGGCGACGCGGGCGCCGCTCGACCGACCATCGGGGCCGATCGACGCGTTCACGGCGGCGGCCGCCGTCGCCGCCACGCTCCCCGACGGCGCGATCGTGTGCGACGAGGCGGCGACGAGCGGCGCCTTCATGCTCCGCGCCACGAAGGACGCGGGGCCGCACGACTGGCTCATGCTGACCGGCGGCGCGATCGGCCAGGGCATCCCCGTCGCCACCGGCGCCGCCGTGGCCCGCCCCGACCGGCCGGTGCTCGACCTGCAGGCGGACGGCAGCGCGATGTACACCATCCAGGCACTGTGGACGCAGGCCCGCGAGCAACTCGACGTGACGACGCTGCTGTGCAACAACGGGGCGTACGCGATCCTCGCCATGGAGCTCGACCGCGTCGGGGCGACCGCCGGAGGCCCCCGCGCCCGCAGCATGCTCGACCTCGGGCAGCCGGATCTCGACTTCCGCCGGCTGGCCGAGGGGCTCGGCGTGCCGGCCGTCCGCGTCACCGACGCCGAGACGCTCTGCCTCGAGCTCGAACGGGCCTACCGGGAGCCCGGCCCACACCTCGTCGAAGCGATGTTCACCCGCTGAGGCCCGTTTCGGCGGGAGGCATCGTCGGACGGCGACGGCCTGTACACCGGGATCGGCGCCGGTGTATGGTCGGTGGTTACAGCACACGAGCCTTCTCGGGGGGCACCGCCATGGCGACACAGATCCAAGCGATCCTTGACGACAAGGGCGACGCGGTGCAGACGATCGGGCGCGACGCCGACGCCTCGACCGCCGCGTCGCGCATGAAATCCCACGGCATCGCCGCGCTCGTCGTCACCGAGGACGAGCGCGTCGTCGGCCTCGTCGGCGAACGCGAGCTCGTCGTCGCCATCGCCAAAGGCGCCGGGTCGATCGCCGGTCTGACCGTGCGCGACGTGATGCAGACGCGCCCCGAGACCTGCTCGCCACATGACACGGTTCAACGGGTGATGGAGACGATGACGCGCAAGCGCCGGCGGCACATTCCCGTCGTCGACGACGGTCGGCTGTGCGGCATCGTCAGCATCGGCGACATGGTCAAGTTCCGGCTGAGCCAGATGGAGCTCGAGACGCAGGTGCTGCGCGACGCCTATCTGACCAGGCACTGAGCTGGCACCGGGTCGATCCCGCCGTCGGCCACCCGAAGGCCGCCACGTCCTGGGGTCGGCGACCGACCAGACGGTAGTGTCGCGATCGCCATCGCCGTGACCGAGGGGGGACCGGGTGCGAATCGAGCCATCGTTCACCATCGGGATCGAAGAGGAGTACCTGCTCGTCGACCGCGAGACCCGCGACCTGGTCACCGAGCCAACCGCGGCGCTGCTCGAACGGGGCGTCGCGGCGACCGACGGGCTGATGACGCGCGAGTTCCTCCAGTCACAGCTCGAGGTCGGGACCACGAAGTGCGCGTCGGTCTCCCAGGCGGCGGCTGAGATCCGCGGGCTGCGCACGACGCTGTCCGACGTCGCCGCCGAGTTCGGCTACGCGATCATCGCCGCGTCCACCCACCCCTTCGCGAACTGGGCGACGCAGCTGTCCACGCCCCGCGATCGCTACGACAAGCTGGCCCGCGATCACGGCGTCGTCGCCCGACGCATGCTGATCTGCGGGATGCATGTGCACGTCGGGATCGACGACGACGAGTTGCGCGTCGACCTCATGCAGCAGGCGACGTACTTCCTCCCGCACATCCTCGCCCTCTCGACGTCGTCGCCGTTCTGGCACGGTGAGCCGACCGGCCTGCGGTGCTTCCGGCTCACGGTGTTCGACGGGATGCCGCGCACGGGGTTGCCGGAGGTGTTCGACTCCTGGGCCGAGTACGAGCGGCACGTGGGCGTGCTCGTGCACGCCGGCCAGATCGAGGACGCGAGCAAGATCTGGTGGGATCTACGGCCCTCGTGCCGGTACCCGACGCTCGAGATGCGCATCGCCGACGTCTGCACCAACGCCGCCCACGGGGCGTCGATCGCCGCCGTGTTCCAATCGGTGCTGGCGATGCTCTACCAGCTCAAGAAGCGCAACCAACGGTGGCGCAACTACTCCAAGATGTTGCTCCAGGAGAACCGGTGGCGGGCCCAGCGATACGGCATCGACGAGGGCCTGATCGATTTCGGGCTCGGGCAGGTCGTCCCGTGCGCCGAGCTGCTCGAGGAGCTGTTCGAGATGCTCACCCCCGCCGCACAGCAGCTCGGCTGTCTCGACGAGTTGGGCGGCATCCGGTCGATCATGGCCGACGGCACGTCGGCCCACCGCCAGCTCGCCGTCTACGAAGCAGCGCTCGCCGCCGGCGCCGACCGGCGCGAGGCGGTGCGCGACGTCGTCGACTTCCTCATCGAGGAGACCGTCAACTTCTGATCGTCGACGTCACGATGGTGAACGACGATCGGAGTTGCCGCGGCGCGAACCGCGTTGCTACGTTCCCGCGGGCATTGGCCACCGCGCACCCGGCGCTGCGGACCGCCCGCACAGTGAGGAGTCGAGCGTGTATCACAGCGTCAGAGGGACCGGGCCCCCCGTCGTCTTCCTGCACGGCATCCCGACGAGCGGACGGCTCTGGGACTACGTCGTCGACGGCCTCGAGGACCGGTTCACCTGCGTGACGCTCGACTCCCCCGGCCTCGGCGAGTCGCCGTTCACGCCGGACGACGCGGTCGACCCCGACAGCATGGCGGCCGCCGTCGACCGCCTCCGCGAACAGCTCGACCTGCCCTCATGGCACGTCGTCGGCCACGACGCCGGGTCGACGGTCGCCGTCCACTACGCGACGACATATGCCGACCGCGTGGAGCGCCTCGGCCTGCTCTCGCCGCCGGTCTTCCCCGACTTCAAGCGGATCCCGGCGTTCAAGATCGCCCAGGCCCCGGTGCTCGGCGACCTCCTCGCGCCGCTGACGGTGTTCATCATGTGGAACGGGCCGATCCAGGTCGGGATCGACCGCTCGCGACCGAGGATGAACGAGATCTTCGACGCCTTCCGCCGACCGTTCCGCGGCCTGAGGGGAAGCCGCAACTTCCTGCGCATCGTGCGCTGGGGGGACGTCGAGGAGGTGCTCTCGCGCACCGCAGCGCTGCTGCCCGAGATCTCCGCGCCGACGCTGGTGATCCAGGGCCGCCGGGACAAACCCGTGCCGCAGCGAATGGGTGAGCGGGCGGCCGCGATCATCCCCGACGCCCGCCTCGTGCTCCTCGACCGGGGCCACTACCTGCCGCTCAGCGCCCCCGAGGACGTCGCCGCCGCGCTCGGTCCGTTCCTCGACGGCGAACCCTGACGGCCGGCCTCGGTGATCGTGTGGCAGCGCGCTGTGGCGACATCGTCGGGTGGTCGCGGGCGTTGACAGCGCGCTCTGGCGACCGTACCCTCGGCGCCACGGGCGGCCGACACGGCGGCCAGGGAGGTACGTGCAGATCATGGCCGAGCGAACTTCCATCGCCCACCGTGCCCGGGTGGCCGCACCGTATGCCATGTATCTGCCGGCGCTCGTGGTCCGGCACCCGCCGGTGTTCCGCAAGTCGCGCGCGGTGCCGCCGTACAGCCCGACGGCGCAGGCCGCGCCGGAGACCGGATTCGACGCGATCGTCGGGCTCCTCGGCATCGACATGGAGATGGAGACCGACCCGGACGTCGTCAACAGCATCCTGCGGGACGACATGCTGCTGGACGACTTCCCGGGCAAGGAGGCGATCTTCGGCGAGAAGCTCGAACGCCCGTGGAGCGCGGCCGCGTTCCTCGCCAGCGTCCGCACCGGCTTCCTGGCGCGCGAACCGCTCGCCGAGTACTCCCGCGAGGCCGTCGAGCGGGGCCTGATCCCGCCGCCCAACCCGCAGATCCTCCACCGCGCCATCCATCACACCATCCTGCTGGACGATCTGACGCGGGCGATGGCCGACGACCCGCAGCTGATGGACGACCTCCTCGCCTTCTTGATGCGCAAGCGGGAGGACAAGTTCGGGGTCCCTCCGAAGTTCCCGAAGAACGTCCGCCGCCTGCGGGAGATCACCGGCAGCGTCTTCGAGGTGGCCAAGATCGTCACGATGGACTGGGTGTTCGCCCAGTACGCGGAGATCCGCGAGCGGGGCATCGAGGACCTGCCGAAGCGCCAGCTCAGCTTGGGCGTCAACATCGTCGAGGCGCTGCTCACCGAGAACGGCAACGGGTTCAAGCCCAACGCCCTGACCGGCGTCGCGCTCGCCCTCAACCCGTTCAGCGACGCCTGGGTGACCGACGACAGTCGACGGTTCATCAAGTACAAGCTCGACGCTCGGTGGACCGATCTGTACGAGTCGTGGAACCTGGCGTTCGTCACGGGCAACGAGGAGAATCTCCACCTCATCTACACCAAGCTGTTCATCCCGAGCGTGATCGGCGCACCGCACGACGACTACCTGTTCAACCGTGCGCTGTCGCTGTGGGCGACCGCGCAGTTCGTCATCTTCTGGAAGGCGGCCACCCCGAAGCGGCCGGACTACCAGATGCCCGGGAGCGAGGAGCTCGCCGCTCCCTGGGGCGAGATGAACGCGAGGTACGCCGAGGCGTACGTGCGCGAGCACAACCACGCCGACCTCCGGAGCCGGTGGAGCATGTTCAAGGTGCTGCTGCGGAAGATCTTCTGACCCGCTCGTGGCGGGATCCGGAACGGTCGCGCCCTAGCCGCAGTGCAGGTGGACGTTCGCCGCGACCCAGTCGGCCATCGCCACCGCCTCGGCGAAGTCCGGATGGCGGACGACGATCACGCCGTCCGACAGCACCGTCGCCTGCCAATCGCGGCGCGGTTGCCCGAGCGGGACGAGGTCGACGTTGACCACGTGCTCACCCATCGTCGCCATCATCCTGCCCAGTCCCTCGACACCGGTGATCACCCCTTGGCCTTGCGCCCGCTTGATCACCTGGGCGACGTTGTACCGCCGTTCGGTCGGCTGGCTGAACGTGCCGTGGCACACCGCCTCGGCCCACCCGGTGTACAGGTCGGTGTCGCAGGTGTAGTTCATCAGGTCGGTCAGCCGTCCACCGGGCGAGCGGGCACCGATCTCGCCGAACACGACCTCGCCGCTCGCCGTGCGGTACCACTCCATGTGGGTGAAGCCGCTCCGGAACCCCATCGCCCGGATCACCGCGCGGCCGAGCGCCACGCCGTCGGCGATGAACGGGTCGGCGAGGTCGCGCCACGCGATGACCTGCGGGCTGATCCACTCGACCTGCTTGCCGACCAGCGGGTTCGGTCGGTACTCGCAGACGTTCTGGAACGCGATCTCCCCGCCGGCGCACACCGTGTCGTACGTGAACTCGTCGCCGGAGATGAACTCCTCGACGCTCACCTCGGGAACGTGCCCGAGGCGGGCGAGCGCCGCTTCGAGCTCGGCGTCGTTCTCGATCCGGTGCGTGTCCATCGACCCGGCGCCGGCGATCGGTTTGACGATGATCGGGAACCCGACGCGCTCGGCCGCCTCCCGGCAGCCGTCCCGCGTCGACGTCCGCACCGAGTGCGGCGTGCGGAGACCGGCGGCCTCGACGGCCTTCTTCATCTCCCCCTTGTCCCTGAACGGCAACGTCTGCTCGACGGTCATGCCGGGCACGCCGATCGCCGCCCGCAATCGCGCCGCCAGCATCATCGTCGGCTCCCACAGGGACTCGACCAGATCGACATTGCGCCCGGACAACGCTCCGAGCACCGTCTTGATCGCGGCATCCTCGTCGGCCCACGAGCCGATCTGGACGTAACTGGTCAGCGCCCGTTTGGCGCGCTCGGGCAGCGCGTCGACGCTCTGGTCGCCGACGCCGACCACCCTGGCGCCGACCGCCGCCAGCCCCGACACGAACAACGGGATGTCGTCGGGGTGGCTCGGCGACAGGAAGACGACATCCACCACGGCCCGGACCGTACCGCACATGACCGGGCACGGCGCGGGCGTTGTCAGCCGGCGGCCGGCGCGGCGACGGCGATCGCCCCGCGGCCGCCCCGGGCGTTCCGGCCGAGCAGCCTCATCCGCACTCGACCTTGACCGCCGACACGATCTCGCGCAGCGCGCGATCGACGTCGCCGGTGTCGGACGAGCGCACGATCACGTAGCCGTCGCCCTCGTACGTGTCCGCCGCCGGGCTCCCGATCGTGGGCAGCTTCCACTCGACGACCAGCGCGTGGGCCTGCGGGCTCACCTGGTCGATCCCGCCGATCGCCGTGATCGTGCGGCCGGCTCCCTGGGCACGGAGGTACGCGGCGCCGACCGCGTATCGGCGCTCGGGCGGGTCGAACTCGCCGTGCACGGTGAGCCGCGACCACGCGGCGTACATGTCGGCGTCATGGGCCCACGACATCAACGACGCGATCTGGGCGCCGGGCGGGCGCGCCCCGACCTCGGAGATGGCGACCGAGCCGTCCGGGCGGCGGAACCACTCCATGTGCGACAGCCCGGTCGACAGCCCGAGCGCCTTGACCGCCTGCGTCCCAAGTCGGCGGATCTCGGCGAACTCGTCGCCGCCGATCTCCCGCGGCAGCACGACGCACCACTGGATCCACGGGTTCTCGAGCACGGTCAGCGGCGTGGGGTCGTACCGGCCGATCGAGTGCCACACCAGCTCGCCGTCGACGAGCACGCTCTCGAACGAGAACTCTTCGCCGACGAGGAACTCCTCGAGCAACACGGGGGCGGCGGGAGACGGGGGGCTGTGCTCCAACCACCGTTCGATCGACTCGCCGTCGTCGACGCGAAACGTGTTGCGGGCGCCCATGCCGGCGAGCGGCTTGACGACGGCCGGTTGCGCCCACCGGCCGAGGAGATGGCGCGCTTGATCAGCCGACTCGGCACGGGCGTTGCGGGCGCACGGGATCCCGTGGTCAGCGAACACCGCCTTCATGCGGGCCTTGTCACGGAACCGCTCCGCGACCTCGACCCGCATCCCCGCGATGTCGAGCCGTTCCCTGACCGCGGCGAGCGGAACCTGGAGGTTCTCCAGGATCGCCGTCAGCACGTCGACGCCGCCGAGGTGCTCGCCCAACGTCGCGACCGCGCCGGTCAGCTGGTCGACGTCGAGGCAGTCGTCGATCCGCCAATGCGCGGCGAGGCCGGACCGCACCCGGTCGGGGAAGCGCTCGACGGGGTCGCTGCTGACCACGGCGACCTCGGCGCCCGGAACCTCGACCATCGCCGTGAGGAACCGGTTGGTCGCTTCGAGCACGTAGGGGGCGACGAACACGACCTGCACCACGTCTCGGACCGTACCCCAACCGGCCGACGGCCGGCCGCGCCCGCACCGGACCCCGCCACGCCCGCCACCGCGATTCTGTGTGACCGAAAACGTCGAGTTCCGCGATAATCGGTCACACAGACCCGGATCACGCCCGGCCACCGCGATTCTGTGTGACCGAAAACGTCGAGTTCCGCGATATTCGGTCACACAAACCCGGACCGCGCCACGCCCGCCGCCACCGCGATTCTGTGTGACCGAAAACGTCGAGTTCCGCGATATTCGGTCACACAAACCCGGGTGGGGCTGCCGGGCGGACGGTCGATCTTCGGGGTGCCGCGGCTGTGATCGAGTACAACTGTGGGGTGAACGTGATCATCCTGGAGCCGAGCTTCCCGGACAACCAGAAGCAGTTCGCGCGGGCGCTGGCCGAGGCCGGGGCGACCGTCATCGGCCTCGGGGAGCGTCCGAAGGACGGGCTCGACGGTGACGTCAAGGGCTGGCTGAGCCATTACGAGCAGGTCGACTCGATCGTCGACGACCAGAGCGTCGAGCGGGTGGTCCGATGGCTGCAGGACAAGCTCTGGGTCGACCGGCTCGAAGCCACCGTCGAAGCGCACGTGATGACGGCTGCCCGGGTGCGCGAGTCGTGTCGCATCCCCGGCACGTCGGTGCACACCGCCCACCTCTGCCGCGACAAGCCGGCGATGAAGGAGGTGTTGCGGGCGGCGGGCGTTCCGTGTGCCCGCTCCACGGGGGCGTCGACCGCCGACGAGGTCCGGAGCTTCGCCGGCGACGTGGGCTATCCGCTGATCGTCAAGCCGCCCGACGGCGCCGGCGCATCGGGCACGCACCGCGTCGACGACGACGCCGACCTCGAACGGGCGATCGCGGCGAGCGGCCTGGCGCACGGCGCGCACGTCGCCGTCGAGGAGTTCGTCGAGGGCCACGAGGGGTTCTACGACACGATCAGCGTCGACGGGGACGTCGTCCACGAGTTCGTCAGCCACTACTACCCGAACGTGCTCGAGGCGATGCGCACGCGCTGGATCTCCCCACAGTTCATCGCCACCAACCGGCTCGACTCGGCCGAGGGCTACGACGAGGTGAAGGCGATGGGTCGCCGGGTCGTCGACGCGCTCGGGATCGGGACGTCGGCCACGCACATGGAGTGGTTCGCCGGTCCGCAGGGGCTGATGTTCTCCGAGATCGGCTGCCGGCCGCCGGGCGTCCGGGCGTGGGACCTCTACGCCGCCGGCAACGAGATCGACGTCTACCGCGAGTGGGCCGAGGCGATCGTCCACGGCCGCGCCAGCCAGTCCGCGTCACGCCGCTACTCGGCGGGCATCATCGCCCTGCGCCCCGAGCGCGACGGCACGATCTCGGGCTACTCCGGCGTCGACGAGGTCCAGCAACGGTTCGGGGAGCTGATCATCGACGCC
The DNA here is from genome assembly GCA_041581055.1 of Ilumatobacteraceae bacterium. Lineage (GTDB taxonomy): Bacteria > Actinomycetota > Acidimicrobiia > Acidimicrobiales > Ilumatobacteraceae > JBFGCT01. The sequence continues at coordinate 23,446 of JBFGCT010000005.1, read as the reverse complement.
CAGCTGCCACCCGCCGGAACGCCGACCCAGCCGGTCGAGGCCGGCTACATGGCCAACGCCTGGGTGCGGGCGCGCCACGAGGACTTCGACCACCTGCGGTTCGTGCTCGACGAGATCGGGCGAACGGTCACGGTGCACGCCGCATGAACGACGCCGACCGCTCCATCACCGAGATCGAGATCACCCCGCAGACGGTGTTGGCCCCGCGGCTGCCGCCCGATCCCGCGCTGACCCCGGAGTCCCTCGACGGGTTGGTGTTCGCCAGGGGGTTCCCCCTGACCGGCGAGGGCGCGACCACGTTCGCCTACTGCGGCGACGCCGAGTCGGTGCGGCTGGTGCACTTCGGCATCGGGCTGCCCGCGGATCTCGGCTTCGAGCGGCTCGCCGACTCGGACTGGTGGCTCCTGGCGCTCGAACTGCCCACCGGCACGCGTCTCGAATACCAGCTCGAGGTCGTCGAGCACGGCCACGGTCGGGTGATCGAGGACCCGCTCAACCCGTTCCGCGCCCGCAACCCGTTCGGCCAGAACTCGGTGTGCCGCGCCCATGGCTACGCGGTGCCCCCATGGGCGCTGCACGACGCCGCGGCCGAGCCCGGCTTCCAGCGCTCGCTCACCGTCCCGAGCGCCGCCCTGGGGCGACCGGCGTCGATCACGCTGTATCTCCCGGCGTCGTTCAGCGTCGACCCGGAGCACAAGTATCCGCTGCTCGTGATGCACGACGGCACCGACTACCTGCATCACGCGGCCGCGGCGACGGTCCTGGACAACCTCATCCACCGCGGGCTCGTCCCCGAGTTCGTCGTCGCCTTCTGCGATCCGCAAGAGCGGCTGACCGAGTACGCCGACGACGAGCGGCACGCCCGGTTCGTCGTCGAGGAGCTCGTGCCCTACCTCGAGGACCACCTCCCCCTGATCGGCGGCCGCGACGCCCGCTGCCTCGGCGGGGCCAGCTTCGGCGCCTTGGCGACCTTGGCGACCGCCAACCGCTACCCGGAGACGTTCGGGCGGCTCCTGCTCCAGTCCGGCTCGTTTTCCGGCGCCAGCGGCGACTGCGCGGAGCCGATGGACGACCTCTGGACCCCGGCCTACGAGTTCGTGCGCCGCTACGTGGAGGCGCCGATCGCCGTCGCCGACAAGGTGTTCATGAGCTGCGGCGTCCTCGAGCCGATGATCACCGAGAACCGCGCCATGCGGCCGATCCTGAAGGACACCGGCATGGAGGTCGTGCTGGGCGAGGCCCTCGACGGGCACACGTGGGGATGCTGGCGCGACCTGCTCGGCGTGGCGCTGCCGTGGCTGTTCGCCGACTCGTTCCGACCGCGCGAGGTCGTTCCGTTCGAGCGTGACGCGACAGGACTGGAGGACACACATGGCTGACGTGCGGCGCGTGATCGGGCTGTCGCTGGGCGCCGACCTCTGCTGGCCGATCTGTTACGAGGAGGTGCTCGAACGCCTCGACCTGACCGTGCGGCAGGGCGCCGACTCGATCCGCTTCGACGTCGAGCGCGTCACGATCGAACCGTTCTACCTGCGCCAGCCGGTGCGCTACGACCTCGTGATCGACCGTCTGACGCACTGGTACGGCACCAGCCGCGAGTGGATCAAGAAGGCGGTGCTGATGAACGGGCTGTACGTGTTCAACAACCCGTGGTCGATCCAGTCGAACGAGAAGCACACGTCGTACTGCGCCATGATGCGCCTCGGCATGCCGATCCCGACGACGTGGATGGTGCCGCCGAAGGACTACGAGCACCAAACCGATCTCCAGGTCACGCTCGACCGGTACGCCCGGATGTTCGACCTGGCCGAACTCGGCGCCAAGGTCGGCTACCCGATGTACATCAAGCCCTACGACGGGGGCGGCTGGGCGGGAGTCAGCCGGATCGACAGCGCCGACGACCTCCAGCGGCTGTACGACGAGAGCGGCACGTACCTGATGCACCTCCAGCAGGCCGTCGACCCGCACGACCTCTTCATCCGCTGCGTCGGGCTCGGGCCGCAGGTGCGCGTCGTGCGCTACGACCCCGGCGCGCCGCTCCACGACCGCTACACGACCGACGACGGCGCCGTCCCCGACGACCAGCGCCGGCACCTGATCGACACGACGCTCACGATCAACTCGTTCTTCGGCTGGGACTTCAACTCGTGCGAGGCGCTGCGGCAGGACGCCGGTTGGTACCCGATCGACTTCGCCAACCCCTGCCCCGACTCGCAGGTCACGTCGCTGCACTATCACTTCCCGTGGCTGATCGGCGCCAACCTCCGGTGGTCGCTGTTCTGCGCCGCGACCAAGCGGCCGATGCGGCCGAACCTCAACTGGCAGCCGTACTTCGACATCGCCGACACCGACGCTCCGTACGAGGACAAGCTGGCGGGGTACGCGGCGATCGCCCGCGAACGACTCCAGGCCGCCGAGTTCGAGGCGTTCTGCGACGAGCACCTCCCCCACCTCGACCGGGTGCTGTGGGAATTCTTCGGCACCGACACCGCGCGGGAGGCGGTGCGCACGAAGGTCGACGCGATGTATCCGGAACACGAGGTCGAGTCGTTCACCGAGATGTTCTGGTCCCGGATCCAGCGCTGGCGCGAGGACGAACGGCCGTGACCAAGCTGACCGACGGCTGGCATTCCCCGCACCTCGACCGCACCGTCGAGATCGCCCGCTGGGGCGACTACGGGCGGCCGGTGCTCGTGTTCCCGACCGCCGGCGGCGACGCGGAGGAGATCGAGCGCTTCCACGTGGTCGACGCGTGCTCCGAGCTGATCGAGGACGGGCGCGTCAAGCTCTACTCCTGCGACAGCGTGAACGGCCGGGCGATGCTCACCAAGGAGGGTGACAGCCACCACCTGAGCTGGCTCCTCCGCCGGTTCGTCGAGTTCGTCGGCCACGAGTTGGTCCCGGCGATCCGCGCCGACTGCAACAGCGACAGCATCGAGACCATCGCCGCCGGCTCGTCGATCGGCGCGTTCAACGCGCTCGCCGCGCTGTGCCGCTTCCCCGATGCCTTCAGCGACGCCATCTGCATGAGCGGCACCTACGATCTCGGCCGGTTCATGAACGGCCCGGCGGACGATCACTTCTTCTGGGCGTCACCGATCCACTCGGTCGGGTCGTATGACGACGAGCACCTGCGGCGACTGCGCGCGCGATCGGTGATCCTGGCCTGTGGCGGGGGCGCCAACGAGGACATCGGCGAGTCGTGGAACGCGGCCCACGCGCTCGGCTCGGCCGGCGTCCCCAACCGGGTGGACGACTGGGGCCCGCAGTGGCCCCACGACTGGCAGACCTGGCGGGCGATGCTGCCGACCTACCTCGCCGACATCCTGTAGACGTATTTCGCCGCCCCCGATTCGGACGTAAGCTCCGTCCGGGGGAAGATGCAGGTCATCGGGGGTGTGCTCGCAGGCGTGGCGATCGCGGCGATCGCCGTCGTCGTCGCGCGCGGTCGCACGCCCCGCGGCCGGCTGTCGCTGAGCGGTGAGCGAGACACGGTCTGGATGGCCACCGCCGGGATCGCCGCGACCGGGGTCGCGTTGGCGCTCGACCGGCCGATCGTCGGGGTGGCGATCGCCACCGGCGCGGCCTTCGCGACGGCCTGGGTCACGCAGAAGCGTCTCGGCGGCTCGACCTTCGTCGTCGCGCTCGGCGGAGGAGCGCTCGCCGGGTTCTCGCTCGTGTCGCTGTGGCCCATCGGCGTGGCGGCCGGGGTCGCCGTCGCCGTGGCCGTCGCGGTGCTGACGCGGGAGAAGCTCGAACTCGTCGTGCCCGGACGGCTGCTGAGGGTCCGCAGGAAGTGGCGCGGCGGCGTCCTCGGATCGCTGATCGCCATCGTGGTCGGGCTGCTCGCGTCCGTTCCGCACACCGCGTCCGGGCTCCTGCTCTGCGCGCTCGCCGCGGCGGTGTTGCTCGCGTACGCCTTCGCCGTGGAACTCGGCGGGAGCGCCCGGTGGATGGTCGTCCTCGCCGGCGCCGCCCTGCTTCTCGGGCCGACCCTGATCGCGCTGGACGCCGACCATCCATTCGTGGACTACGCGCTGGCGGCGCTCACGCTCGCCGTGTCGTTCGTCTTCGCCGTCGAGCTGATCAGCGAGGTGACCGGCCCGTTCGATCTGCCCTCCACCGACCTCCGGCATCCCTTCGGTGGGAGCGCGATCGAGTGGGCGTGGGTCGGCGCGGTCACGCCGACCACGGCGACCGTCACCGCCCGCGTCCGCGCCGAGCTCGACGTCGACAACATCGGCGTCGAACCGGACGGGTCCTGGGCGGTCGAGTACCGGGGCGCCCGCGGCGACCTGGCCCGGTTCACGCTCACCGGTCTGACGCCGGCGAGCCCATGCGTCCTGCGGTTGCCGGCGGTCGGCGGCGCGGCCACCGCCGAGATCCGGTTCACGACCTTCCCGGTCGCGCCGACCGAGGTCTGCATCGCGGTCGGGTCGTGCGCGTCGACGGGGTCGCGGGCGGGGGTCTTCGACCGGATCGCCGAGTCGAGCCCGAAGCCCGCCGTCTTCCTGCACCTCGGCGACCTGCACTACGAGAACATCCGATCGAGCGACCCCGCGGCCTTCCACGCGGCGTACGACACCGTGTTCGCGTCGGCGCCCCAGGCGCGCCTGTTCGGCTCGCTTCCGATCGCCCACGTCTGGGACGACCACGACTTCGGGCCCAACAACTCCGACTCCGGCTCGCCGTCGCTGCGCGCCGCGCAGACGGCGTACCGCGAGGTCGAACCGCACTACGACCTGCCGGCCCCGGGGACCGAGCTCGGCCCCGGGCCGGTCTACCAGCGCTTCACCATCGGCCCGGTGCTCGTGGTGCTCACCGACACGCGCTCGGAGCGCTCGCCGGCGGCGATCGGCACGAAGCGCCGCAGCGCCAGGAGGATCATGTCGGAGCGGCAACAGGAGTGGCTGGTCGACCAGGTGCGCTCGGCGCGCGCCGACCCGGACTGCGAGCTGGTGGTCTGGGCCTGCTCGACGCCGTGGATCGGGCGCGGCAAGGACCAGGACATCTGGGAGGGCTTCGAGGCCCAGCGCCGCGCGCTCTTCGATCAGCTCCGCCCCATCGGGATGCCCCTGGTGTTCGCCGCCGGCGACGCGCACATGATCGGGATCGACGACGGCACGAACACCGCCCCCGACGAGACCGACCGCGGCTTCCCGGTCCTCGCCGCGGCGTCGCTCGATCGGCGATCGTCCGTCAAGGGCAAGGGCGGGTACACCGTCGGCCCGACGAAGGGCTTCGGCCAGTTCGGCACGATCCGGGTCCGCACGACGCCAGAGCTCACCGTGACGTTGGCCGTCCACGATCGCGACGGAGCGGTCCAGGCGCTCGTCGTCGACCCCGTCACATGGACGAGCGGGGTCCGCTGATGCCGGCGCCGGGCGACGCCCACACGGTGGCCACCGAGCGCATCGAGCACCTCGTCGTGCTGATGCTGGAGAACCGGTCGTACGACCACATGTTCGGCTTCCTCGACCTCGGTCCCGACTCGCCGCCGCTCGATCCGGCCGATTTTCCCAATCCGCTCGACCTCGACGACCCGGACGCCGAGATCGCGTACCCGTCCGACGGCGCCGGCTTCCGCATGGCGATCGACCCGCCGCACTCGTTCAAGCGGATCCGCGAGCAGATCAACGAGGGGCGGATGAACGGCTTCGCCGCGGCGCAACGCAAGGAGCTCGTCGAACCGCCCGACGAGGCCGTCAAACACTGGCTCCGGTTCTTCCTCGCCGCCGTCATCTTGGTCGTGCCGCCGGCGATGGCCGCGCTGGCGCTGACGACGATCAGCCCCGTGCTCTGGCTCGCGCTCCTCGCCCTGGCGCTGACCTGCGTCTGGCTCGGCCGCGATCGGCTGCTCGACCTCGCCGCCCGGCTCGCCGGCCCGAGATGGCGGGCGTGGGTCGGAACCAAGGCGTTCCGCGCGGTGCTGGCGTACCTCGTCGTGGTGTACGTCGTGCCGGGCATCCCGGCGGGGCAACCGACCCTCGCCGTCGCATGGGCCGCCGGCCTGCTGGTCGTCGCCGCCGCCGTGATCGTCGTCGCGGCCTGGAGGGATCGGAGGCGGCGGCGGGCCGTGCGAGACGGCGCGGAGGCCGACGCGGCGGCGCACGCCGTCTTGCGCTGCATGAGCGCCGGCGACATCCCGGTGCTGTCGACGCTCGCCAGGGAGTTCGCCAACTGCACCGCGTGGTTCTCGTCGGTCCCCGGGTCCACATGGTCCAACCGCAACTTCCTGCACGCCGGCACGTCCGACGGAACCGTCGACATCGAGCTCGGCCTCTACGAGGACGACGAGACCGTGTTCGAGTCGCTCGAGCGGGCCGGGAAGACATGGCGGGTCTACTTCGACGACGGCGTGCCGCAGGTCGCCGCCTTCAGCAAGCTCTGGGCCGGCTCGCGGGCGAAGAACTGGTTCACGTTCCACGGTCACGGTGTGGACCCCGGCTTCCTCGACCACGTGCGCGACGGCGACCTTCCGACCTACACCTTCATCGAGCCGAACCACGACGGGCTCGCCACCAACAGCCAGCACCCGGGCAACAACTGCCCGGGCCCCGACGAGACGGTTCGCTACGAGGACAGCGACTTCGGCCGCGCCGAGCGGTTGATCGCGACGATCTACGAGGCGCTGCGCAATCAACCCGCGCTCTTCGAGAAGACGGTCCTGTTGATCACCTACGACGAGCACGGGGGCCTGTTCGACCACGTGCCCCCGCCGAGCACCGTCGACCCGGAGCCCCTGAGGAGCCCCCGGCCGCACTGGTCGAGGCGGCTCATCGCCTGGTTCGCCTCGTGGGAGCGGTCGGGCTTCGATTTCGCCCGCCTGGGCGTCCGCGTCCCGACGGTCATCGTCTCGCCGTGGATCGACGCCCGGTCGCACACGGTCGAGTCGGACCACACGAGCGTGATCGCCACCCTCCGCGAGCTGTGGGGCATCGGCGAACTCGGGGCCCGCGACGCCGCCGCCGCCCCGTTCGCCGACCTGGTCGCCGAACGGTCGAGTCCGCGCGCCGACCTGCCCGACCTCAGCGCCCACGTTCGCCAAGCGGCTCCCGCGTTCGCGCCCGCCGACACGTCAGCCGAGGCGCCGACGGCCGCACCGGCGTCCGACGGCGAGTTCGCCCGGCAGCTGCGGACGCTCGAATGGAAGCTGGACCGCGAGCTCAAGCCAGCGGCGGCGGACGATTCGGACCAGGCCGTCGCGGCCGCGGCGTTCACGTCGTCCCCGCGGCTCGGCGCGCCGATGTCGCGGTTCGCGGCCCGCGCGCGGGCCGAACGAGAACTCGACGCGGGTTGAGGAACCGGCGGCGGCGCGAGCGACAATACGTCCCGTGAACGTCTCGCTCTCGACTCGGCCCGACGCCGCAGCCGCGCTGCGCCGGCTGGAGGCCCAACTGGCGCAGACCCCGACCCGCGTCGTCGCCTGCAGCGGCGGCGTCGACTCCGTGCTCCTCGCGACGGTCGCCCACCGCGCCGGCCCGACGGCGACCGTCGTCGCGCACACCGTCACCCCGGCGGTGCCCGGCGACGGGACCGCGCGGGTTCGGGCGCTCGCCGCCGAGCACGGCTGGAACCTCCAGATCGTGCGCTCCCGGGAGTTCGACGACGAGCGCTACCTGAGCAACCCCACCGATCGCTGCTACTTCTGCAAGAGCAACCTGTACGACGCCGTCGGCGACCTTCGGGGCCACGACGGGCTCGACGAGGCGGCGACGATCCTCAGCGGCGCCAACACCGACGACCTCGGCGAGTACCGCCCCGGCCTCGACGCGGCGGGCGAACGGGGCGTCCGCCACCCGTACCTCGAGGCCGCCATCGGCAAGTCGGAGATCCGCGCCATCGCCCGCCTCCTCGGTCTCGGCGTCGCCGATCTGGCGGCGTCGCCGTGTCTTGCCAGCCGGCTCTACACCGGCACGCGGGTGACCGCGGCGCGGCTCGGCGCGATCGAGGCCGGTGAGGCCCTGCTGCGCGACCGGCTCGGGCTGGCGGTCGTGCGCTGTCGGGTGCGGGGCAACGACGTCCTCATCGAGGTGCCCGACGACGAGCGCCACCTGGTGACCGCCGAGCATCAGCAGGCCGTCCTCTCGACGATGTCGGCGATCGAGCCGAGCCTGGTGTCAACCGAACTCGACCACGACGGCTACCGCCCAGGCCGCGCGATCGTCCGCTGAGGCGCCGATGCACCAACACGACCACGATCGCCTCGCCCGGATCGGGATGCCGGAGGCGGTGCTCTGCTCGTCGAAGACGCCGGCGCAGCTGCGGGCGATCGTCGCCGAGCTCCAGGGCGCCGGCGCCCCCGTGCTCTTCACCCGCCTCACGCCGGACCAGCTCGACGATCTGCCCGACGACCTCGCCGGCCACCTCGACTACGACGAGGCCTCGCGCACGGCGACCCTCCACGGCACCCGGCCGCGCCGGGCGGGCCACGTGTCGGTCGTCGCCGCCGGAACCTCCGACCACGGCGTCGCCGCCGAAGCAGCCCGAACGCTCGACTTCAGCGGCGTGGCGCGCGACGTGATCGTCGACGTGGGCGTCGCCGGACTCTGGCGGCTCGAGGCGCGCCTCGGCGACATCCGCGCCGCCGACATCGTCATCGCCGTCGCCGGGCACGACGCCGCGCTGGTCTCGGTGCTCGGCGGGCTGGTCGATGCGCCGATCGTCGCGGTTCCCACATCGGTCGGCTACGGCGTCGCCACCGGTGGGTCGACGGCGCTGAACAGCGCGCTGGCGAGCTGCGCGCAAGGGGTGACCGTCGTCAACATCGACAACGGCTTCGGAGCGGCGTGCGCCGCCGTGCGCATGCTCGGGCTGCTCGGGCGCAACCCATGATCGGGTGGATCGACGGCGGGGCGGGGGTCAGCGGCGACATGCTCCTCGGCGCGCTCGTCGGGGCCGGCGTGCCGCTCGGCGTGTTGCGGGCGAGCGTCGAGCCGCTCGACCTGGACATCGCGCTGCGCGCCGAGCAGGTCATCCGGGCCGGGCTCGGGGCGACCAAGATCCACGTCGACGTGCCCGAGACCGCCGTGGCGCGCCGCCTCCCCGACGTGCTGGCGTTGCTCTCGGGCCTGGCGCCCCCGGTCAGGGACTCGGCCACCGCCGTGTTCGAACGGCTCGCCGCGGCCGAGGCGACGGTGCATCGGACGCCGATCGACGAGGTGCACTTCCACGAGGTCGGCGCGCTGGACTCGATCGCCGACGTCGTCGCGGCGTGCGCCGGGTTCGCCCACCTCGGGCTCAGCGAGCTGCACTGCTCGACGCTCAGCCTCGGCAACGGCCAGACCCGCGGCGCCCACGGCCCGCTGCCGGTGCCGGCGCCCGCCGTCCTCGAGCTGCTCTCGGGCGTGGGACCGGTCCGATCGGGGCCGGCGCCGTTCGAGAGCGCCACGCCGACCGGCGCCGCGCTCCTCGCCACGCTGGTGACGGCGTGGGGGCCGATGCCGCCGATGACGATCGCCGGCGTCGGCGTCGGCGCCGGGTCGAAGGACCCCGACGAGTTGGCCAACGTCCTCCGCCTCGTCACCGGCGACCGGGCGGCGACGACCGGGACCGAACCGGCGGTGCAGATCGACGCCAACATCGACGACCTCGACCCGCGCATCTGGCCGACGGCGATCGCCCGGGCGCTCGACGCGGGCGCGCACGACGCGTGGGTCACGCCGATCTCGATGAAGAAGGGGCGGCCGGCCCACACCTTCAGCGTGCTGTGCGCGCCCGCCGACGCCGCCACGATCCGGGCGGTCGTCTTCGCCCAGACCAGCACGATCGGCGTGCGCGAGCACGCCGTCGCCCGCCACACGCTCGCCCGCGCCGAGTCGACCGTGACCGTCGACGGCGAGACGATTCGGGTCAAGGTCGCCTCCTACGACGGGGAGGTCGTCAACCGCAGCGTCGAGTGGGAGGACGTCGTCGCCGCGGCGGAACGGCTCGGCCGGTCGGCCAAGGACGTCCTCGCCGCGGCGACGGCGGCCGCCGAGCGCTGAGCCGACGCGACACACGCCCGCGCCGTCACGAGGACAGGGCGGCGCCGTCCGGTCGCAGGTCCATCCGGCGCAGCAGCTGCGCGTTGCCGGCGACGATGATCGTCGAGGCGCTCATCGCCACGGCGGCGGCCGCCGGCGGCAGGTTCAGCCCGGCCCAGGCGAAGGCGCCGGCGGCGACCGGGATCGAGAGCACGTTGTACGCCGTGGCCCACACGAGGTTCTGGACCATCTTGCGGTAGCTCGCCCGCGAGAGGTCGATCACCCCGGTCACCGCCCGCGGGTCGCTCGACGCGAGCACGACGCCGGCCGACTCGATCGCGACGTCCGTGCCGGCGCCGATCGCGATCCCGACGTCGGCCCGCGCCAGCGCCGGCGCGTCGTTGACCCCGTCGCCGATCATGGCGACCTTGAGACCGCGGCCCTGGAGCTCGGCGACCTTGGAGTCCTTGTCCTTCGGCAGCACCTCGGCGAGCACCTCGTCGATCTCGAGCTCCGACGCCACCGCGTCAGCGACCTGACGGGCGTCACCGGTGATCAGCATCACCTTCTTGCCCCGTGCGTGCAGCGAGTCGACGGCCGCCCGCGACTCGGGCCGGATCTCGTCGGCGACGGTCAGCGCGCCGATCACCTCGTCGTCGCGGATCACGTGCAGCACCGCACCGCCCTGGTCGCGCCACCGGGCGATCGTCGCCCGCAACTCGCCGGGCTCGGCCAGGCCGATGTGGTCGAGCATCGCCGGACCGCCGACCGCGACCTGGTGGCCGTCGACCAGCGCGGTGATCCCGCGCCCGGTCAGCGCGTCGAAGTCGGCCGCCGGCGGCACGCCACCGACCTCCTCGCCGAGCGCCACGATCGCCCGTGCGATCGGATGCTCGCTGTCGGCCTCGGCGGCGGCGGCGATCCGCACCATCTCGTCGACGTCCCAGCCGGCGACGACGGCGCGGTCGACGACGGCGTGGTTGCCCCTGGTCAGGGTTCCCGTCTTGTCGAAGAGCACGACGTCGACGGTGCGCATCCGCTCGAGCGCCAGGCGGTCCTTCACCAGGATGCCCGCCCGCGCCGCGGTCGCCGTCGTGATCGAGATCACCAATGGGATCGCCAGGCCGAGCGCGTGCGGGCAGGCGATCACGAGCACGGTCACGGTCCGGATCACCCCGTTGGCCGCGTCGCCGACCAGGGCCCAGGCGACCATCGTGACGACTGCCGCGCCGCTCGCCACGTAGAACAGGGCGGCCGCCGCACGATCGGCGAGCACCTGGGTGCGCGACCGGGAACGCTGCGCGGCCGCCACCATCCGCTGGATCCCGGCCAACGCCGTATCGTCGCCGATGGCGTCGACCCGGACCCGGATCGCCCGATCGGACGAGACCGTACCCGCCACCACGCGATCGCCGACCGCGCGATCGACCGGGCGGGACTCCCCGGTGATCATCGACTCGTCCAACGCCGCCGACCCGTCGACGATCTCACCGTCGGCCGGCACGCGGCCGCCCGGTCGCACGAGTACGACGTCGCCCGGCGCGAGGTCGGCGATCGCCACGTCGACCGGCTCGCCGTCCTCGATCCGCTCGGCGCGGTCGGGCAGCAGCTCGGCCAGCGCGGCGAGGGCGCCACGAGCCTGCCCGATCGCCTTCATCTCCTGCCAGTGGCCGAGGAGCATGATCACGATCAACGCCGCCAGCTCCCACCAGAACTCGAGATCGCCCCACCCGAGCGAGCTGGCCAGCGACGACGCGTACGCCACCGAGATCGCCGTCGCGATCAGGAGCATCATCCCGGGCTGCCGGTCCCGGACCTCGGCGACACCGCCGGCGAGGAACGGCCTGCCACCCCACAGGAAGATCACCGTGCCCAGCAGCGGTGGCACCCAATCGGCCCCGGCGACGTCGATCGAGTAGCCGAACCAGTCCTGGACCATCCCGGAGAAGACGATCACCGGGACGGCGAGGAGCAGGTTCCACCAGAACAGCCGGCGGAACATCTCCGGATCGTGGCCGGCGTGCTTGTCGTGCCCGCCGTGCTGGCCGTGCCCGCCGTGCTCGTCGTGCCCGCCGTGCGTGGCGATCGCGCCCTGGGGCCGACCCCGGTCGGGCGCTTCAGCGATGTCGTGTTCGGTGCGGATCTCGCTCATCCCCCAGTCATACACCTTCCAGCCGGATGGAGGGTCAAGCGGCAAGTTCAGCGGTTGGCCCCGTCGGTCGGCATGCTGTGACGATGGAACGTCCCGACGAGCGCAACGTCTCGGCCCATCTGGAGTTGGAGGTCATCGCCGACGCCGACATCGTCCTGGCGATCGCCGTCGCCGACGGCGTGGCTCGGTCGCGCGAGTCGTTGACCGTCCACCACGACGGCGCGCCGATCGACGCCATGCCGATCGGGGCGCCGCACGGCGGGCGGTTGCACCAGCTACGCGGGGTCGCCGCCGGTCATCTGACGATCGACTACGAGGCGTCGGTCGCCGGCCTGGCGCCACCGAGCCCGGTAGGCGATGAGGAGTGGTATCAGTACATCCGCCCGAGCCGGTACTGCGAGAGCGATCAACTCGGGCCGCTGGCGCGCAGCGAGTTCGCCGGCCTCACGGGCGTCGATCTGCTCGCCGCGATCTCGAGCTGGGTGGGGCTGAACATCGCCTACGTGCCCGGCTCCTCGCGCCCGATCGACGGGGCGATCAGCACGCTGCTCGGCCGGTCGGGCGTGTGTCGTGACTTCGCCCACCTGACGGTGGCGCTGCTGCGGGCGAACGGGCTCCCCGCCCGCGTCGCCTCGGTGTACGCCCCGGGGCTGGAACCGATGGACTTCCACGCCGTGGCCGAGGCCTGCGTCGATCAGCAGTGGTGGGTCGTCGACCCGACCTGTCTGGCGCCGCGCGCGTCGTTGGTGCGGATCGCGACCGGCGCCGACGCCGCCGACACCGCGTTCCTGACCAACGTCAGCGGGGCCGTCGTGCTTCACGAGCTGCAGGTCACCGCGGTCGCCGAGCCGACGCTGCCGCCCGACGACGTCACCGAGTTGGTCCACCTCCGCTGACGTGCTCCGGCCGCCGGGGGGCGAGCGGCCGGAGCGACGTCGGCGGGGCGGCGGAACCGGGCACGGTCGAGCCGCCGCGGCGGCCGGCGCGTCGCCGTGGGGAGCAGGCGGGCGCGGCGTTCACCGTCGGCGGCGCGGCGGTAGTGCTCGCTCAGGGCGGTCGGGAAGTCGAGCTGATGGTGCATGGCGTCCTCTCGATGGGGATCAGGCGGCGCCCCGGGCCGGCGTGGGGATCTCGACCGCGCCGGTCGAACCCGGCCGCGCGACGCAGCGGCCGCTCCGGAAGTGGCGGATGAGAGGACCCGCCGATGGACGTGACGCTGCAACAGCTGCGGATGCTGCGCGAGGTCGCCTTCCGCACCACCATCGCCGCCGCCGCCAGCTCGCTCGGGTACACGCCGTCGGCGGTCTCCCAGCAGTTGGGGGGTCAACGGCGAGGTGATCGGCCAGATCGAGATGACGGTCTACGAGTCGGTGGCGGCGACGTTGCTGGCGCCGCTGCTCGCCCGCTTCGCCGTCGAGTACCCGGATCTCCAATTGCGCACCAGGCAACTCGACCCCGATCTCGCCATCGAGTCGTTGGCGATGGGCGAGATCGACCTCGCGTTCGCCATCGACTACCCGCACGCGCCGGCGCCCCAGCGCGACGACATCGTCCGGGTCACGATCCTCGACGACCGGTTCCACGCGGTCGTCCCCGCCGGCGATCCGCTCGCCGGCCCGACGATCGAACTGTCCGAACTCGCCGGCCGCCCCTTCATCGCGTCCGCGCCGAACCTGAGCTGCGGGCGCTGCATCGTGACCGCCTGCCGGGACGCCGGGTTCGAACCGGACATCGTCCACCAGCTCGACGATTACCCGACCTCACTGCAGCTCGTCGCCGCCGGGCAGGGCGTCTCGCTCGTGCCCGATCTCGGCCTGGCGCGGCCACCGGCCGGCGTGCGGGTGCTCAACCTCGCCGCCCCGCTCTCCCGATCGATCCAGCTCGCCTATCGCCAGGCCAGCGCCGAGCGCCCGGCGATCGTCGCCGTGAGCGAGGCCCTGCTCGAGCTCGCCGCCGACGCGCAATACGACGCGGCGTAGCCATCGATCGCCCCGCCGGGTCAGTCCGCCGGGTCGGTCGCCGGGTCGGTCCCGTCGGACCGCCGGCCCGATCGCCGCCACTGGGGCCGCCGCCTCCTCACCGTCGGCCGCTCGTCGAGACCGGGGTAGGGGTTGTGGACCTGGTCGAGCCGCCGCTCGTACGGACCGGCGTCGTCGGACTCGCCGCTCCACACCACGACCTGCGGGAAGGCGATGGTGATGTCGTGGCTCGCGAGCCCCTGGTGCACGGCGATGACGAGGTCGTGGCGGGTCGCCAGCTCGGAGGGGACGTCGCTGTCGTGCCAGTACAGGATCGTGAAGCCGATGCTCGAGTCGCCGAACCCGTCGAGGTTGACCGACGGCGGCGGGTCGCGCAGGACGCGCGGCGCCCGCGTGATCGCCTCGCCCAAGGCCTCGGCGGCGGCCTGCAGGTCGGTGTCGTACGCGACGCCGACGGCGAGCGAGCTGCGGCGGATCGGCGACCGCGTCAGGTTGATGATCGTCGTCGACACGACGTTCGCGTTCGGCACGCGGATCTGTGTGCCGTCGAGACCGGTGAGCAGCGTCGTGCGGGCGTCGATGTCGGCGACGACGCCGACCGTGCCGCCGAGGTCGACCGTGTCACCGATGGTGAACGGCCGCCGCGACTGGAGGATCACCGAGCCGACGAAGTTCTCCACGACGGGCTGGAGCGCGAGCGCCACCACCAGGCCACCGAGTCCGAGGGCGCCGAGCAACGGGCCGACGCGCACGCCGAGCGACGTCAGCGAGTAGAACAGGCCGACCAGGACGATCGCGTAACCCATCAGCCTGGCGGTGAGGATCGCCGCGAACCCGTGGCCGATCCCGTGGGCGATCACCCGGCGCAGCAGCCGGGAGGCGACCGCCGCGAGCACGATCGCCCCGACCAGGATGGCGCCGGCCTGCAGCCAATCGCCGCCGGTCAGGGACTCGTCCGTCAACACATTGCCGTCGGTCTGCGTTGGGAGCCAGTGGCGCAAGGGTCACATGGTCGCACAAATGCCGGCCGGCGACCCGGACGTGGCGACCGTCGTCATCGAACGGAACGGGCGGGCGTCCGCCATCGACACGCGTCAGTCGCCGGTCGTGGAGGCGTCGTGATTGAAGACGACGAGCGGGAGGTAGAACCAGGCCCATCCGACCACGGTCGCGATCACGGCGGTGGCGATTGCGGCGGCGCTGTCGGCGAACACGATCGCGGAGACGAGAAACACGGTCGCCGACATCGCGACGCCCATCGCGATCGACCCGATGATCGCGACCCACGTCGCCCACCACAGATGACGTTCCGAATGCCGCCTGATGCCGGTCGAAGGTGCTCGCACGCGCTGGTGGATGCTCGGCGCGATCAGCAGGACCGACGCCAGGCCCGAGGTGTAGAAGGCGATCGAGAACGCGGCCCGCTCGCTGCCGGAGAGATCGCTGAAACCACTCTGCAGCGGCGCGGTCAGGAGGAAGGCGAACAGCACCTGCACGCCGGGGAGCGACGTGCGCAGCCCCTCCATGAACGAGCGGAAGCGCTCGTCGACGCTGCCTTCGTGATGCGTGTCGACGTCCGCGTCGTCGGGGTCGGGCGTGCCGCCATCGTTGCGACGCGACAGATCGGTCATGAGGTGACCGATACCCGATCGGCGGCGCGGGAAACACCGGTCGGCCGGCGGCGAACACGCCGCTCCGATTGCGTCTCGGGCGTCCCGCCGGGTCAGACTCGCGGCATGGCTGATTACACCGACATCTACATCGACGGCGCGTGGGTTCCCTCGGACGGCTCCGGGTCGATCGAGGTCGTCAACGCGGCGACCGAACAGGTCATGGGCTCGATCCCCGACGGGGTGCCGAGCGACGTCGACAAGGCGGTCGCCGCCGCCCGCCGCGCGTTCGACACTTGGTCGACGACACCGGTCGAGGAGCGCCAGAAGTATCTCGTCCGGCTGAACGAGGCCCTCCAGGCGCGCTCCGCGGAGATCGCCCAGACGATCGCCGGCGAGGTCGGGATGCCGATCACCTGGTCGACGATGATCCAGGCCGGTTTGCCGGCCGGGAACATGCAGACGTTCGCCACGCTGCTCGACACGTTCCCGTTCGAGGAGGAGATCGGCAACTCGCTCGTCGTCAAGGAGCCGGTCGGCGTCGTCGGCGCGATCACGCCGTGGAACTACCCGCTCCACCAGATCATCTGCAAGGTCGGCGGCGCGCTGGCGGCGGGCTGCACGATCGTGCTCAAGCCGAGCGAGATCGCCCCGCTCAACGCGTACATCCTCGCCGAGATCGTGCACGACGTCGGCCTGCCCGCCGGCGTGTTCAACCTCGTCACCGGCACCGGGCCGGTCGTCGGCGAGGCGATCGCCGCCCACCCCGACATCGACATGGTCAGCTTCACCGGTTCGACCCGCGCCGGCAAGCGGGTCGCCGAGGTGGCGGCCGGCACGGTCAAGCGCGTGGCGCTCGAGCTCGGCGGCAAGTCGGCCAACATCGTGCTCGACGACGCCGACTTCGCCAAGGTCATCCCGAAGGGGCTGTTCGCCTGCTACCTGAACTCCGGCCAGACCTGCACCGCGCACACGCGCATGCTCGTCCCGAACAGCCGCTACGCCGAGGCGGTCGAGATCGCCGCCGCGGCGGCCGCGGCGACCCAGGTCGACGACCCGACCAAGGAGGGGATGCACCTCGGTCCGCTGATCTCCCAGGCGCAATGGGACCGCGTCCAGGGCTACATCCAGAAGGGCATCGACGAGGGCGCCGTCGTCGCCGCCGGCGGACTCGGCAAGCCGGAGGGCAAGGAGACCGGCTATTACGTCAAGCCCACCGTGTTCGCCGACGTCAGCAACGACATGACGATCGCCCAGGAGGAGATCTTCGGCCCGGTGCTGTCGATCATTGGGTACGAGGACGAGGACGACGCGGTGCGGATCGCCAACGACAGCCCCTACGGCCTGTCCGGCGGCGTCTGGTCGGCCAATCAGGATCGGGCGATGGCGGTCGCCCGGCGGATGCGGACCGGGGCGGTCGACGTGAACGGCGGCAGCTTCAACATCGCCGCGCCGTTCGGCGGCTACAAGCAGTCCGGCTACGGCCGCGAGAACGGCCCGTACGGCATCGAGGAGTTTCTGCAGACCAAGTCGCTGCAGCGTTGACCCGGCGGCCCGCGCCGCCCGCGGTCAGAGCGTCGGGAGCTCGGCGATCTCGACACGGCCGGCCTTCATCGAGATCGCCCGGTCGCAGACGTCGAGCGTCGAGAGCCGATGGGCCACGATCACCAGTGTCACGCGGTCCTTGAGCTCGATGATCGTCTCCTGGATGCGGCGCTCGGACTCGCCGTCGAGCGCGCTGGTCGGCTCGTCGAGGATCAGCAGCCGGGGCCGGCCCACGAGCGCTCTGGCGAACGCCACACGCTGCTTCTGTCCCCCCGAGAGACCGGAGCCATGTGGCCCGAGGACCGTGTCGAAACCGTTCGGAAGGTCGCGGATCTCATCACCGACGTGCGCGTCGTCGGCGGCTTGCTCGACGTCGGCGCGGGTCAACCCCGGCCGCATGAACGCGATGTTGTCGGCGACCGACGCCTCCATCAGCCGGGGCTCCTGGGGGACGACGGCGACGAGCCGCGACCACGACGCGCGGTCGATGTCGGCGTAGTCCAGCCCGTCGACACGCACCGAGCCCGTGACGGGGAGCCGCAGCCGCAGCAGGACCTGCAGCAAGGTCGACTTCCCGCTCCCCGACGGCCCGACGACGCCGAGCACGTCGCCGGCCCTGATCGTGAGATCGACGTCGCGGAGCGCCTGCGTCCGCTCGTCGTAGGAGTAACCGACGCCGCGCAGCTCGATCCTCTCGAACGACGACAGCTCGGTCGACCCGCTGCGCTCGCGGTGGGCGGCGAGGTCGTCGCTCCGCTCGTTCAGGGCCTCGAGGCCCGGCAGATTCACGCCGACCTGCTGGACCGCGCCCTGGACCGAGGTGGCGTAGCCGAGGCTCCGCACGATGAGCAGGGCGACCGCGCTGACCTCGACGAGCCGCTCGCCGCCCGCGAGATTCAACGCGGCGACGGCGGCGACGAGGAACAACACGGCCGTGTTCCGATACAGGTTGGTCCCGATCGCGGCGCTGAACCGTGTGCGCCGGAGCTCCTCGCCGACGGTCGCGTTCGACCGGTCGAGCTCGCCGAGGACCGGGGCGTCGGTCCCGAAGACCCGGAGCTCCATCGACATCGCCGCGGTCCGCGCGATGTGCTCGGAATACCGTCTGTTCGCCGCCACATATGCCGCCGAGCGCCGCCGGGTCAGCTCGCCCAAAGGGCGGAGCAGGACGAACAGCCCCACACCGAACACCAACACCACGAGCGCGACGACGGCGTCGATGAACAGCGCGGTGAGCAGGAGGGCGGCGAGCCCGAGCCCGCCGGCGATCCCGTTGCTCAGGGCCATGGTGAGCAACGACGCCTGGGACGCGAGCGTGGTCACCGTCTCCTGTAGGGCGCCCTCGCGTTCGGTCGACTGCTTCTCCCAGGATGCGGCGAGAAACGCGGCGATCGCCCGATGGCGAGCCGCCACCAGCACCTCGGTTCCCAACCTCGCCGACCACCAGGCGACCACGGCGTTCACCAGCGCGACCGCGACTGCAAGGCCTCCGGCCCACCACAGCACGGCGCCGAGCGACATGTCGACGCCGACGATCGGCAGCTCGATCGCGGTTCCGGTCGTGCCGTCGGCGATGGCGACCGCGGCGTTGACGACCAGGACGAGCACGGTCGCTTCGAAGACGCCGCCGATCGCCGAGAGGACGGCGACGCGCGACAGGTCGATCCGGGGGTGGCGCAACAGCGGTCGCAGCTCGTGGAAGACCTGGAGGATCACGGCTGTCGAACTTACCCCTCCCGCTCCGCACGGCGGGGTTTGCGATGGGACGCATGGCGTGGCGCGAGGCACGGACGCGGGGTCGGCGCCTCGCGGTGACAGACTTGCGGCGTGGCACGACCTCGGCGTCTCGACGACTTGCGTCGGCTGGCGGTCGTCCACGGGTTGAGCGCCGCGGGCGACGCGTTCTTCACGGTGTCGCTGGCCGGATCGCTGTTCTTCAACGTCTCGGTCGAGTCGGCGCGGCCGCGGCTGTTGTTCTACCTGCTGGTCACGATGGCCCCGTTCGTCGTCCTCGCCCCGCTCATCGGCCCGTTCGTCGACCGCGTGCGCGGCGGGCAGCGCACGGTGCTCGTCGCGGCGTGCGTCGGGCGGGCCGCGCTGACGCTGGCACTGGTCGAGGATCTACGGACCCTGCTGATGTTCCCCGAGGCGTTCGGGGTGTTGGTCCTGGGCAAGGCCTACTCGATCGGTCGGAGCGCGGCCGTGCCCCGCCTGGTGGCCGACGAGACGAAGCTCGTCGCGACGAACGCCTTCCTGGCGCGGATCGGCCTGCTGGCGAGCGCGGCCGGCGGCGGGACGGCGGCGCTGGTGCTGGCCGAGGGAGACGCCGGCCTCGTGCTCGCCGGGGCGACGATCCTGTTCCTCGCCGCCGGCTCGGTGGCGATGACGATGGGCGCGCCCACCTCGCCGATCGGTCGCAAGCAGACCCGCGTCGAGTATCACGAGCTCCACGCCGTTCGGTTGACGCGGGCGATCCAGGCGATGGGCCTGCTGCGGGCCGCGGTCGGGACGCTGACGTTCCTGCTGGCGTTCGCCCTCAAGCGCAGCGGCGCCCCGGTGTGGAACTTCGGCGCGATCATCGTCGCCGGCGGCGTCGGCGCGATGGCCGCCACGCTGGTCACCGCCCGGCTGCGGGAGCGCTTCAGCGAGGAGAAGATCCTCGTGTTCGCGCTGGCGATGCCGGCGGCCGTCGCGATGATCGGCGCGCTGCAGTTCAACCTCGTCACCGGGATCCTCGTGTCGGCCTCCGTCGGGGCCGCTGCGGCGGGCGGGAAGCACGCCTTCGACTCCTTCGCCCAACGGACGGCGCCCGACGCCAACATGGCGCGGGCCTTCGCCGGGTTCGAGACCCGCTTCCAGCTCTTCTGGATCTCCGGGGCCGCGCTCGCCGTCGTCGCCCAGGCCGACCCCCGGCTCGGGTTGCTGGTGATGGCGCTGGTGCTCGCCGGATCGGCCGTGGCCACGGATGTGTCGCTCACCGCCTCCGACCGACTCGAGCCGTCCCCCAGCATCGTCGCCTCGATCACCGAGTTGGTGCTCGAGGATGCCCCGGTGCACGACGCGCCGCACGCCATGCTCGACGCGGCCGAGGTGCTGCTGAAGGGCGGGTCGCCGCGGGCCGCGATCCTCGTCGCCGCGGCGGCGCTCCAGGCCTACTTCGACGTCGTCGCCCGCCCCGACGGTGAGGTCGTGGCCGGCCCGCCCGGCCCGGCGCCGGCGCGGATCGCCGCATTGCGCGAGTCGGCTGTCGCCGGACGCCCGGTGACCGCCGAAGACGCTGAACAGGCGATCGCCACCGTCCTGACCGCGCTCGACTGAGCGATCAGTCCGCGGCGGGCAGCGGTCGGACCTCGGTGGCGACGGGCACGCCGGCCACCTCCCACTTCACGCCCGCACGGCGGACAGTGACCTCCCACGCCTGCACGTCGCCGACGTTCCGATACCGGTCGACGTACACGCCGATCCGATCACCCTCCGGCGGCACGGCGCCCAGGCCGACGAGCAGCCCGTCGGCGCGGACGGGCAGATCCTCCTGGCCCTCGTCGACCGCCTCGGCGCGGGCGTCGATGAAGCGGACGACGACGCGCTCGTCGAGGGCCTCGACGACCAGGGCCTGCACGTCGACGCCGATCGGCGCCTCGAACCGCGACGCGACGAACATCGTCCACTCCGGTCGTTCGTCGGCGACGGCGACCGGCTCGTCGTCGAGCACCCAACCGAGGATCGACTCGTAGACCGCGGCCTCCCGCCCGTCGCCCGCCGTGGGATCGTCGTCGGCGGTGTCACAGGCGGCGAGCGTGACCGCGATGCAGGCCGCCATCCCGATCCGCCTGATCGCCCGGCTCTCCCCCATCCCGCGAGCGTACGCGGCGCGCGCCGGCAATTGTCGGCTGTATCCACCGCGCGACGTCAGGGTTCCAAGTTCCGGACCGACCGCCGAGCCACCGTCGGCCACACTTGGACCGTGACGATCCCCGGCGAACCACCCTTCGAGTACGCGCCGCTGTTCCGTCTCGAGCGGGCACGCCTGCTCGAACTGCTGGCGTCGCTCTCCCCCGCTGACCTGCTCCGTCCGACCCCGTGCCCGGCGTGGGACGTGCTCGGAGTCGTCAACCACCTCGTCGGCGCCGATCTCAGCCTGATCTCCCGGCAGCGCGATCACCATCACGGCACACCAGCTCCCGGTGGCCTCGACGAGGCGGCGTTCGCCGCCTGGCTCGACGAGCTGCAGATCGAGTGGGTGCGCGCCGCCCGCCGCGTCAGCCCCCGCCTGGCGGGTGAGCTGTTGGCCTGGACGTCGGGTCAGGTCGCCGACACGATCGCCGGCCAGGATCCTCGTTCCCGCGCGGCGAGGGTCTCCTGGGCAAGCGACGACCAGGTGCCCGTCTGGCTCGACCAGGCGCGCGAGCTCACCGAGCGGTGGATCCACCGCCAACAGCTCCACGAGGCGATCGGCCAGCCCAGCGACCTCCGCGCGGATCTGGCCGGTCCGGTGCTCGACGCGCTCCGGTGGGCCTACCCGCACCAGCTCAACAGCGCCCCTGGCGCTTCCGAGACGCGCGTCGGGGTCCAGATCACGGATCCGCCCCTCGCCGGAACCTGGCGCCTGGCCTTCGACGGCCACGAGTGGTCCTTCACCGACCGAGGAGACGGCAACCCGCCCACCCTGGTCTCGATGACGGCGGAACAGGCGTGGCGGCTGCTGTCCAACAACTACCGCGCCGATTCGCACGGCGCCATCCGGACCGCCGGCGACCCGGCGACGATCGCCCTGATCATGCGAACTCGCGCCGTGCTCGGCGCTTGAACGGAAGCGCCAACCTTCACCAGCACAACGCGGTCTGGCGCCGGGTGCCTCCCGGCGGTGGCCCGAGAACGCGGAAGCTGAATGTTGGCTGAAACACCGTTCGCCAGACCGGTTCCGGGTCATGCTCGGCTGTGACACCCCCATGCGCATGATGTCGGCATGTTCACCGATGTCGTCGCCGGGTTGGAGGGAGTTACCGACGCCGACCTGCTCGCGGAGCTGCGGGAGGTCGAGGCCCGCCGCCGGGCCGACGCGGCGAGGGAGGCGGTGCTGCTCGCCGAGCTGGAGCGGCGCAAGGTGCACGCCCACGACGGTCACGCGTCGATGTGGGGGTTGTTGCGGTCGATGGTCGGATGGTCCGACCGGGAGTGTCGGGAGCGGATGCGGATCGCTCGATTGGTGGCCGAGTACCGGGATGCGGGCGAGTTGCTGCACGAGGCGATGGCGCCGGTGGCATCGGTCGCCGAGATCGCCCGGGGTCACGCCAATCCGCGCTGCGGTGAGGAGATCGAGTCGGTGATCGGCACGATGCTCAACGCGGCGTGTCGGCTGGAGTTCGACGACGTCAAGCTCCTCGTTCGCCGGTGGGAACAGCGCGCCGACGCCGATGGCGCCCACAAGGACACCGCCGCAAACCACGAGAGCCGCAACGCGCACGTGGTGGTGGCCGGTGGCGTGGGCTACGCCCAAGGGCAGTGGGGCGAGGCCGACGGCTTGGCCAACCGTGAGGTGTTCGACCGGTACGTCGACGCCGAGTGGCGAGCCGACTGGGACTGGACTGGCGCGACGTACGGCGACGCGGCGTGTACCAGTCTCATGCCCCGGAGCGACGCCCAACGCCGTGCCGATGCACTGACCAGGATCTTCGCCGATGCGGCATCGAGGTCCCCCGATTCGGCCGCGCCGGAGCCGTTGGTCAACATCCACGTCGATCACGACACGTTCTACGAGTTGATGGCCGAGGCCGAGCTCTTCCCGGAGCGGTTCGTCGACCCGTTCGAGGCCGGTCCTCCGTTGGAGACCAACCGCCGCTGCGAGACCGAACACGGCGACCCCGTCGACCCGCGGCTGGTGCTCCAGCTGGCGCTCGAGGGCCACGTCCGATACGTGATCCACGACGAGACCGGCATCCCGATCCGCTGGGGACGCCGACGGCGGTTGTTCACCGGCGCCGCCCGCGACGCGGTCATGTCACTCTCGAGCCGATGTACGCATCCTGGCTGTCGAGTGCGAGCCAGGCGCAGTCACGCAGATCACACCTTCGATCACGCCAAGGGCGGGTTGACCGACCCGGCCAACGGCAACCCGCGCTGCCTGCGTCACAACCTGCTCAAGAACCGCGGCTACACCGTCCACCGCGACCGCCAGGGCCAGTGGCACACCTACCG
>JBFGCT010000004.1:0-56382 GCA_041581055.1 Ilumatobacteraceae bacterium | reverse complement strand
AGATCCTCGCCGCCGACCGCGCCGACACCCCCGCCACCACCGTCCGCCGCGACCTCACCGCCACCATCCCCCCAACACCGACACTCCAACCACGATGCACCGTCCCGGACTGGTTCCCAGAACTCCACCGGGAAGCCCGCGCTGCGCTGGCCGATGCCCGAGAACGCGTCGATGCCCAGGTGGCCGACGAGGCCCGAATCGACCAGCGCATCGAGCAAGTCGACGAACACCTCGACGCCATCGCCCCGATCTGCGCGCCCTACGACCGGGCAATCGCCCGAGCCAACGCCGACCTCGACACCGCCCGACAACGCCGCGGGGCTGCCGAACGCGACCTCGCCACCAGCAAGCGACGCCACCGGCGCGCCGCCCGCCACCAAATCGCCCTCGCCACCGAACAGGTCGCCACCGCGACCGCGCACCTCGACGAGGTCACCGGACAAGCCCAACCCCACCTCGACACCCGCAGCCGGCTGCGCTCAGAACGCCACGACCTCCGCCGACAAGCCACCACCGACCGACAGCTCTACCGCGCCTTCTTCGGCCATCACGACCGACTCCACGCCGCCGAGCGATCCGTCGACGCACTCGACACATGGTGGAACTGGGCGGTCGGTCGCAACATCAGCACCGATCAACTCCATGACGCCATCACCACGCTCCACAAGAAGGGCCGGCACGAATACGCAGCCCTCGCGGAGCCTCTCCTCGATTGGATGGACCAACGAGGCATCGCGACGCCACATCACGGCCTCGATCCCGCGGTGCCGCGGCTCGAACCACCCGGGCTCGACATCGGTCTCTGATAGGTCGCGTCGCGGCTCAAATCGCGGGTCGGCACACCGCTTCGGACGCCCAGCCCGTGCCTTCCTGTTCCCCCGTGTTCCCCCGCACACTCCCCCGCAGTGTGGTCCGAACACCGGATCAGAGGCTGCCAGAGCAACAAAAGACCAGCTAGTGGAGTCGGGCTGGGGAGATTCGAACTCCCGACCTCTTGTCCCCCAGACAAGCGCGCTAACCAAGCTGCGCCACAGCCCGTATGTGTGTGGCGGTGCGACTCTACCGGTCGGGCGCGTCGCCGCGACCCGCCGACCTGATCGGATGACGCCGGCGTCGTAACCGACCCGCCGGCCCGCGACGACGGGAGGCAGGTCGCGCCGGCCCGACGATGTGGCCCCTGACGAAGACGTAGTCGAGTCCACGGGGATCGCCGCAGACGGACGCTCCGCCGTCCTCGAGCAGCACGCTCGGCGCAGGGGCCGAACGGTGCTTGCTCGCTTGTGATCGCAGGCGTACCGTCACCACGGTCGGACGCCGCACATCCGTGTGGCGCTCACAGCGAGAGGGGCAGAAATGGGTGAAACCGCCGCACGGGCCAACGGGATGTGGGACGACGCCAAATGGTACCGCTACGGGTTCCTTGCGGGCATCGTCTTCGTCGTCCTCAACGTCATCGCGTTCTTCCTGACGGAGGCGCCGCCCGCACGCGACGCGTCGGCGGAGAAGATCGCCAAGTTCTTCCTCGACAACGACAGCGGGATCAAGGTGTCAGCGATCCTGTTCGGGTTCTCGCTGATCTTCGCCGTGTGGTGGCTCGGCTCGCTCTGGCGGGCGATCTCGGGTCTCGAGCCGGACGGCCCGCGGCTCGCGCTGATCGCGGTGATCGGGATGGTCATGAGCGGCTCGATCGTGTCGGTCGGACAGGCGCTGTACGTGACGCCGGCGCTGCGCCCCGACACGTTGGGCGGCACGAGCGAGGTCGTGTGGGCGGTCACCAACGCCATGTTCAGCTTGGTGATGGCGGTCACCGCGGTGCACCTGCTCGCGCTCGCCGCGCTCGTGCTGTGGAAGAAGTTCCTCCCGGTGTGGATGGGATACGGCGCCCTCGTAGGGGCGGTCTCGGCGGCGATCGCCGTCATCGGCGCCGGCACGGAATCCGGCGTCTTCGCCGTCTTCACCCTGATCGGCTACCTGTTGTGGTTGCTCTGGGTGCTTCTGGCGTCGATCCTGCTCTACCGCTCCACCCCAGCCGCCTGACGGGCGCGTCAGACGGCGAACGCGTTCAGGACGACGATGTCGATCCCGTCGGGGCGGGGCAGCAGCGCGAGCAGTCGTCCGTCGGGCGCCACCGACACGAAGTCCGACGGCACGTAGGCGCTGACGGCGACGTCCAGCGGGTAGTCGGCGCGCGCCAGCGTCGCCCCCGACGGCGCCACCCACCACAGCGACACGTCGACATCGATCGTCCCATCCGCGGCGGTCCCCACGTCCTCGAGCCGCACCGCGACCGCGCCGCGGACGGCACCCTCGAAGAAGAAGGCGCCGGTCTCGCGGACCGGCAGCTCGAACACCGTCCCGTCGATCCCGACCTGGGCCGCCCCGGCCTGCGGCGGCCCGTCCGGCAGGCTGACGGTGAGCGCGCCGACGTCGTAGCCGTCGGCCTCGACCGGGCCGAACTCGCCCTGGTCGAACGCACGGAACAACCTGGTTCCCCCCGTCAACTCGACCCACGGCTCGCCCGCGGCGTCGACCCAGATGCCGCTGAGCCCGTCGGCGAGCCCGAGCCCGGGTGGCAGCTCGTGCTCCTCCAAGAGCGTCCCGTCGTCGGAGTACCGGACGAGCCGGTCGCGGGCCAGCGCCGACACGCTCTCCCACGCCCACACCCCGCCGTCGACGGCGGCGACGTCGAAGATCGGTCCGACGGCGTCCGCATCGGTGAGGATTTCCGACAGCGGCGTTCCGTCCTCGGCGAACCGCAGGAGGCGCACCCCGCCGGTGTCGGCGATCCACACCGACCCGTCGGGGGCGACCGAGAACGCCTCCGGCCCGGTCAACTGGGCCTCCTCGAACCCGCCCTGGAAGGTCACGCCGCCGTCGCCGGCCGGGACCGAGAACAGCAACTCGTGGCCGGGCGCGCCCGGCGCCGCCACCGGCACGATCGGCAACGTGGTCGTCGTGGTCGACCCGGCGGTCGTGGTCGGGGCAAGCGTCGTGGTGGTCGACTCGACGGTCGTGGTCGGGGCGAGCGTCGTGGTCGGCTCGACGGTCGTCGTCGGCTCGACGGTCGTCGTCGGCTCGACGGTCGTGGTCGTCTCGAACGTGGGATCGGGAAGCGCCGAGTCGGAACCGGAGCACGCGGCCGCCAGCATCGCTGTCAGGCCCGCAGCGACCACCGCGACCTTGGCCACACGTCGATCATCCACCTTCTCCGCGGGAAGGGCAAGCGACCTCCGCGGGAAGGGCAAGCGACGACGCGCGTCACCGGCGGCGGCGCCTCAGGCGAAGATCTGGACGAAGCGCCACACCAGGTAGCCGACCGTCGCGACGACGAGCAGCTTGAAGTGCCACGGCGCCGTCTCGTCGTCGGCCGCGTCGCCGCGGCCGCGCTGGTGGTCGTGGTCGACGGTCGTCGACGGGCGGCGCCCGACCCCGCGCGTCGGCGGCTGGTCGGGCACGCAATCGCCGCATCGGGGGCAGGTGCCGTCGTCGTTCATCGCGTTCGGCGTCCAGTACTTCGCGCACTCCTCGCACCACGGCATGGGTCACTCGCGCTTGCGCACCCGCATCTTGATCGCCGTCGACCCGAGGTCGAACTGGTCGCGGATCGCCCGCTCCAGGTACCGCAGATACGGCTGGGGGATCTCCTTGTTGGCGAACAGCGTGAACGTCGGCGGGTCGGTCGCCCCCTGCACGGCGTACAGCACCTTGGCGCCCTTGGCCGCCGGCTGCCGCTGTTGCGCGGCGGCGATCGCCTTGTTGATGTCGCGGGTCGGCACCCGGGTCTGGTACTGGGCGATCGACTCCTGAAGCAACGGCCGCAGCTTGTTCACGTTCTTGCCCGACAACGCCGAGATCTTGAGCACGGGCGCGTCGCCGACGAACGCCAGGCGCCGCCGCAGCTCGGTGATCACGTCCTGCCGGGCCTCCTCGCCGACCACCAGCTCCCACTTGTTCAGCACGATCAGGATCGGGCAGCCCGACGCGTCGACGCGCTCGGCCAGCCGCTGGTCCTGGCTGGTGACGCCGACGGTCGAGTCGACCACCAGCAGCGCGACGTCGGCGTCGTCGATCGCCCGCAGGGCGCGCACGAAGGAGTAATACTCGGTCGGGTCGTCGATCCGGCCCTTGCGCCGCATCCCGGCGGTGTCGACGAACACGATCGGCCCGTCGTCGGTCTCGACCAGCGTGTCGATCGCGTCGCGGGTGGTGCCGGCGAGGTCGTGGACGACCGCCCGATCCGACCCCACCAGCTTGTTGAACAGCGTGCTCTTGCCGACGTTGGGCCGCCCGATGATCGCCACCCGCGGCGGCTTGCGCCCGCTGTCGTCGGCGACCCACCGCGCCGGATCCTCGACCTCGGGAGCGTCGCCGGCCGCGGCGTCGGCGTCAGCGCCGTTGCCGGCCGGCTCGTGGAACCGCTCGATCACCACGTCGAGCAGGTCGCCGGCGCGCCGCCCGTGCAGTGCGCTGACCGGTAACGGCTCGCCGAGCCCGAGACCCATGAACTCCCACATGTCGGTCTCGCGGCGGTCGTTGTCGGCCTTGTTGGCGACCACCAGCACCTGGGTGCCCGTGCGCCGCACCCAGTTGGCGATCGTCTGGTCGTCGTCGGTCAGCCCGACCGACGCGTCGACGACGAACAGCACGACGTCGGCGCCTTTCACCGCCTCCTCGACCTGGCGGCTGATCTTCTCGTCGAGATCGCTGCCGCCCGGCATCCATCCGCCGGTGTCGACGACGCTGAACGACACGTCGAGCCACTCCGCTTCGAGCGTCTTGCGGTCGCGGGTGATGCCCGGCCGATCCTCGACGATCGCCTGTTGGCTGCCGACGATCCGGTTGAACAGCGTGCTCTTGCCGACGTTGGGCCGCCCGATGATCACCACCGAGGGAAGGTCGCTCATGACATCTCCAGCGCGGCGCGCAGCGCGATCCCGTCGGTCGGGACGACCTCGACCGGGCGGGGCAGGTCGGCCACGACGACGCCGTCGAGGAACCGGCCGTCGTCGGACAGGCAGACGTCGGGCAGCAGGTAGCGGTGTCCTGCCGGCTGCGCGGCGAGGCGCCGGCCGACGTCCTCCCCCGTCATCAGCCCGGTGACCCCGGTGTTGCCGCCGAAGAAGTCGTTCGGCACCGGGAGCACGCGGACGTCGGCTCGGCCGAGCGACGCGACCAGCGGCGTGATCACGGCGGCGCCGAGCTCGCCGGTGAGGACCCCGACCGGCGCCGAGCGGCGCGGCCGGAGCGTGATCGGAGACGGCTGGGACGCGCCGCCGCCGTCGGTCCCGCACCCGCGCGACCGGAGGCCGGTGTACTCGGCCGGGTTCGGCGGCGCGTCGACCGCGGCGAAGAACCCGCGCTGCGGGCCGGTCGCGCCGGCCGCCCCGCCGTCGAACTCGATCTCGAACGTGCGGGCCATCCCGATCCCGTCCTCGTGCATGGGGAAGCCGTCGTAGCTGTCGGCGGAGGGGAACGGGCGGCCGGCCATCAGGTAGTACTCGTCTGCGGCGTACACCATCCGTCTGCCGAGTGCGGCGCGGTACACGCCCTGCCAGTCGGCCACCGCGTCGACGACGGCCCGGGCCTCCGCGACCGTGTGCGGCCGCATCGCCGCCTCCGCGTTGAACTTGGAGATCCCGAGCGGGACGACGGCGACCGAGTCGAGCTCGGGGTACTGGTCGAGCACCCCGGCGAACGTGTCGTCGAGCACGCGGCCGTCGTTCACGCCGGGGCAGACGACGACCTGCCCGCGGACGGTGATCCCGTGGTCGAGCAACGCCCGCAGCCAGCGCAGGCTCATCCCGCCCCGCGGGTTCTTCAGCATCTGGCTGCGGACGCCGGCGTCGGTGGCGTGGATGCTGACGTGCAGCGGCGACAGCCGCTCGGTGACGACCCGTTCGAGGTCGGCCTCGGTGAAGCGGGTCAGCGTCGTGAAGTTGCCGTACAGGAACGACAGCCGGTAGTCGTCGTCCTTCAGGTAGAGGCTGCGGCGCATCCCCTTGGGGAGCTGGTAGATGAAGCAGAACTCGCAGTGGTTGTCGCACGTGCGGACCCGGTCGAACACCGCGCTCGACACCTCGACGCCGAGCGACTCGCCGGCCCGCTTCTCGATCACGACGTTGACGTCGAGCCGGCCCCGCCGGACGTCGAGCTCGACGTCGGCCTCGTCGGTCGCCAACTGCCACTCGATGACGTCGCGCGGCACGTCGCCGTTGACGCGCACGATCTCGTCGCCCGGCTGCAACCCGGCGGTCGCCGCCGGCGAGCCGCCGGCCACGGCCACGACCACGGGCGCGAGCGACCGCTTCGTCGGCGCGGCGGAGGACGCCGGATCGGTCAGGGAGGTCGGGGGCATGGCCGCGCCAGGCTACCGGCGCGCCGGGCGGTAGGTTTTGGAGCACATGAGCGATGAGCCCCCGTCACCCGGCACGCCCGGCGGCGACGCCCCCGCTTCGGCCGGCTCCGCGATCGACCGGATCCTGCTCGCCGAGCCGCGTGGCTTCTGCGCCGGCGTCGAGATGGCGATCAAGGCGCTCGCCTGGATGGTCCGCACGTTCCCGCCACCGGTGTACTGCTACCACGAGATCGTCCACAACAAGATCGTCGTGGAGCGCTTCGAGGAACAGGGCGTGGTCTTCATCGACGACATCGAGGACGTGCCCGTCGGCTTCCCGATCATGTTGTCGGCCCACGGCTCGGCCCCCGAGGTCGTCGAGTCGGCCCGCGCCCGCGGCTCGTACGTCGTCGACTCGGTCTGCCCCCTGGTCACCAAGGTGCACCACGAGGTCAAGGTCCGTGCCGGCAAGGGCTACCGGATCGTGTACATCGGCCACGCCGGCCACGAGGAGGCGGTCGGCACGATGGCGATCGCCCCCGACTCGACCGACCGCGTCGAGTCGGTGGCCGAGGTTGACGAGCTGGAGGCGTCGGGCGAGCCGGTCGCGCTGCTCGCCCAGACGACGCTGTCGCACCGGGACTGGGAGGGCGTCGCGGTCCGGGTGCGAGAGCGCTTCCCCGACGTGTGGACGCCGGGGCGCAGCGACCTCTGCTTCGCCACGACGAACCGCCAGTTCGCACTCGAGGAGTTGGCGCACCGCTGCGACGCGGTCGTCGTGATCGGCTCTGCGAACTCCTCCAACACGCGGGCCCTCGAACAACTGGCGCGCGACGAGGGGTGCGGGCGCGTGTACCGGGTCAACTCGGTCGACGAGCTCCCGACCGACCTCTCGGGCACCGTCGGCGTGACCGCGGGCGCGTCGGCGCCCGAGGAGCTGGTCGAGGAGGTCGTGCGATTCCTCGATCCCACCCACGGCGTCGAGGTGGTCAAGGTGACCGAGGAGGACGAGTACTTCCCGCCGCCGCGCAACATCCGCGAGCTGCAGTCGGCGATCGAGGACGCGGCGACGGCGCTGCTCGGCGGGAGCCTGCTCGACCGGCCGGGCATGGACGACCGCTCGCTCGGCGCCAGCGACGTCTTGTCCAGCCTCGACCGCTGAACCCGATCTGTTCACGAGACCGTGCGCGCGGCGCGACGAGCTCGCGGAATCGCGAGGGTTTCGGGGGTCAGTTGAACAGGGCGGTGGAGGCGACGATCTCGTCGGACTCCTCGCCGGCGATCTCGGGGATCTGCGCCCGGAGCTCCATCACGAGACCGAGGCGGAGCTCGTCCTTGCGGCGCACGAAGACCGCCTTCAGGTTGTTCAGCATGCGGATCACGATCGCCCGGTTCGGCGTCGGGTCGAGGAACCGGTCCTGCCATTTGACCTGCCCGCGGGTCAGCGTCTCGAAGAGCTGGCGCACCTCGCCCCGGTCGAGCCGGCGACCGTCGTTGAACGGGTCGAAGAAGTACTCCTCGCCGCTGACGCCGACCAGGAAGTGCGTCGGCATGCCGACGCCGTGGAGGGCGACGCCGAGCCGCCGGCCGACCTCGATCATCAGCACGGAGAGGCTGATCGGGATCCCGGTCCGCGTCTCGATCACGCGGTCGAGGCACGAGTTGCGCCAGTCGTAGTACGCGTCGCGATTGCCGGAGAACCCGAGCTCGCCGAACAGGAACCGGGCGACGCCGTCGGCGGTTGGCGTCGGGCACTCGCCGGCGATCAAGTCGAGTGCGGCGAGCCATTCGATGTCGTCGATGTCGGCGCAAAGGCTGGACGAGATCGCCAGCGCGGCCTCGTCGAGCGGGGGCCCGCCGTCGTCTCGGGCCATGAGCTGGGCGAACTGCGCTGGACCCATGGGTGCAACGTACCGTCGGCTACGTTCCGCCGCATGTTCCCCGGCGCGCACCTCCACACCCACGCCGACAAGCCGGCGGTCGTCATGACCGGCTCCGGCTTCACCCAGACCTTCGCCGAGCTCGACGCCGCGGCCAACCGGCTGAGCCATCTCCTGCGGTCAGCCGGGCTGCGGCCCGGCGACCACGTCGCCATCTGCATGGAGAACCACGACCGGTATCTCGAGGTGGTGTGGGGCTGCCACTACGCCGGTCTGGTGTACACCTGCGCCTCGTCCCGGCTCCGGCCCAGCGAGCTCGAGTACATCATCGACGACTGCGGGGCGCGGGCGTTCATCACCTCGGCGCACAGGGCCGAGGAGGCCGCGGCCGTCGTCGGCACGACGCCGGGTGTCGAGCTGCGGCTGATGCTCGACGGGGCGATCGACGGGTACGACGGCTACGAGGACGCCGTCGCCGTCCAGCCCGACGGGCCGCTTCCCGGGGAGCGGGTCGCCGGCATCGACATGCTCTACTCGTCGGGCACGACCGGCCGGCCGAAAGGCGTCAGCCGCAGCTTCCCCGGCGAGCCGCTCGAGACCGCGGCCGGCGGCGTCGTGCCCCTCGTCCAGCTGCTGTTCGGGGCCGACGAGACCAAGCGCTACCTCTCGCCCGCGCCCTTCTACCACGCCGCGCCGCTGCGGTTCTGTCTGGCCATGCAGGCGATCGGGGCGACGGTCGTCGCGATGGAGCAGTTCGACGCCGAGGGCTATCTTGCGGCGGTCGACGAGCACGCGATCACCCACTCCCAGGTCGTCCCGACGATGTTCGTCCGAATGCTCAAGCTGCCCGAGGAGGTCCGGGCGCGCTACGACGTGTCGTCGCTGGAGTGCGTCATCCACGCCGCGGCGCCGTGCCCGGCGCCGGTGAAGCGGCGGATGATCGAGTGGTTCGGCCCGGTGATCCACGAGTACTACGCGGGGACGGAGGGCAACGGCTTCGTGTACTGCGACTCGGCGATGTGGCTCGCCCACGAGGGCACGGTCGGCGCGCCGATCGGCTGCACGCTCCACATCTGCGACGAGGATGGGGCGGAGTTGCCGGTCGGTTCGACCGGAACGGTGTTCTTCGAGGGCGGCGCCGAGTTCGAATACCACAACGACCCGGACAAGACGAGGAGCTCGCGCCACCCGCAGGGGTGGAGCACGCTCGGCGACATCGGCCGCCTCGACGAGGACGGCTTCCTCTACCTGACCGACCGCAAGGCGTACATGATCATCACCGGCGGCGTGAACGTCTACCCGCAGGAGGCGGAGAACCTGCTCGTCACCCATCCGAAGGTGATCGACGTCGCCGTGTTCGGCGTACCCAACGACGACTTCGGCGAGGAGGTCAAGGCCGTGGTCCAACCCGCCGAGATGCCCGTCGACGCGGCCGCCGCGTCGGCGCTGGAGTCTGAGCTGATCCGGTTCTGTCGGTCGGAGCTGGCCGACGTCAAGTGCCCACGCTCGATCGACTTCCGCGCCGAACTCCCCCGCCACCCGACCGGCAAGCTCTACAAGCGCCTCTTGAAGGACGAGTACGCGGCCGCCAGCGCTCCGTCGTGAGTTCCGGAGATCTACAGTCGCGCGCCGTGACCGCGATCGCTCACCCGTACTTCGACTGGCCGGGACCGATCCCGATCGCCCACCGCGGCGGCACGCGGGAGCATCCGGAGAACACGCTCCTGGCCTTCGAGCACGCCGTGTCGCTTGGGTTTCGCCACCTCGAGACCGACGTCCACCTCACGTCCGACCGCGTGCTCGTCGCCTTTCACGACGAGAACCTGCAGCGGACCTGCGGCGTGAACGCGAACATCGCCGACCTGACGTGGGCCGAGATCGAGCCGCTGCGCGTCGGCGGCGTCGCCCCGATCCCTCGGATGCGGGACCTGCTCGAGCGGTTCCCCGACACGCGCTTCAACATCGACGCCAAGTCCGACGCGTCCGTCGACCCGTTGGTCGACCTCGTCTTCGAACTCGGCGCCGCCGACCGCGTGTGTCTCGCGTCGTTCAAGCTTCGCCGGGTCGGGCGGATGAGGCGGCGCGGCGGGTCGCGCCTGGCCACCAACCTCAGCATGCCCGAGGTCGCCGCGCTGGCGACCGTCGGCTGGCTGCCCGGCCGATGCGGGCACGCCGC
This sequence comes from Ilumatobacteraceae bacterium, assembly GCA_041581055.1. Taxonomy (GTDB): domain Bacteria; phylum Actinomycetota; class Acidimicrobiia; order Acidimicrobiales; family Ilumatobacteraceae; genus JBFGCT01. The sequence goes on along the minus strand of JBFGCT010000004.1, from coordinate 45,992 downwards.
ACAGGTGCCGACGCACGCCCGCCGGTTCACGCTCGTCACCGGGCGCTTCCTCAGGCGGGCGCACCGGCGGCGCATCCCGGTGCACGTCTGGACGATCGACGACCCGGTCGAGATGAACCGCCTGCTCGACCTGGGCGTCGACGGCATCATGACCGACGACCCGGCGACGCTGCGCGCCGTGTTCGAAGCGCGCGGTCTCTGGGTCGACCAACCGCCGGGCTGACCCGAAGCCGCGTAGTCTCGGCCCATGTCGGATCTCGACGCGCCGCGCGCTTCGGTGCGGGCGCCCAACCACCTGGTCGCCACCGCCGACCACCTGGCGACGTCGGCCGGGGTCGAGATGTTCGCCCGCGGCGGCAACGCCGTCGACGCGGCGATCGCCGCCGGCGCCGCCATCGCCGTCACCGGGCCCCACCTCAACGGCATGGGCGGCGACCTCTTCGCGTTGGTCCACGTCGACGGCGAGGTCCACGCGCTGAACGCGTCCGGCCGGGCCGGCGCCGGCGCCGATCCGGGGGCCTTGCGGGCGGAGGGATTCGAGGCGATGCCCTTCCGCCATGACGTCCGGTCGGTGACCGTCCCCGGTTGCGTCGATGGCTGGATGGCACTCCACGAGCGATTCGGCACACTCCCGCTCGGCGTGCTGTTCGGTCCGGCCCAACGGCTGGCGGCAACCGGGTTCCCGGCCAGCCCGCTGCTCGTCGCCTCCCTCTCGATGGTCGACGACGCCGGGCGAGACAATCTCGACGCGCTGACCGTGCAGGCACACCGCCGCGGCGACCGGGTCCGCCGGCCGGGCCTGGCGCTCGCCCTCGCCGGCATCGCCGCCGCGGGGCGTCACAGCTGGTACCTCGGCGCGTTCGGCGAGGGGTTGATCGAGATGGGCGGCGGCCTGTTCACCACGGACGACCTCGGCGCCCCGCACGCCAACTGGGAGGCGCCGCTGTCGACCGACGCGTTCGGCGTCCGCCTGCACACCGTCGGCCCCAACACGCAGGGCTATCTGGCCCTCGGCTCGGCGCGCCTCGCCGAACGGCTGGCGCTGCCGGCCGCACCCCAGGACGAGCGATGGGCGCATCTGTTGATCGAGGCGTCAACGGCGGCCGGCCACGATCGGCCCGACGTCCTCCACGAGCACGCCGACGGCGACGGGTTGCTCGACATGATCGACGGCCGGCTCGACATGGTCGACGGGGAGCGGGCGAGCCTCCGTCGCGCCCCGGTCGGCGACGGCGACACCACCGCGCTGTGCACGGCGGGCGCCGGCGGCGACGGACGCCGGATGGGCGTCTCGCTGATCCAGTCCAACGCCTCCGGCTTCGGGTGCTGGTTGGTCGAGCCGAGCACCTCGGTCAACCTCCAGAACCGGGGCATCGGGTTCAGCCTTGAACCCGGCCACCCGGCCGAGCTCGGCCCCGGCCGGCGGCCACCGCACACGCTCACCCCCGCGCTGGCGACCCGCGACGGCGAGCTCGTCGCCGTCTTCGGGACGATGGGCGGCGACGCGCAACCGCAGATCCTCCTGCAGATCGCGACCCGCCTGTTCCACCACGGCCAGACGCCGGCCAGCGCGATCGACGCCGGCCGATGGGCGTTGCGCGGGCCGACGAGCGGGTTCGACCTGTGGACCGCGCCGCACGACCCCGTCGTGACAGTCGAGGGCCACGCGCCGGCGACGTGGACCGACGCGCTCGCCGCCCGCGGTCACCGCGCCAAGACGGCGCTGCCCTGGGACTCGGGTTTCGGGCACGCCCACGCGATCGTCGTCGAGCGTGACGGCATCTTGGCCGGCGCCGCCGACCGCCGGTCGCGAGTCGGCTCGTGCGCCGGCGGATGAGCGGCGATCAGGAGGCGTGCGTCTCGTCCACCATGTGAGTGCCGTCGGGCGACACGTGGCGCTCATGGGTGAAGTGACGGTTGCCCATCGACATCCAGCCGGCGCCCTTGATCGCGGCGACGATGAGCGCCAGCGCCCCGCCTCCCATCGTGATCCAGCCGATGGCCGCCAGATCGACCCCGTCGAGCGCGGCGTCGATGGCGAACGTCAGGATCGCCCCGACGACGAGCAGAATGATTCCGAGCACAACCAGCATGACTTCTCCTTTGGTCGACGACGCCCGCGGCGTCGCATGTGTGTGGTGACGACGCGGGTTCCCGGGCAGCGCGGTTCCCAAACCTCGAGATCGAGTTTCGTTCCCGCGGGTCATGGGTACGACCGTCGCCACGTCCGGCACCCGGCCGGCCCGACCACAGGAAGAGGCACCATGATCTACGGCGGTGGAATTCTCATCACGATTCTCGTCATTCTCGCCATCATCTATTTCGCACGGCGGGTGTGACCGAACCCGGCCACCGGCTCGGCCTTCAGCTCGAGCACCGGCTCGGCCACGAACGGTGGGGAACGGTCCCCACCGTTCGATAGCCTCGCGACAATGTCCGTCGGGGATTCACTGCTGAGGGTTGACGAACGCGACGACCGACTCGTCGTCGCCGGCGAGATCGACGCCAACACCGCGCCCGAGCTCGCCAGCCAGCTCGACCCGCTCCCCGGCGAGGGCGACATCCGGGTCGACGTTTCCGGCGTCGAGTTCATGGACTCCAGCGGGCTGCGCGTCCTGATCGACGCCCACCAGCGCGCCGAGCACGCCGACCGCCGTCTCCTCGTGGTGCGGCCGAGCGCGGCGGTGTCGCGGGTCATCGAGATCACCGGGCTGCACGATCACCTACACATCGTCACCAGCTGATCGTCGCCAGACATCGCCGATACCCCGGTCCCGCGATCGACGGCCTAACCTCGGTGTGGAGATGATCACGACGGACGGATCGCCCGATGATCCGCGAACCGACGGTGGCGCGCCACGCCTTCGTTTCGAGAACCTGTCGATGGTTTTCCCCGACGCGACCCATGCGCTCGACGACGTGTCGTTCACCGTGGGGGCCGGCGAGTTCGTCACCGTCGTCGGCCCGTCCGGCTGCGGAAAGTCGACGCTGCTGCGTGTCGCGTCCGGGTTGACCGCCCACACCGGCGGCGCGTGCGAGGTCGATCGCAACTCGATCGGATACGTCTTCCAGGACGCCACCCTCCTGCCGTGGCGGACCGTCCAACGCAACGTCGAGCTCAACGCCGAGCTCCAGGGCATGCCCAAGGCGGAGCGGCTGGACAAGGCCCGCGAGGCAATCGAGCTGGTCAACCTGCGCGGCGAGGAGCGCAAGTACCCGAAACAGCTGTCCGGCGGCATGAAGATGCGCTGCTCGCTGGCCCGCTCGCTCGTGCTCAACCCGAAGGTGTTCCTCTTCGACGAGCCGTTCGGGGCGCTCGACGAGATCACCAGGGAGCGGCTCAACTCCGAGCTGCTGAGCCTGTTCCTGCGGGAGCGGTTCGCCGGCCTGTTCATCACCCACTCGGTCGCCGAGGCCGTGTTCCTCTCGACGCGCGTGCTCGTCATGTCCCAGCGCCCCGGTCGCATCATCGACGACGTCGCGGTGCCGTTCCCCTACCCCCGCGAGCACGACCTCCGCTACGGCGCCGAGTTCGGCGAGATCGCGGCCCGCGTCAGCCACGGGTTGCTGGCGGCCCACACGTGACGGACCAGCGCACCATGCGGCCGAGCGACCGGGCCCCCGAGTTCGAACCGGCCCCGCCGGCGTCGGCGGTCGCCGAGTCGGCGGCCCCGCCACCCGAGCCGCCGCGCCACCGGCGGGTCAAACTCGGAGACGTCCTGCCGCCGGTCATCCTGCTCGTGTTCATCGTCGGCGTCTGGTATTTCGTGGCGTACGTGATGATGAGCGAGCAGCGGCGCGGCGTCGCGCTCCCCCCGCCCCACGTCGTCGTCACCGACGGCCTGCTCGTCTGGGACGACCGGCGCGGGATCCGACCGATCTTCGAGGCCCTGCTCGTCACCGGTCGGGTGGCGGTGATCGGACTGGTGATCTCGACCGTGCTCGGCATGCTGATCGCGATCGTGATGAACCTCTCGCGCGGGCTGGAGCGGGCGATCTTCCCGTACGCGGTCGTCGTGCAGACGCTGCCGATCCTCGCCCTCGTGCCGATCATCACCATCTGGTTCGGGTTCGGGATGCAGAGCCGGCTGATCGCCACGGTCCTGATCGCGATCTTCCCGGTGATCACCAACACGTTCTTCGGGCTGCAGTCCGCCGACCGGCAGCACCACGACCTGTTCACCCTCAACCGGGTCAACCGGTTCACGCGCCTGTGGAAGATGGAGCTGCCGGGCGCGATGCCGGCGATCTTCACCGGGCTGCGGATCGCCGCCGGCGGGGCGGTGATCGGCGCCATCGTCGGGGACTTCTTCTTCCGCCGCGGTGAGATCGGCATCGGCCGCCTCATCGACAACTACGCCAAGGATCTGCGGACGCCGGAGTTGTTCGTCGCGGCGATCGCCTCGTCGCTGTTCGGCATCCTGATCTTCGTCCTGGTCGGTTTGCTGGCGGATCGTGTGCTACGCAACTGGCACGACTCCGCCGGCCGGGGGACGTGAACGAGCCCAGCCGGCGGTCGACGGCGAACACCAGACTCCGTCAATCGCACAGACCCACCCTCGGGGGAGGAACCCAATGAGAACGCACTCGACCGTCGCCGCCGCGGCCCTGACCGCCTGCTTCGGCCTGCTCGCCTCGGCGTGCGGCTCCGACGACGACGCCAGCGAGCCCACCGACGCGCCGCCCGTGGCGGGCACCGAGGCACCGCCGACCGATTCAACCGACCCGCCGCCGGCGACGGACGCGGCCGAGCCGGTCTGCCCGGAGCACGTCGTCGTCCAGACCGACTGGTGGCCCGAGCTCGAACACGGCGGCACGTATCAGCTGATCGGGCCGAATGGCACCGCCGACGCGAAGAACTTCAGCTACTCCGGGCCGATCGCCGACGACTACAAGGTCGGCGGCGTCGAGACGGTCGAGATCCGCGCCGGAGGTGACGCGGTCAGCTTCACGCCGGTCTCTTCGCTGCTGACGACCGACGACAGCATCATGTTCGGCTACATCAACATGAGCGACGTCATCAAGGACTCGCAGAGCGCGCCGACGGTCGCCGTCGCCAAGACGCTGGAGCGCGACCCGCAGATGATCATGTGGGATCCGGCGGAGCACGCCGTGACCACGCCGACGGACATCGCGGCGACCGGCGCCCAGGTCCTGCACTTCGACGGCACGGCCTACATCGACTTCATGATCGCCAGCGGATTCATGACCGAGAGCCAGAGCAACCCGAGTTATGGCGGGGCGCCGACCGAGTGGATCGCGCAGGGCGGCAACTTCTTCCAGCAGGGCTTCGCCACCAACGAGGTCTACAAGTACGAGAACGTGATCGACTGGAAGGACGGCGCCCCCGCGCCGGTCGCCTTCTATACCGTCGGCGACCTCGGCTTCGACAACTACGCGGCGACGTTGAACGTGCGCGCCGACCGCGTCGAGGCGTTCGCCCCGTGCCTCGAAGTGCTCGTCCCGGCGATGGCCCAGGCCTGGATCGACTATCTCGACGACCCGCAGCCGATCACCGACGCGCTGATCGCCATCAACGAGACCTACGACACGTTCTGGCAGCTGACCGCGGAGCTGAACGCCCGTGGGATCGAACTGCTCGACGAACTCGGGATGAGCGCCAACAGCCCAGACGGAACGTATTGCAGCATCGACCCGGACCGGGTGCGCGCGCTGTACGACATCTTGAAGCCGATCTACGACGGGTCCGGTCTCACGATCGCCGACGACCCGACGGCGACCTACGACAACCGCTTCTGCGCCGGGGCGCCGGGTCGCTGACGACCGGCCCCTCGAGACCGGCTAGTATCGAGGTGATCTTCGAGGGGGCGTCCTTCGTCCGGCGGGAATGAGGGACGTCCCTTCGTCGCGTCGGCGGTGAGACGGCCTGCGGGCGTCGTCCCCGCGTGGCGGACTGTCGAGGGGATGCCACGGCGCGGGCCCGACCTCCGGAATAGGCGGATCGGGCGTACGGTTGTGAGAACTACGATGCCTACCGGATCTCTGAACCTCGGTCGATACGCCGGTATCCCGGTGCGCGCCCACTGGAGCATGGCGCTCGTCGCCGCGCTCTTCGGCACCAACCTGGCGGCGGTGCTGGGCATCATCCCCGGCCTGATCGCCACGGTCGCCTTCTTCGCCTCGATCCTGGCCCACGAGTTCGGGCATGCGATCGTCGCCCGCCACTACGGCGTGCAGACCGAGTCGATCGACCTGTGGGCGCTCGGCGGTGTCGCCCGTCTCGACCGGGAGTCGCCGACCCCGAAGGCCGACGGCCTCATCGCGCTCGCCGGGCCGGCGGTGAGCCTGCTGATCGGCGCGGTGACGTTCGGCATGGCCTTCGTGCTCGACTCGCAGGTGCTCGGTTGGGTCGGGTTCGTGAACCTCGTCCTCGCCGTGTTCAACATGCTCCCCGGCGCTCCGCTCGACGGCGGGCGGGTGCTGCGGGCGTGGCGCTGGGCCCGCACCGGCAACAAGTACCAGGCGATGCGCGACGCCGGCCACGCCGGGCGGGTGCTCGGTTGGGGCATGGCCGGGCTCGGCCTGTTCATGATGCTCAACGGTCTGCCCGGGATCTTCGTCGCCGTGACCGGCGTGTTCATCGCGATGAACGCCCGGGCCGAGATCATGGCCTCGTTCATCGGGGAACAGCTCGACGGGACGACCGTCGGCGACCTGACCTGGTTCGGCATCGCCCACGCCGGGATCGACATGGACGCCGACTCGATGCTCTACCAACGCCAGCGGCTCGGCGACGCCGGGGCGGTCGTCGTCGAGAACGACAAGGGCGAGATCGACGGTCTGGTGCTCGAAGACCAGCTCTGGGCGATCCCCACCGAACGGCGGGCGATGGTCATGCTGACCCAGCTGATGGTGCCGTTCAACAAGCTGGCCAAGGCGTCTCCGGACGAGCAGTTGTCGTCCGTGCTGCCGCGGCTGAACCCGTTGCGCCCGGTCGTCACGGTCTGGAAGGACGGCAAGCTGCTCGGCGTCGTGCCGCCCCAGCGCCTGCGCGATCGGTTGACCAGCGCCCAGCAGAAGGCGTTCGGCGGGGCCGGATAGCGCGCCGCGAGCGGCCGTCAGGCGTCTTTGACGGTCCACGCCCGCGTGGCGACGGGCTCCTTGTCGCTCCACGGGAAGTTGATCCACTGGTCGGTCTTCTTCCAGACGTAATCGCACTTGACGACGGAGTGGGGCTTTTCGTAGAGCACCCCGGTGCGGACCTCGCCGACCTTGCCCTCGCAGAACTCCTCGACCGAGCGCAGCGTGTGCCCGGTGTCGGCGACATCGTCGACGATGAGGACCTTGCCGTGCGACAGGTCGACGAAGTCGGGCGCCGGCGGGAGGATGCGCGGCACGTCGAGCCGCTCGTCGACGCCGGTGTAGAACTCGACGTTCATCGTGTAGACGTTCTTGATCGACAGGGCGTACCCGAGCGCGCCGCCGATCAGCAGTCCGCCGCGGGCGATGGCGAGGACCATGTCGGGCTCGTAGCCGTCGTCGGCGACCATCCGGGCCAGGTCGCGCGATGCGGTCCCGAACAGATCCCACGTCATGATCTCACGCTCGTCAGCCATACGACCGGAAACTACACCGCCGGTGGGCGCCCACCGTCCCCGCCGTCTCCGCCGCCCCCGGCCGAACCCCAGGGCCGAGCCCCAGGGCCGCAATGTTCGCGGAAGATCGCCCTCGGCGCGACGGGACCGCGGGATCTCGGGTGGGGTCAGAGGCAGATGTCGGCGGGGCGGACGGGGACGCGGGTCAGCGGCTTGCCGACGCCGTCGACCTGCTTGAGCGCGTCCCGGATGGCGGCGACGATCGCCGGGGTCGACGAGATCGTCGGCGGCTCGCCGACGCCCTTGGCGCCGAGCGGGGCGTGGGGGTCGGGCTCCTCGATCAGCGTGGCGACGACCTCGGGCATGTCGAGGAACGTCGGCAGCAGGTAGTCGGTGAAGTTGCCGTTGCGGATCTCGCCGTCGACCTGGATGATCTCCTCCATCACCGCCAGCCCGAGGCCCTGCGCGATCCCACCCTCGATCTGGCCGATCACCGACAGCGGGTTGAGCGCCCGCCCGACGTCCTGCGCGGTGGCGACCTGGACGACCTTGACCAGGCCGAGCGTGGGATCGACGTCGACGACGGCGCGATGGGCGACGAAGGCGAAGGCGGTGTGGCAGTTGCCCTGGCCGTTCTCGTCGAGTGCCTCGGTCGGCGGGTGGTGGTACTCGACCGTCTCGTCGATCTCGATGCCCGCCGTGGCCTCGGCGACCGGGATCCGCAGCTCGCCCATCGTGTCGACGACGTCGGTCCCGTCGACGGCGAGCTGGACGGGCTCGACACCGTGCGCCGCGCCGACCGCCTCGAACATCCGCTCCCGGGCGGCGCGGCACACGGCGTCGACCGCTCCCCCGCTCATCCACGTCTGGCGCGACGCGGACGTCGAGCCCGCCGAGCCGATGCCGGTGTCGATCCGGTCGAGCCGCACCTCGTCGACGCCGAGGATCGTGCGGGCGATCTGCTGGGCGATCGTCACGAATCCCTGCCCGACCTCGGCGGTGGCGAACTTCAGCGTCGCCACCCCGTCGGCCAGCCGGCAGCGGGCGGTCGAGAAATCGTCGAACGCCTCGGAGTACATCAGGTTCTTGATCGACACGCCCCACCCGATCCCCCGCACGATGTCGCTCGCCTCGGCGGTGAGCCCGGCGCCGCCGGGGAGTTTCATCGCGTCGACCGACCCGTCCGGCCCGACCGCGCCGCCGACCGGCTCGTCGGGCAGCGGGAGCGCATCGGTGTCGCGGATGCACCGCTCGACCGGCGCGACGTTGAGCACGGGCTGCCCGGTGATCAGCTCGTCGCCGGTGCGCATCGCGTTGCGCAGGCGGATCTCGACCGGGTCGAGCCCGCAGGCGTCGGCCAGCTTGTCCATCTGCGACTCGTAGGCGAAGCACGCCTGCACCGCCCCGAAGCCGCGCATCGCCCCGCACGGCAGGTGATTGGTGCGCACCGCCCAGCCGTCGACCTCGGCGTTCGGGCAGCGGTACGGCCCTTGCGCCATCGTGACGCCGTTGACCAGCACCGCCGACGACGTCGACGCGTACGCGCCGCCGTCGAACACGAAGCGCGCCTCGAGCTTGACCAGCTCGCCGTCGGACGTCGCGTGATGGCGCATCCAGATGCTCGCCGGATGGCGGTGCACGTGCCCGAGGAAGCTCTCCGCCCGGCTGTAGGCCATTCGCACGGGCCGGCTGAGCCGCAGCGCGAGCAGGCAGCAGTGGACCTGGAGGCTGATGTCCTCCCGACCGCCGAACGCCCCGCCGACGCCGCCGAGGACGAGCCGCACCTGCTCCACCGGCAGCCCGAGGCACGCCGCGAGCTGCCCGCGGTCCTCGTGGATCCACTGGGTGGCGATGTGCAGCTCGACTCCCCCGCCGCCGGGGTCGGGAATCGCCAAGGCGGCCTCGAGCCCGAGGAACGCCTGGTCCTGCATGCCGATCTCGTACGTTCCCTCGACGACGACGTCGCCGGTGGCGGCCGGGTCGCCGTGGACGATGCGCTGGTGGCGGATCACGTTGCCGGCGGGGTGGATCGGGGCGAAGCTCCCGTCGACCGCCGCCTCGGGGTCGAGCAGCGGCTCGAGCACCTCGTAGGTGACCGAGATCGCGTCGAGCGCCCGGCGGCACGTCTCGGGATGGTCGGCGGCGACGGCGGCGACCGGCTCCCCGACGAACCGCACGACCTCGGAGGCGAACACCGGCTGGTCCTGGCTGATCAGCCCGTAGTGCATCACGCCGGGGACGTCCTCGGCGGTGACGATCGCCGCCACGCCGTCGATCTTCCACGCCGCCGACAGGTCGATCGCCACGATCCGGGCGTGCGGGTGGGGCGAGCGCAGCGTCGCCCCCCACAGGCAGCCGTCGGCGGAGATGTCGGAGGAGAACTCGAACGCCCCCTGCGCCTTGGCGACGCCGTCGGGCCGCGCCGGCGACGTGCCGATCGTGCCGGAGCGAACGTCGACCGGCCGCTCGACGACCGTCACGGCGCCGACCCCGTCTGGTCGCGGACGACCGTCACGGCGCCGACCCCGTCCGGTCGCGGCGGGCGACCGCCACCTGCCGCACGGCGTCGATGATCCGCCCGTAGCCGGTGCAGCGGCAGACGTTGCCGGCCAGTTCCTCGCGGATCTGGGTCTCGGTCGGCTGGGCGACACGGTCGAGCAGGTCGTGCACCGCCATCACCAGGCCAGGGGTGCAGAACCCGCACTGCACCGCGCCGGCGTCGACGAACAGCTGCTGCACGTCGGTCGGCGCGCCGGGCGTGGCGAGCCCCTCGACGGTGACGATCGGCCGCCCGACCGCCGCCGCCGCCATCACGAGACAGGAGCAGACCAGGCTGCCGTCGACCAGCACGCTGCACGACCCGCACTCGCCCTGCTCGCACGCGCCCTTGGCGCCGACCAGCCCGAGGCGGTCGCGCAGCACGTCGAGCAGGCTCTCGCCGAGCCACGAGTCGCGCACCTCCCGGTCGGCGCCGTTGACGTGCAGGGTGAAGTGCTCGCCGCTCATGCCGCGACCTCGGTCCGGCCGACGGCCCGCCGGGCGAGTCGCGCCGACAGCACGCCGACCGCGTGCCGCCGGTACTCGGCCGTCGAGCGGTGGTCGGTGATCGGGCGGCTGGCCGCGCTGGCGAGCTCGCCGAACCGCGACAGCGCGTCCGGCTCGGCGGTCATCGTCTCCCAGTCGATCGCCTCGGCGAGCGACGACTCGGCGTCCGGGCAGCGGAGGATCGTCGGGCCGACCGATCCGAGGGCGAGGCGCACCGTCCGGCCGGCGCGGTCGACGACGAGGCAGGCGGTGGCGACCGCGATCACCATCGCGTTGCGGACGCCGACCTTGGCGTATCCCTGCCATCCGTCGACCACCGGGACCGTGATCTCGGTGATCAGCTCGCCGGGCTCGCGCGCGGTCCGCTTGACGCCGACCATGAACTCGGTCACCGGCAGCTCGCGGCGTCCCGCAGCCGAGGCGAGCGTCACCGTCGCGTCGAGCGCGGCGAGCACCGGGAGCCCGTCGCCCGCCGGCGAGCATGTCGCCAGGTTGCCGCCGAGGGTTCCGGCGTTGCGGATCTGCGGGGAGCCGACCGTCCTCGACGCCTCGGCCAACGCCGGCGCCAACATCGCGGGCGGATCGCGCAGCAACTCGGTGTACGTGACGCCGGCGCCGATCACCAACGTGCCCGACGCCGGCTCGTGTCGCCAACTGCGGAGCTGGGCGACCGCGTCGAGGGCGACGACGACGCCGGCGGGCCGCAGACGACCGTCGTTGATCTCGACCATCATGTCGGTTCCGCCGGCGAGCAACACCGCGTCCGGGAACTCGGCGAGGAGGCGGGTGACCTCCTCGACGGTCGTGGGGACGTAGGCGGGCATGATGCGACTGTACAAAACCCCAGGGGGCGCTGGGCAGCCTCACGAAACGAGGCCGCGCCGCCCGTTCGGGCGATGTTCCAATCGTGCGGCAATTCGACGCCACTTGTGCCGGGCGGTTCTTGATTGACGCAGTCATCCGGCTAAGGTCCGCGCAGCGTGACCGCAGTCACGTAGGCCGCCAGGTCGACCAACAAATGGATCCAGGGGGAATGTGATGCGAACACGATCATCGCGACGAGCAACGACGCTTGCTCTCGCCGGACTGGTCAGCTTCTCGCTCGTCGCCGCAGCGTGCGGAAGTGACGATGGCGGCGACACCGAATCGACCGACGCTCCCGGCGGCACCGAGGCGCCACCGGCGACCGAGGGCGGCGACGGCGACCCCGACCCCGACCCCGATCCCGAGCCCGACACGACCGACATCGTCGAGGGCGACATCGACACCGGTGACATCACCACCGAGGCCCCCGACACCGGCCCGATCGCCGGCGGCGAGATCCGTTACGGCCTCGAGGCCGACGTCGACGGCATCAACCCGGTGACCTCGGCGCTCTCCGCGCCCGGCCTGCTGATGGCCAACCACGTCTTCGACAACCTGACCGCCTGGGACGAGAACAACATCGCCGTCCCCTACCTCGCCGAGTCGGTCACGCCGGTCGGCGACGACCTGTCCAAGTGGCAGGTCAAGCTGCGCGAGGGGATCACCTTCCACGACGGCACGCCGCTCAACGCCGACGCCGTGATCCGCAACTTCGAGGGCCAGCGCGCCGACCTTCTCGTCGGCTTGGCCGTTCGACCCTACTACCCACCGCCGGACGGCCCCGATCCGGCGACCGAGAAGATCGACGACCTGACCGTGCAGTTCAACCTGCTCGATCAGAACCTGGCGTTCCCCGGCGCCCTCGCCGGCCAGCTCGGCTACGTCGCCTCGCCGGCCTGGCTCGACGCCGCGCTCGACGACCCGACGCTGAACCAGGCCCCGGTCGGGACCGGCCCGTTCATGTTCGAGAGCCGCTCGCAGGACTCGATCACCCGATTCGTCCGCAACGACGCGTGGTGGAACGGCGACGTGTTCCTCGACGCGATCGAGTTCCAGCCCGTGACCGATCCCGACACGCGCACCGACCTGCTGCTGTCCGGCGATCTGCAGGCGCTGCAGACCACCGATCCGGCCTCGGTCGACGCCCTCAAACAGGAGGAGGGGATCCAGAACATCATCGACGAGAGCGGCGAGGAGTTCTTCGCCATGATCAACTCCGCCAACCCGCCGTTCGACGACATCCGGGCCCGCCGAGCGCTCACGCTCGCCACACCGCGTCAGAACATCAACAGTCTGATCGGCCTCGGCCTCGTCCGGCCCGCCGACCAGCGGTTCATCCCCGAGAGCCCGTACTACAACCCCGCCGTGGTCCAGGAGGGCGACGACCCGGACGCCGCCCTCCCGCTGGTCGCCGAATACTGTGGCGACTTCCCGGAGAACTGCTCTGGTGGCAAGATCAACACCGAGCTGCAATGGTCCGGCCCCTCGGTCGTCCAGACCCGTATCGCCGAGATCCTCACCGAGGGCTGGAAGGACGCGTTCAACGTCGAGTTCCAGGAGCTGCCGCAGGACGAGCACATCCAGCAGACCGCGTTCGGTCAGTACAACGTCGTCACCTGGCGCCAGTTCGGGGCGCCCGACCCGGCGCTCGACAACGTCTGGCTCGAGTGCCGCACGATCGGCGGGATCTCGCTCAACTGGCCGAAGTTCTGCGATCCGGAGCGTGACGCGCTGCTGCTGCAGGCGCAGGTCCTCCCCCCCGGAGACGAGCGCAGCGCGCTGTACCAGCAGGTCAGCCAGAAGATGCACGACGACTACCTGTACATCTTCTTCTGGCACACGCCGTGGGACAACGCGTTCGCCGAGAACGTCCGCGGCGTCTGCGACCGGACCTCGCCGGAGGGCGTCGACCTGCTCTGCGCCACCAGCGGACGCACGTGGAGCTCCACCGTCTGGCTGGCCCAGTAACACATCCGTAAACCGATGAGATTCTGGCTCCAGCGCTTCGGCGCCGCCATCGTCCTCCTGCTGACGGTCAGCATGTTGACGTTCGGCGCGATGAACGTGCTGGGCGATCCGTTGTTCAACATCCTCGGCCCGGCGGCCGGGGATGTCGACAACCCACGAATCGCCCCGCTCATCGAGCAGGCCAAGGAGCAGTACAACCTCGACGAGCCGCTCCCGGTGCGCTACGTCCTCTGGCTGGGCGACTTCGTGACCGGCGACTTCGGGGTCCAGTTCAGCACCGACGGCCAACCGCCGGTGCGCGATCTCATCGCCGAACGTCTGCCGCGCACCTTGATGCTCGTCATCATGGCGCAGCTGCTGGCCGTTCTCATCGCCATCCCATGGGCACTCTGGTCGGCATCGAAAGCCGATTCACGAATCGACAAGATGTCGACCGGGGTGGCCTTCCTGTTCGTCGCCCTCCCGAACTTCGCGTTGGCGGTGATCCTGAAATATCTGCTCGCGCTGCGTTTCGAGCTCCTCCCCCAGGTGTTCGTCGCCAGCGACCCATTCTGGACAAGGGTGTACCAGATGCTCCTGCCGGCGATGACGCTGGCGATCCCCGCGGCGGCCGTCTACCAGCGGCTGCTGCGCACCGACCTGATCACGACGCTGCAGGAGGACTTCATCCTCACCGCCCGGTCGAAGGGCGTGTCGCGCCGATCGGTCCTGTTCAAACACGCCCTCCGGCCGTCGCTGTTCTCCTTCATCACCATCCTGGCGATCAACACCGGAGCGCTCCTCGGCGGCTCCTTGGTCGTCGAGAACATCTTCCTCATCCCGGGGCTCGGCACGGCGACGGTCGAGGCGATCCTGCGTGAGGACTTCCCGGTCGTCTTGGCGATCGTGATGTTGATCGCCGCGGCGTTCGTCGTCCTCAACCTCCTCGTCGACATCATCTACTCCCTGATCGACCCGCGGGTGCGTACCCAATGAGCGAGTTCGACAAGGACGTCGTCGAGGAGTCCGAACACGTCCCGACCGACGAGCTCGGACTCCACACGACCTACCAGCACTTCGAAGATGAGGCCGGCCCCGACGAGACCGCCGAGAAGCGCACGCTCGGCATCGGGTTCTACCTGTCCGTCGGCTGGCTGATCACCATCCTCGCACTGGCGATCCTCGCTCCCTGGTTGCCGATCGACGACCCGAAGGCGATCAGCATCATCCCTGGCGAGCGGCCGCCATACGCGCCGTCGTCGGAGTTCTGGTTCGGCGCCGACCAGGACGCCCACGACATCTTCAGCCGCGTGATCTGGGGCGCGCGGGTGTCGCTGACCGTCGGCGTCAGCGCGATCTTCTTCGGCATGGCGATCGGTGGATCGTTCGGCATGCTCGCCGGCTACTTCCGCGGCCGCATCGACAAGGTGGTGTCGTTCGTCTTCATCGTCCTGCTGTCGTTCCCGGCGCTGATCCTCGCCATCCTGATGACCGCCCTGCTCGATCGCAGTCTCACGACGATCTCGATCGTGATCGGGATCCTGTCGGTCGCCCCGGTCGGGCGTGTGGCGCGGGCGACGACGATCTCGTTCGCCGACCGCGAGTTCGTGCTCGCGGCGCGGACGCTCGGCGCAAAGAACGGCCGGATCATCATCCGCGAGCTGCTGCCCAACGTCGTCATCCCGATGAGCGCGCTGGCGCTCCTCGGCATCGCCGTCGCCATCGTCGCCGAGGGCGCGCTGGCGTTCCTCGGGCTGTCGGTCGAACAGGACGTCACCTGGGGCAAGCTGATCCTGCTCGGCTCCGGCAGCCGGGTTCTCCGCGAGGCGCCGTGGATCGCGCTGTTCCCGATCCTGATCCTCTTCCTGACCGTGCTCTCGCTGAACTTCGCCGGCGACCGATTGCGCAGTTACTTCGACGTAAAGGAGACGTCGCTGTGACCGACGCGTCACCGGCCCACATCACCCGCGCCGAGTCCGACCAGCCGCTGCTCGTCCTCGACGACCTGCGAACGCACTTCAAGACCGAGCGGGGCCTCGTCAGGGCGGTCGATGGGGTGTCGCTCACCCTCGCCCGCGGCGAGTCGATCGGCGTCGTCGGCGAGTCCGGCTCCGGCAAGACCGTGCTCAGCCGGTCGATCATGGGGCTGCTGCCGTCGACCGCGGTCACCTCCGGCTCGGTGCGGTTCGCCGGCCAGGAGATCCTCGGCCTGCCGACCAAGCAGATGCGCCACCTCTGGGGCGCCGAGATGTCGATG
Source organism: Ilumatobacteraceae bacterium (assembly GCA_041581055.1). Lineage (GTDB taxonomy): Bacteria > Actinomycetota > Acidimicrobiia > Acidimicrobiales > Ilumatobacteraceae > JBFGCT01. The sequence continues at coordinate 30,323 of JBFGCT010000004.1, read as the reverse complement.
GTCTTCCAGAACCCGCTGAACTCGCTCAACCCGCTGATGAAGGTCGGCAAGCAGATCACCGAGTCGCTCAGGCTGCACCTCGACATGGACAAGGCCAACGCCAAGGAGACCGCGATCCGGTTGCTGCGCGACGTGCACATCCCCGAGCCGGAGAAGCGCCTCGACCAATACCCGCACGAGCTGTCGGGCGGGATGCGGCAGCGGGTGATGATCGCCATCGCCCTGGCGTGCGGCCCGACGCTGCTGTTCGCCGACGAGCCGACGACCGCCCTCGACGTCACCGTGCAGGCCCAGATCCTCGACGTGATCAACGAGCAGCGCACGGACCGCAACATGTCGGTCGTGCTCGTCACCCACGACCTCGGGGTCGTCGCCGGCCACACCGACCAGATCGCGGTGATGTACGGCGGCAAGCTCGTCGAGCTGGCGCCGACCCGCACGCTCTTCGCCAACATGAAGATGCCGTACACCAAGTCGCTGATGCGCAGCATCCCCAAGATCGTCGACCCGAGCCACACCCGCCTGGCGACGATCCCCGGCCGGCCGCCCGACCTCGTCAACCCGCCGAAGGGCTGCAACTTCGCCCCCCGCTGCGCCTACGCCCTCGACAAGTGCCACCACGAGGAGCCGCCGCTGACACCGGCCGAGGAGGCTGGGCACTCGTTCGCCTGCTGGTATCCCGTCGGCTCCCCCGAGTTCGAGGCGAAGGACGCCGAGCTGATCGCCGCCGGCGAGGTGCCCGTCTCGGTCGCCGGAGGAGGCGCCTGATGGCCGGCACCGGGCACGCCCACCTCCGCGACGGCGACAAGGTGATCGACGTCCAGGATCTCGTCGTGGAGTTCAACGTCGGCCATGGCAACACGGTCAAGGCGGTGTCGGGGATCAGCTTCGACGTGCTGCGCGGCGAGACGCTCGGCATCGTCGGCGAGTCCGGCTGTGGCAAGAGCACGACCGGGCGGGCCATCATGCAGATCCCCCGGCCGACGTCGGGCTCGATCGTGTTCGAGGGCGACGACCTGACCAAGCTCGAGTCCGACGACCTGCGCGCCGCCCGCACCCGCGTCCAGATGATCTTCCAGGACCCGATCTCGTCGCTCAACCCCCGGCGGACCGTGCGCGACAGCGTGCTCGAACCCTTGGAGATCTGGAAGCGCGGCACCCGCGAGGAGCGCGAGAAGCTGGTCGACGAGACGCTCGAGTCGGTCGGCATCGACCCCCAGCGGGCCAGGGAGAGCCGCCCCCACCAGTTCTCCGGCGGGCAGTGCCAGCGGATCTCGGTGGCCCGCGCCCTGGTCCTCGACCCGACGCTGATCATCTGCGACGAGCCGGTGTCGGCGCTCGACGTGAGCGTCCAGGCCCAGGTGCTCAACCTGCTCGAGGACCTCAAGGTCAAGTACGGCCTGACCCTCGTGTTCATCGCCCACGACCTCGCCGTCGTCAAGAACATCAGCGACCGCGTGGCGGTGATGTACCTCGGCAAGCTGTGCGAGGTCGCGACGAGCGACGACCTGTACGCCCGGGCCGCCCACCCGTACACCAATCTGCTGCTCGACTCGATCCCCGAGCCGAACCCCGACGCCGACCACGGCAAGAGCGACGTCATCGGCGAGCCGCCGTCGCCCGTGTCCCCGCCGTCGGGATGCCGTTTCCACCCCCGCTGCCCCAACGCCGACGAGCTCTGCGCCCGTGAGGAGCCCCTGCTGCGGCCGATGGGCGACGGGCACTTCGTCGCCTGCCACCACCCGGTCGAGACCGCGGTCGAGATGTCGGCGTCGGCGTCGACCTCGCCGGCCTGATCCTTCGATCCGACGCCGGTCGACTGGTACCGTCGCAGCGATGCCTGCCCCTCAGGCCCTCGTGGCGGAACGGACGATCGACGTCGGGGCGACGCTGTCGTGGTTGCGCCACGGCGCGTACGACCCGACGACCTGGCTCGACCGGGCCGGCCGGGGGCGCTCGGCGAGTGGGGTGTTCGTCAGGGGAGCCCTCACCCCGGACGGGCCCGGGACCGTGCGCATCGCGTGGAACGGCCCGATCGACGGCAACCCCGGCCTCGCCGGCCTGGCGGTCGACGCCTGGGGCCCGGGCGCCGACTGGCTCGTCGGGCGCGTGCCGGCGATGGTCGGGATCCACGACGCGGGCGCACCCGAGCTCGAGCACGCTCCAGACCCCGTCGTCGCCGAGTCGGCGTGCGCCCACCGGTCCCGGCGAATCGGCGCCAGCGGGGATCTCTACCATTCGCTGCTGCCGACGATCATCGAGCAGCGGATCACGACCGGCGAGGCCAAGCGCCAGTGGGCGCGCCTCTGCGCCGAGTTGGGGGCCCCGGCGCCCGGCCCGTTCGCCCGGCTGACGCTCCCGCCGGCGCCGGAGATCCTCGCGCGCCAACCGTCCTGGTGGTTCCACCCGCTCGGGATCGAGCGCAAGCGCGCCGAGCCGCTGACCCTGGTCGCCCGTCACGCCCGCAAGCTCCGCACCTGGTCGGAGTGGTCTCCGACCGACGCGGCCCGTTCGCTGGGGCTCCTGCGAGGGATCGGCCGGTGGACGATCGGCTCCGTGCTCGGGCCGGCGCTCGGTGACCCCGACGCGGTGCCGGTCGGCGACTTCCACCTCAAGAACATGGTCGGTTGGGCGATCGCCGGCGAGGCGCGGGCGACCGACGAGCGGATGCTCGAGCTGCTCGAACCATACGCCGGCCAGCGCGGCCGGGTCGTCCGGCTGATCGCCTGGGCCGGCCTCGGGGCGCCCAAGTTCGGGCCGCGCAAGCGCGTCCTGCCCATGCACTCCTGGTAGACCGCCGACGAGATGACTGCACACGAGCTCCCCGTCGAGGAGCCGCCGACGTCGGCGAGCGAGCCGCCCGACCCGTCGCGGTGGCGGCGCGCCGTCGCCATCGGGTTGGCCACGTACGCCGCGTCTCGGCTGTGCGTCCTCGCCGCCGCCGCCGTGCGCGCCGTACAGCAGGCCGTCGTCCAGCGCGAGGCGGGGGTCCTCGATCGCCAGGGCACCGTCACGTCGATCACCGAGGTGCTCACGTCGTGGGACGGGCGCTGGTACCTCGAGATCGTGCGCCGCGGGTACCCGACCTCGATCCCGCCCGACATCACGTACGAGCAGAGCGAGGCCAGCGCCGCGTTCTTCCCGATCTATCCGTGGACGGTCGACGCGCTCGATCGGATCCTGCCCGGCGGCGACACCGTCGCCGCGCTGCTGCTCAACCTGGTCCTCGGGGCGGTCTCGGTCGTCCTCGTCGGAGTGCTCGCCCGACGCGTGTACTCCGAGCGGGTGGCGACCCGGGCGATGATCCTCTACGCGTTGTTCCCCGGCAGCTTCGTGCTCTCGTTCGCCTACGCCGAGGCGATGTTCATCGTTCTCGCCGCGGCGTGCCTGGTGCTGTTACTCGACGAACGATGGCTGCTCGCCGGCCTGACCGCCGCGCTGGCGACGGCGACCCGGCCGAACGGCCTCGCGCTCGTCGCCGCCTGCGCCATCGCCAGCGCGCTGGCCATCCGCCGCTCCCGCGACTGGTCGTCGCTCAGCGCGGTCCTGCTCGCCCCGATCGGGTTCATCGCGTTCCAGCTCTACATCGACGACCGCGTCGGCGAGCGCGGCGCGTGGTTCCGCGTCCAGCGCGAGGCGTGGTCGGAGGGCACGAGCTTCGGGGCGACGGCATTGCAGAACACATGGGGCTTCTTCACCAACCCGCTCGAGTCGACCACCGACGCCCTCACCGCGGTCAGCCTCTTCACGCTGGTCTTCATGGGATGGTGCGTGCGCAAGCGGCCGTTGCCGCCCGTGTTGCTCGTGTACGTGGTCGTGATCATCCTCTTGATGATCGCCCCGGCCACGGTCACCGCGCGGCCGCGGTTCATCTTCACCGCGTTCCCGCTGTTCATCGCCGTCGCCGCGTGGTGGCCGAGCGACGACCGCGACGAGCTGAGCTGGCCGCGTGTCGGGTGGGATCTGACCCTCGTCCTCGAAGGGGTCGGGCTGGTGGCATTGACCGGCCTGTACGGCGCCTTCGGGGCGATTCCGTGACCTCGCCCACGCGTCGGTGGAGCGCCCGCACGGAGGGGCACTCGTCGTCCCTCGCCGTCGCCGCGCTCGCGGCGATCGCCTACCTCCCGGCGCTGCTCAGCTCGCCGGGCCGGATGCCCGCCGACACCAAGCTCTACCTGTACCTCGACCCCGGCGGATTGCTCGGCCGCGCCACGTCGACGCTCGAGAGCGAGCAGTTCGCCGGATGGGTTCCCCACCAGCAGATCACCTACCTCTGGCCGGGCGGACCCTGGTACCGGCTGTTCGACGCGGCCGGCGTTCCGGACTGGGTGGCCCACCGGCTGTGGATCGGCTCGATCATGTTCCTCGCCGGCTGGGGTGTGCACCGAACCGCCGTCCGGCTCGGACTGCGCGGGTCCGCGGCGCTGGCCGCGGCGTTGCTCTACCAGCTCTCGCCGTTCCTGCTCCCCTACATCTCGCGCACGTCCCTTCTCCTCCTCCCCTGGGCCGGTCTGGGATGGATCGTCGGGCTGACGATCGGCGCCACGGCGCGGGCTGCCGAGGGCGGCGACCACGACGGCTGGCGGCGCCGGCTCGCGCCGTGGCGCGAGCCGGCGCTGATCGCGCTGGTCGTCGCCACGGTCGGCTCGGCCAACGCGACCGCCCTGGCGCTGGTCGCCCCTGCGCCGGTGCTGTGGCTCGTGCACGCGGCCTGGGCGCGCGTCGTGACCTGGCGCGAGGCGGCGGCGATCGCGATGCGGACCGGCGTGCTCTGCACACTCGTCTCGCTGTGGTGGATGGCGATGCTCGTCGTCCAGTCGCGCCACGGCGCGCCGGTGCTCGCCTACTCCGAGACGCTGGCCGACGTGAGCCACAGCTCCACGGGGTCGGAGGTGCTGCGCGGCCTCGGGTACTGGCTGTTCTACATCCGCGACCCGTTCGGCCCCGCCACCAGCTCGGCGATCGACTACCTGACGAGCACGCGCATGGTGGCGGTGGGCTACGCCGTGACGTTGACCGGTCTCGCGGGTATCGCCGTCACGACGTCGACGTTCCGCCGGTTCGCCGCGCTGCTCGTCGCCGTCGGCGTGGTCCTGTCGGTCGGCGTCCACCCGATCGGCGCCTCCTCGCCACTGATATCGCTGCTCGCCAACGACGACGGGTCCGGTCTCGCGCTGGCCCTGCGCAGCAGCACCCGCGCCCTGCCGCTGGTCGTGCTCGGGCTGGCCCTCGGAGCGGGCTCGCTCGTCGCGGCCATCCCGCACGACGCGCTCGCCGACCGGCGGCCCTGGCGCCCTCGGCCGCGGACCGTCGCCGCCGGCGCGATCGTGCTGCTCGTGCTGGCCAACCTCCCGTCGCTCTGGCGCTTCGAGCTCGTCGACCCGGCGATCGACCGCGACCAGGCGCCACCGGCGGCGTGGACCGAGGCGGCGGCCGCGCTCGACGCCGACGGCCGAGGACGGGTCCTCCAGCTGCCCGGGGCCGAGTTCGGCGCGTTCCGCTGGGGGTACACCGTCGACCAACCACTGGTCGCGCTCACCGACCGCCCGCTGATCACGCGCGACCTGCTCCCCCTGGGCAGCGCCGCGGCGATGGACCTGCTGTACGCCCTCGACGACCGCTTCCAGGAGGGGACGGCGGAGGCCGCGGCGGTCGCCCCGGTCGCTCGGCTGCTCGGCGCCGGCACGGTCTGGGTCGCCAACGACCTCGAGTTCGAGCGGTTCCGCACCCCGCGGCCGGAGACCGTCGACGGCCTGCTGACCGATCCCCCACCGCCCGGCATGACCGGCGTCCGACGGTTCGGCGAGCCGTTCGTCAGCGCCCCGACCGTCCCGATGGTCGACCCCGCGTCGCTGGCCGACGCGCGCGTCGGCACGGCGATCGCGCCCGTCGTGCTCGTCGGCGTCGAGGACTCCCCCGGCGTCGAGCGGGTCAAGACGGCGCCGGTGATCGTCGCCGGATCCGGGGACGGGCTCGTCGACGCGGCGGCGGCCGGGATCATCTCCGGCGACGAGCTGATCCTGTACAGCGCGTCGCTGTCGGACGCCGACCGCACGTCACAGCTGCAGGCCGGGACGCCGCTCGTGGTGACCGACTCCAACCGCGATCGCGCCCATCATTGGCGCGGCTCGCAGGACGTGCACGGGCACACCGAGCCGGGCGGGCCGGACGACGACGTGCTCGTCGCCACCAACGCCGACCAACGCCTCGCCGTCTTCGAGCGCGACGATCCCGCGCTTCAGACGATCGCCGTCCAGGACGGGCCGGTCACGGCGGTCGCGTCAGCGTACGGCGAGCCGTTCGCCTACCTCCCCGAGCACCGCGCGGCGCACGCGATCGACGGCGACCCGGACACGGCCTGGCTGGTCGGCGACCACGGCGACCCGGTCGGCGAGCGCATCCGGCTGCACGTCGCCGGGTCGGCCGACTCGATGACCCTCCGCCAACCGGCGCCCCCGCCGGGCGGGCGGCGGATCACCGCCGTCGCCGTCACCCAGGACGGCACGGATTCCGACGAGATCGAGCTGACCGACGAGTCGACCGGCCCGCAGGGCCAGCGCGTCGAACTCGCGATCGACGGATCGGGGACCGTCGAGATCGAGATCACCGCGGTGACGACCGGCGACCAGGCGGTGGCGGCGTCGCGGGCGGGCGTCGGCTTCTCCGAGGTCGATGTCGGCCTCGGGCCGACCGTCGAGCTGATCCGCCCGCCGGCCGCCGCGCTCGAGGACCTCGCGGGCGGGCCGCTGTCGATCGTGCTGACCCGTCTCCGCGCCGACCCGCTCGACCGGTGGCGCGCCGATCCCGAACCGCGGCTGGCCCGCGCCTTCTCGCTGCCCGCCGAGCGAGCCGTCGGCGCCGACGTCACGCTGCGGCTCGATCGCCAGGCGGACGACGCGGTCATCGGGGCGCTGGCCGGCGCCGCCCGGGGCGCCGTCGCGGATCGGCGACTGAGCGGCGCGGCGCGCCACGGCGGCGCCGCGGCCCTCGACGGCGACGGCTCGACGTCGTGGATCACCCCGATCGACGGCGCCGTCGGCGCGACGCTGTCCATCCCGACGATCGACCCGGTCGGGCCCGTCTTGGAACTGACCCAGCCGGTCGGCGATCTCGTCACGATCACGACACTGCGGATCGGCGACGGGCGGGCCAGCTACGACCTGCCGGTCCCGCCGCCCGACGCCGGCGGTCGGAGCACGATCGAGTTGCCCCGCGAGCTGGCCCCCGGGGCGGTCACCCTGACGGTGACCGGCACCGATGGCGCCACCACCGTCGACCGCCGCTTCGGCGAGGTCGTCGCGTTGCCGGCGGCGGTCGCCGAGCTGTCCGGCGCCGGTCTGCCGATCACCTCCCGCGACGACTCGACCATCGTCGGGCGAACGTGCACACCCGACCTGCTGGAGCTCGACGGTCGGCCCGTCCCCCTGTCGTTCGAGACCACGCTCGGCCGGCTGCTCGACGGCGAGCCGATCGCCGCGACGGTGTGCGGCGGCCCGCTCGCGCTCGACGCCGGCGAGCACCGGCTCGTCTCGACAGGACGGGCGGCAACCGGCTTGACGGTCGACCGCGTCGTGCTCGCCGACCGGGCCGGCGATCCGGCCGCCGGCCCGGCGGTCGCGGCCGCCGCCGGCGTGGTGGTCGACGTCGACGACGCCCGTCGCCGCGTGGTGACCGTGACCGACTGCCCGGACGGTTGTTGGCTCGTGCACGGCGAGGGGTTCAACGAGGCCTGGTCGGCGCGCGTCGACGGCGCGTCGCTCGGCCCGCCGACACTCGTCGACGGCGGGTTCAACGGGTGGCGGCTGCCGCCGGCGGCCGGGCCGGTGAGGGTCGAGATCTCCTGGACCGCCCAGACCCCGGTCACCGTCGGACTGCTGCTCTCCGCGCTCGGCGCGCTGGCGTGCCTCGTCATCGCCGCGGTGACCAGGGGGCGGCGCCCGGTGCTGGCGCTCGCCGAGCCGTCGCCGCACTGGCGGCGCCCGGTCGACCGCCGGGGCACGGCCATGGCGTCGGCGATCGTGCTCGTCGTCGCCGGCACGCTCGTGATCGGGCCCGAGTGGGGGGCGGTCTCGCTGGTCGTCGGGGCGGCGCTCGTGCTGGCCGCCCGCCATACGGCCGTCCGCGCCGTCGACCGCCTGCTCGAACTGGTCGGGCTGTCCGCCGCGCTGCTCGTCGCGGTCGCCACGATCGCCATCCTGCGGAGGAACCGCCCGCGGCCCGACGCCGGATGGACCGAGGGGGTCGAGCGGCTGAACGGGCTGGCGCTGTTCTCGGTCGTGTGCATCGCGGTCGGCGCGCTCGGCGTGTCGTGGAGTCGGCGCAAGGGCGCGGCCGAATGACCCCGGCGTGGGTCCGCCGGCATCCCGACCGCGCGGTGACCCTGGTCCTTGCGGTCGTCACCTACGTCCCGATGCTGCTCACCCGCCCCGGCCGGGTCAGCGCCGACACGAAGAGCTACCTGACGATCGACCCGGGCGACGTGGTGTCGAACGCGGCGACCATGTGGGACCCGAGCGTCGGCGCCGGGACGGTGCCGCACCAGAACATCGGCTACCTGTTCCCGCTCGGCCCGTACTACTGGCTGATGGAGCGCGTCGCGGTCCCGGACTGGCTGACCCAGCGGCTCCTGTGGGCGACGATGGTCTTCGCCGCCGCGGTCGGGACCTACCGGCTGGCGCGGTGGATGGGATGGCGGGTCGGCGGGAGCGTCGTCGCCGCCGCGTTCTACGCCTTCAGCCCCTACCTGCTGAGCTACCTCGCCCGCCTGTCGGTGATCCTCGCGCCCTGGGCGGCGATGCCGTGGATGATCCTCCTCGCCGCCCGCGCCGCGCGCACGAGGAGCTGGCGGCCGGCGGCCGCGTTCGCCCTGGTCGTCGCGCTGGTCGGCAGCGTCAACGCGACGTCGCTCGTCTTCGCCGGGCTCGCCCCCATGTTATGGCTCGTCGCCGACGTGGTCAGCGGTCGAGTCGGCGCCCGGGCGGCCGGCCTGGCGGCGGCGAAGATCGGTGCGCTGACCGCCGGCGTGTCGGCGTGGTGGATCGCCGGGTTGAGCGTGCAGGGGGCCTACGGGCTGCCGATCCTGCGGTACACCGAGACCTATCAGGCCGTCGCCGGCGCGAGCACGCCGAACGAGATCCTGCGCGGGCTCGGCTACTGGTTCTTCTACGGCGGGGACCGCCTCGACGCGTGGGTCGGGCCGTCGCCGCCGTACATCAACAACCCGTTCCTGATGACCCTCGGATTCACGATCGCCGGGCTGGCGCTGCTCGGTCTGCTCGCCCGGTTCCCCGGACGGGCGTTCGCCGCGCTCCTCCTCCTGACCGGCCTGGCGATCAGCGTCGGCGCGGCCCCGCTCGGCGACTCCACCCTCTACGGCGTGCTGTTCGAGCGGCTGGCGACCGACAACACCGTCGGCCAGGCGCTCCGGTCGACACCGCGGGCGGCGCCGCTGGTGATCTTGGCGTTGGCGTTCGGGGCCGGCGCCGGCGTGGAGTGGCTGCGGGAACGGGTGGCGGCGACGACCGGTCAGGGCTACGCCGACCTCGTCCCGCTCGCCGCCGTCGCCCTCGTCGCGGTCCAGCTGTTCCCCTGGTTCACCGGGACGGCGCTGACCCCCTCGCTGCTGCGCGACGAGACGCTTCCGGCCTACGAGACCGAGCTCGCCTCCTGGCTCGACTCGACCGGGACGGGACGCGTCTACGAGCTGCCCGGCGCGGACTTCGCCAACCACCGCTGGGGCGGCACGGTCGACCCGGTCCTGCCGGGCCTGATCGACCGCCCGTACCTCGCCCGCGAGTTGGTGCCGCTCGGCGGCGCCGGGACCGCCGACCTGCTCAACGCGTTCGAGCGCCGGCTGGCGGAGGGGTGGTTCGAGCCCGAGTCGCTCGCCCCGATCGCCGCGTTGTTCGACGTCGAGACCGTGGTGACGCGCAACGACCTCGAGCACGAGCGGTACCGGCTGGCCCGGCCCGGCCCGCTGTGGACCGACATCGTCGGCGCGCTCGGCGCGCCCGACCACGCCGGCCCGGCGACGACCGACCGGACGGTGATCCCGCTGATCGACGGGCTCACGCTGGCCCGGCCCGACGCCGCCGAGTCGTTCCCGAGCGTCGCCGCGTTCGACCTCGGCGACGCGCCGACCGTCTCGGTCGTCCCCGCCGCCGCGCCGCTCGTCGTCGCCGGCAGCGGCGACGGACTGGTCGACCTGGCGGGCGCCGGGCTGCTCGCCGGGCTGCTCGAGGCGGGACGGCCGGTGCTCTACAGCGCCACACTCGACCGGCTGGCGGTCGCCGGCGAACTCGACCCGGCCGCGCTGGGCGACGACCCCTGGTGGGTGGTCACCGACACCAACCGCAAGCGGGGCCGGCACTGGTCGACGATCGGCTCGAACCGGGGCGCGCTCGAGGCCGACGGGCCGCTGTGGCTCGTCGACGATCCCGGCGACAACGACCTGGACGTGTTCGGCGACCGGCGCGCCGACCAGACCGTCGCCGTCCACCGCGGCGACGTCGCCGATGTGAGGGCGAGCTACTACGGCAACCGCATCGCCTACACGCCAGAGGACGCACCGCACTTCGCGCTCGACGGCGACCCGGCGACGGCCTGGCGGGCCGGCGTGTTCGACGAGACCGCCGGCCTGCGGTGGGTCGTCGAGCTGCGCGCACCGGTCGACCCGGGGTCGGTGACGCTGCTCCAGCCGACGACCGGGGCGACGAACCGCTTCATCACCGAAGCGCGCATCACGCTCGACGGCGGCGAGCAGGACGGCCGCTCGCTCGACGTCGCGCTCGACGAGCGCTCGCGCGCGGTTCCCGGCCAGCCGGTCGAGTTGCCGGGCGGGACGTTCACGGCGATGACGATCGAGGTGCTGGCGGACAACGTCGGCGCGCTCGGCTCATACGCCGGCCAGCCCGGCGTCGGGCTGGCCGAGGTCACGCTCCCCGGCGTCGCCGACGACCGGGTGGTCCGCATGCCCGACCTCGCGGACACCGCGCTCCTGCCCGACGGCGTGCCGGCCGACCAGCGGCTGACCTACGTGATGACCCGCCAGCGGATCGACCCGGCCACACCGAACCGCACCGCCCCGGAACCGGCCCTCGACCGCCAGTTCGCCACCCAGACCGCGCGCACGTTCCGGCTGACGGGCGAGGCCCGCCTCTCGGCGGCGGGCGGCGACGCGCTGCTGGCGTCGGTGCTCGGCGACGGTGAGCTGGCCATCGCCGACCGGCGCCTGCCCGGCGTGCCGGCGGCCCGCGGCGCCTCGTCCCGAGACGGCGACGAGCGCACCGCCTGGCAGACACCGTTCGGCGATTCGACCGGTGCGGCGCTGACGATCGAGCACGCGGCCCCGATCGCCGCCGACGAGATGACGATCGCCTGGTTCGACGACGGGCGGCACTCGACACCTTCGGCGCTGACGCTCGCCAACGAGGCCGGCGACGTGCGCCGGCTCGGCGTCGTCGCCGACGCGACGCGGGACGGGATCGCCACCGCCACGATCGCGATCCCCGGCTACGCGGCGGCGACGTCGACGATCACCGTGTCGGCGATCGACCAGCGCACCAGCCCCGAGTACTTCTCCGGCGTCCCGCTCACGCTTCCGCTCGGCATCGCCGAGGTGCGCTTCCCCGGCGAGCGACGCGAACCCCGGGCGACCGCCGTCGACACCGGCTGCCGCGACGACCTCGTCGAGCTGGACGGCGAGCCGCTCGCGGCGCGCGTCGAGGGCTCGCGCGAGACGGCGCTCGACCGCGGCGAGCTGCGCCTCACATTGTGTGCGGCGTCGCTCGACCTCGGCGCCGGCGCCCACCTCCTGCGGACCGCGCCGGGCGCGGCGACCGGCTTCGACATCGACCGGCTCGTGCTCGACTCGGACGGGCCGACCTCGACACCGACCGAAGGCGCCGTTCCCGACGTCGTGGCGGGCGACCGCGGCGCCACCCGCCTCGACGTCACCGTCGGGAGCGCCGACGACCATGTGTGGCTCACCCTGAACCAGAGCTGGAACGCCGGCTGGCGGGCGACCGTCGACGGCGCCGACCTCGGCCGGCCCGTGCTCGTCGACGGCTACGCCAACGGCTGGCTGCTCGCCCCGTCCGCCGAGCCGCGCACGGTCGAACTCGAGTGGACGCCGCAGCGACGGGTCCGCGTCGGGCTGTGGCTCTCCGCCCTGTCGGCGCTCGTCGTGCTCGCCCTCCTCGCCTGGCCGCGTCGTGACCGGCCGCCCCCGGCGCCGGCCGGTCGCCGGTGGATCGACCCGAGCGGTCCCGCGCTCGCCGCCGGGCTGGTGATCGTGCTCTTCGTCGTCGGCGGTCCGGCGGCGGCGGCCGGCGCGCTGCTCGTCGCGTTGCTCGGAGGTCGCTGGCCGCGCCTCGTGCCCGCCGCCGTCCTGGCCGCCGGTGTGGTGGCGTCGGCGCCGGTGGTCGTTCTCGAGCGACTCCGCAACTTCTCCGACGGCCCAGACTGGCCGTCGCAGTTCGCGTGGGCGGCGCCGTTCGCCTGGTTCGCGGTCGCCACAGTGATCGCCGGCGCCGTCGTGGGCCATCCGCTGCGCCTCGGCGCCGCCCGGCCGCCAGGAGACGGCGCCTCGGGCGGATAGTGTGCCCAACTCGTGCGCACGCTGATCATCGTCCCGACGCACAACGAGGCGGCGAACATCGCCGAGATCCTCGACCGGCTCGACCATCACGTGCCCGGCGCCGACGTGATGGTCATCGACGACGCGTCCACCGACGACACGCGGCTGATCGTCGCCGAGCGGGCGACGGCCGACCGGCGGCTCCGGCTGGTCGAGCGGCCGGACAAGAACGGCCTCGGCGACGCGTACAAGCACGCCTTCCGGCTCGGCCTCGCCGAGGGCTACGAGGCGATGGTGGAGATCGACGCCGATCTGTCCCACGACCCCGCCGTGCTGCCGACGATGCTCGACCTCGCGGAACGGGGCATCCACGTCGTGATCGGCTCCCGCTACATCCCCGGCGGCGCGGTGATCGGCTGGCCGCGGCGGCGAACCTGGTTGTCGCGGTGGGGCAACCGCTACGCGGCGATCGTGCTCGGATTGGCGATCAACGACGCGACCTCGGGGTACCGCGTGTACCGCCGCGAGACGCTCGAGCACATCGGGCTCGACGGCGTCCAGGCGGGCGGCTACGGCTTCCAGGTCGAGATGACGTATCGGTCGGTGCGCGCCGGCCTGAGCGTCGTCGAGATCCCGATCACGTTCCGCGACCGCGTGTCGGGTCACTCGAAGATGAGCCGCGGGATCATCCTCGAGGCCTTCGGCCTCGTCACGTACTGGGGGCTGGCCGACCTGGTCTCGCTGCGCCGGCGGCGGCGGGCCTATCGAGCGCTGCACGGGCAGCACCGCCCGTGGATCCGCAACGGCGCGTGACCGACGGCGAGATCGTCAGTCGCCAGGCGGGCTGACCTCGTCGGCGAGCAACTCGAGGTGGCGCGCCGCCACGGCGGTCCACGACAGGCGCCGGGCGTGGTCGAGCGCGCCGGCGGCCAGTTCGCCACGGCGCGCCGGGTCGGCCAAGAGCGCGGCGATCGACGCGCCCAGCCGCTCGACGGCCGTGAGCACGCCGGTCTCGCCGTCGATCACGGCGCCGCGATGCCCGGCGATGTCGGTGGCGACCGCCGTGGTGCCGCAGGCGGCGCCCTCGGTCAGGGACATCCCCCACCCCTCGGCGTAGGACGCGCTGACGACGAGCCACGCCCGGCGGTACGCGTCGAGGATCTCGTCGTCGGTGACGCGCCCCCGAACCCGGACCCAGCCGTCGGCGCCGTTCTCCGCCACCCATGAGTCGATCGCCGGGCGATCGGGGCCGTCACCGATCAACTCGACCGCCAGCGACGGATGGGAGCATCGCGCCTCGGCGATCGCCAGCAACGCCGTCCGCTGCCGCTTGACCGGCGCCAGACGGCCGACGACGACCACCAACGGTGTCGGGCTGCGCCGCGACTCGTCGGGCGTGTACCGCTGGTCGACCCCGGGCGGGATCACGTGGACGTTGGCGGCCGGCAGGCCCATCTCGCGGATCTCCTCGGCGGACGACTCCGAGAGGGTGGCGATTGCGCTCGCGCGGTACCAGGGCGGCGCCAGTCGCGTCTCGACCCAGCGACCGATTCGTCCGAGCACGCCCGGCAGCGCGTCCTTCCACATCTCGCGATGGACGTGGTGCATCCAGACGACCCGGCGGCGGGGGGCCCAGATCGGCCCGAACCACGGCACCCCGTTCCAGATCTCGATCGTCGCGGTGTCGGCCGGCCGCCGCCTGAGGAGCTGGCGGGCGAACACCCGCCCGAACACGTCGAGCCGGCCGCCGCGCTGGGTCACGCGGTACCCGTTGCGCTCGAAGGAGCGGGACCGATCGTCCGTCGAGGTCCGGAGGTGCACCGCGACGCCGGCCGCCGCCCACCGGCGGAAGATTTGATCGGCGTGAACCTCCGAACCGCCCGCGTCGGGGTCGTCGAGGTCGCGCCAGGCGTAGCTCTCGACCCGGCGGATCCCCGACCGGCGCAGCCGGGCGGCGGCGGCGGCCAGCCGCTCGTCGTCCGGCCTCATCGGTCGAGGCGCCGCCACACGAAGCCCGGCGCGTGCCGCAGGAGGGCGAACACGGCGCGCAGCACGCCGGGCACCCACACGACGTCACGGCGCCGCCGCAACCCGGCGACCACCGCGTCGGCGACGTCGCCCGCCTCGGTCGTGAACGGGACGTCGTCCAAGCCGGCGGTCATCGAGGTCCGCACGAATCCCGGCCGGACGGTGAGCACACGGGCGCCGGTGCCGTGGAGCGCGTGCCCGAGCCCGGTGGCGAAGGCGTCCTGGCCGGCCTTGCTCGCGCCGTACACGAAGTTCGAGGCGCGGGTCCGCACGCCGGCGACGCTCGACAGCACGACCAGGGCGCCGTGGCCCTGGGCGCGGAGCTGCTCGGCCACCGCCAGCCCGGAGCTGACCGCGCCCGTCGTGTTGACATCGATCAAGGCGGCCGCGGCGACCGGGTCGTCGGCGGCGTCGAGGCCGAGCTGTCCGAACGCCTGGATCACGACGTCGAGGTCGCCGAACCGGCCGGCGACGTCGGCGACGAACGCCCGATGCCCGGCGTGATCGGTGGCGTCGAACCGGACGGCCACCACCTCGGCGGCGCCGGCGTCGTATGCCCCGGTGTCGACCGCGTCCGGGTTCCGGACGCCGAGCGCGACGTGGCGCAGCGCGGGCGACGCGAGCCGGGCGACGATCGCCGCCGCGATGTCGCTGCCGCCGCCGAGCACGAGCACGGTCTGGGGTTGGTTGATCGCGTTGTTCATGACATCACCTCTCGCTCGGTCGCAGCAGGTCGAGCCGCCGCGCTTGGTCGCTGACCCAGAGGCCGTCCGGGTCGACCCGCGCCCGGATCGCCTGCCACTCGGCGAGCCGGGGGTATCCGGCTCGGATCACCGCCGGCGTGGTCGCCGCGTCCTTGGCGAGGTAGTGCCGCCCGCCGGCGCCGAGCACGAGGTCGTCGAGCCGCGCGAGTTGCCGGCCGAGGCCGTCGGCGCCGGCCGGCAGGTCGAGCGTGAGGGTCCATCCCGGCTGCGGGAAGCTGAGCAGCCCCCCGCTCGACGGACCGAACCGCTTGAGGATGGCGAGGAAGCTGGCGTGCCCCGACTCGACGACATCGACGATGATCGCCCGCAGCGTGTCGACCGCCTCGAACGGCACGACGAACTGGTATTGCAGGAAGCCGTCGCGCCCGTACAGCCGGTTCCACTCGCCGACCATGTCGAGCGGGTGGAAGAAGCCGGTCAGCGTCTCGACCCCGAGCCGGCGGCGCGGCGTCTTGCGATACCAGAACTCGTTGAAGGCGCGGACCGCCGGCCGGCTGAGGACGTTCGGCACGTGCGCCGGAACATCGGCGAGCGACCCGGGGTCGAAGGCCAGCGGGTCGCCGGCCGACCGCGGGTGGTGCTCGGCGAGCTCGGCGGCCGTCGCGTGGTCGCCCCTGGTCAGGACCGAGCGACCGAGATGGGCGCCCGTGGTGACGAGGTCGATCCACGCCACGGAGTACCGGTGGTCGTCGTCGCCGGTCTCCATCCGCTCGAGCAGCTGGTCGAGATCGGGGAGCCGCGCGGTCTCGATCAGGCAGCGGCTGGTCTCGATCGGCAGGACGCGGAACGTGGCCCCGGTGATCAGACCGGTCAGGCCCATCCCGCCGATCGTCGCCCACCACAGGTCCGGGTCGGCCTCCCGGGTCACGGTGCGGTGAGAGCCGTCAGCGAGCAGCAGGCCGAACTCGACGACGTGCGTTCCGAACGACCCGTCGACGTGGTGGTTCTTGCCGTGGATGTCGCTGGCGATCGCCCCGCCGACCGTGACGAAGCGGGTTCCCGCCGTCACCGGGACGAACCAGCCCTGCGGCACGAGCGCCCGCATCAGCGTGTCGAAGCTGGCGCCGGCCGAAGCGGTGACCGTCGCGGCCGCCGCGTCGAGAACGATCGGGTCGCCGGCCGGGTCGACGCGCACGACCAGCCCGCCGGCGTTCTGGGCGGGGTCGCCGTAGGCCCGGCCGAGGCCGCGGGCGATCGCCCCCCGGCCCGACGACCGCGCCGCGGCGACGACGTCGGGCAACTCGGCGCGCGACGCGTCGATCAACGTGGCGACCGTCGGCGCGGTCCGACCCCACCCGCTCAGCTCCGTCTGCTCCGATCTCACCGCCGGTGGAGGCTACTGACGAGGCGGCCCGCGGACGTCAGTAGGGCCATTCGGGAGCGTCGCGGCCGACGCGCGCCAACGCGCCGGCGAGCCCGAGCGAGAGGGCGACCTTGAGGGCCAGGTTCCGCGCGAACCACGGAAGCTGGGCGAGTTGGCGGGCGGCGTTGCGCGCCCGCGACGCGGCGCCGGGCGCGAGGTCGGCGCGGTAGGTGGTCATCGAGCGCGATCGGCCGATGTACCGGAACCGGCCACCGAGCACGAGCTCGCGCAGGATCGCCAGCGTCACCCCGACCGACGAGAACGAGTCGTGGATCAGCATCACGCCGCCGTCGGCGACCCGCTCGCCCCACGACACGATGTCGGCCCTGGCGGGGGCGAACCGGTGGGCGCCGTCGATGTAGAGCACATCGACCGGGCCATCGACGACCTCGTGCGCACGGTCGGAGAACTCGCGGACGTGGCGGACGCGGTCGGCGACGCCCGCCGCGGCGAGGTTCTGGTTGAAGACCGCGTGGTCGTCCTCGGCGTCGTCCTCGAACCCCTCGATCTCCTGCGGGCCGCGGTCGTTGCCGGCGTGCGGGTCGATCGCGACGACCTCCACATCGGGCGCCGCGGCGGAGGCGAGCACGATCGTCGACCGGCCGCGGAAGCTGCCGATCTCGACGATGCGCCCGCCGGGCGGGCACCCGACCGCCGCGTCGTAGAGCGTCGCCGCCTGCCCCGGGGTCATCCAGCCCTCGACGTCGCGCACGCGCTCCAGCACGGCGGGCAGCGTCGGGCGGTCGGGACTCACGATGTCGGCCATGATGGGTTCAGGCAGCGTAGACCGCAAGGCCGTAGACGACGACCCATGCCACGCCCAGGGCCTGCAGCGTCCGGTCGGAGGCGAACACGTCCTCGGGGGCGCTGCCGCCGCCGGTGTCGAGAATCAACAGGTAGCGGAACATCGCCGTCAGCATCGGGACGATCGAGAGCTCGTAGAGCGGCCAGTCCGACGTGGACACCGTGGCGGTCTCCAGAGCCCACACGCAGTAGCTGAGCAGCGCCGATCCGCAGCTGATGGCGAGCAGCATCCGCAGCAGCCCCACGCTGTACACGTCGAGAGTGGCGCGTGTTCCGCCGTTGTCGCCGATCTCGACCCGTTCTGCGTACCGCTTGCCGACGACGATGAACAGCGACCCGAACGTGATGCACAGCACGAACCACCTGGACATCGGGACGTCGACGGCGACGGCGCCGGCGGCGGCGCGCAACACGAACCCGGACGCGATGGCGACCAGGTCGACGATCGCGACGTGCTTCAACACCGCGCTGTACGCCGCGATCAGCCCGATGTAGGTGGCGACGACGGCGACGGTCTGCCAGCGGCCCGTGAGCGCGGCCAAACCGAGCGAGAGAACGGACAACAGGACGCCGACGACGCGGGCGGTGGTGAGCGACACCGCCCCGGCGGCGATCGGCCGGTGCTGCTTGGTCGGATGCTTGCGGTCGGCATCGACGTCGAGCACGTCGTTCCACAGGTACATGCCGCTCGACGCGGCGCACATCGCGGCGAACACCACCAGGGTCAGCCCGAGCTCGCGGCCCTGGTCGAGCACCCCGGCCGCGGCCGGCGCGGCGAAGACGAGCACGTTCTTCGCCCATTGCTTGGGCCGGCAGGCGCGCAACAGCGGACTCACCGCGACCTCCCGATCCAATGCGCCTCGTCGGCGTCGGCCAGCAGCTCCCGATCGCCGTGCGAGTCGCCGTAGGCGACGACCCGTGCCAGCGATCGGCCTCCCCCGCGGTCGAGCCAGTCGTGCAGCCGGCGCACCTTCTCCGGCCCCCGGCAGTTCGGACCGTCGAGTCGCCCGGTCAGGATCCCCGACGGGTGGAGCGCGAGGCGCGTGCCGATCGCGTGATCGACCCCGAGCAGTTCGGCCAGCGGCTCGAGATAGACCTCGAACGACGCCGACACGAGCACTACGGAGTCACCCAGGGCGAGGTGCTCGTCGAGCCGCGCCCTCGAGTCGGCGCGGAGCCAGCGGTCGTGGACCTCCAAGGCGAACGCACGGCCCTCGTCGACCACCTCGACCAGCGGGCGGCCCGAGAACGCCGCCTCGGCGGCCAGCGCCTTGAGCGCGTCACGGTCGCGCCGCGCCACGTCCCGACCGAGTCGGCTCGGGTGCCGTCCGACGCCGACGACGATGCGCGGGGTTCCGGCCACTCGCCGGAGGAACGGCACGACGCAGTCGCGCGTGGTCAGCGTGCCATCGACGTCGAACGCCGCGACCTGGCGAACCGTTCCGCTCACGGCCGGTGCGCCGGGATCGACGCCAGCGCGTCCCAATAGCCGGGCCAACTCTTCGCCACGACGCCGGGGTCGACGATCTCGATGCCGTCGACGACGAGCCCGAGCAACCCGAAGGCCATCGCCAGCCGATGGTCGTGATGCGTTTCGAGCCGGGCGCCGCGCAGGAGGTCGGTCGGTGTGATCGTCAGACCGTCGGCGTCGACGGTCACCTTGGCGCCGGTGGCGGTGAGCTCGGAGGCCAGATCGCCGAGGCGGTCGCTCTCCTTGTTGCGGACGAACCCGACCCCGGTGATCCGGGTCGGCGTCACCGCCTGGGTCGCCACGACGGCCAGGGTCGGCACCAGGTCGGAGATGTCCCTCATGTCGATGTCGATGCCGCGCAGCGGTTGGTCGCGGCGGCGCATGACCACGGTGTCGTGCTCGCCGACGATCGCCACACAGCCCATCGAGACGAGCACGTCGGCGAACCGCGCGTCGCCCTGGATCGATCGGGCGCCGATGCCCCGGACGCTGACCGCGCCGCCGACCATCGCCGCGGCGGCCAACGGATAGCTCGCCGACGAAGCGTCCGGCTCGACGTGGAACTCGGTCGGCTCGTAGCGACCGGGCGGGACCGTCACCCGCCGCTCGACCACGTCGACGCCGGCGACGCCGAACGCGGCCATCATGTCCCTGGTCATCTCGATATACGGCCGCGACACGAGCTCGGTCGACAAGCCGAGCCGCATGCCGCGCGGGAGATACGGCGCGATCAGCATCAACCCCGTGACGTACTGGCTCGACACGTCGCCGGGCATCACGAGCCCATCGGCGCCGCGCACCGGTCCGCGGACCGTGACCGGGAGATGGCCCCACCGCTCCCCGGGTTCGAGATCGGCGCCCAGCGCCGCCAAGGCGGCGTGCAGCGGCCCCATCGGGCGCTCCCGCAGCGGCGCGTCGCCGTCGATCGTGTACGGGCCGGGGCCCAGCGAGGCGAGCGCGGTGACGAACCTCGAGGTCGTCCCGGCGAGGCGGGTGGGCAGGACGATCGGGCCGGGAGCGAGGTCGCCGCCGGTTCCGACGATGTGGGCGACGCGTTGCCCGTCGACCAGGTCGACGCTGACGTCGCAGCCGAGGAGCTCGAGGCACTCCAGCATCGCCGTGGTGTCGTCGCCCGGGGCGACGCCGACGATGTCGCACGTGCCGTCGACCAGCGCCGCGCACAGGAGCGCCCGGTTGGCGATGCTCTTCGACGGCGGGACCGTGACGTCGGCGACCACCGGGCCGTCGGCGCGGCGGACGGTGATGATCCCGTCGGGCCCGTCGGTGTCACTGCTCACGACAGCGGTGTCACCGACGGCCGGAACCCACGGGCGATGAGACCACCGCGGAAGACGTCGGCGAACGACTGGTCGACGAGGACGACGGCGACGCCGCGCGTGCTCTCGGCGACGTGGACGACCTCGAAGCTGGCGATGTTGACGCCCAGCTCGGCGGCGAGCGTGAACACCTCGGCCGCCGCTCCGGGGCGGTCGGGGATCGGGATGCGGAACTCGGCGATCTCCTCCGGATGGGCGACGCGCGTCGGCAGGTTGGCGCGGGCCTCGCGCGCCGCCTGCAGCCGCGCGAACAGCGCCTCGCGGTCGTCGGCCCGGACGACGTCGCGGATCTCGCCGAGCCCCGTGATCAAGCGGCCGAGCGCGTCGACGATCGCGGTCCGGTTCTCCGAGCAGATGTCCAGCCACATCGCCGGCGGGCCGCTGGCGACCCTGGTCATGTCGCGGAACCCGCCGGCCGCCAACCGGAGGAGCGCGACGTGCTCCTCGGAGCGGCTCACCGCCAGCCCCATCAGGGTCGCCGCGGCGAGGTGCGGGACGTGGCTGACGACGGCGACCACCTCGTCGTGGCGCTCGGGCGGGAGGGCGACCACCTCGGCGCCGAACGAGGCGACGACGCTCGTGACCTGGGCAAACGTCGAGTCGTCGCTGTGGGCGACCGGAGTGAGCACCCAGACCGCGCCGTTGAACAGGTCGGCGTGGGCGCCGTCGAGCCCGTCGAGCTCGCTGCCCGCCATCGGGTGCCCGCCGACGAACCGGGGGTCGTCGCAGGCCTGGCACAGCGGCGCCTTCACGCTGCTCACGTCGGTCACCGTGCCGGTCGTCTCGGCCAGCGCCCGCTTGACCTGGTCGACGGCGGCGAGCACCGGGACGGCGACGAACGTGATCTCCGCCGACTCGTCGAGCCCGGCGCCGTCGACCACCGAGCGGTCGAGGGCGTTGGCGATCGCCTCCGGATCCTGGTCGTCGCCGGTCACGTGCCACCCCCTGGCCCGCAGCGCCAGCGCGATCGAACCACCGATCAGGCCCATTCCGATCACGTTGGCGCGCGGCGCCGTTCGGTTCGTCACGGCTGCGAATCGTACCGGCGCGTCGCGGTGGCAACGGCCTCGGTCAGGGTGCGCAACTCGTCGCCGGTCAGCTCGCGCCACGCCCCCGGTGCGAGCGTTCGATCGACGAGCGGCCCGATGCGGGTCCGGACGAGCCGGAGCACCGGGTGCCCCACGGCGGCGCACATCCGTCGCACCTGGCGGTTGCGCCCCTCGTGGATGGTGATGCGCAGCACGCCGGCCGCGGGTTGTGACACCTTGGCCGGCGCGGTGCGGCCGTCCTCGAGTTCGACGCCGTCGCGCAGGCGGCGGATCGCCCCCGGCGCGACGCGGCCGCCGGCGACCTCGGCGAGATATTCCTTGTCGACACCGTGCGACGGGTGGGCGACGCGGTTGGCGAGGTCGCCGTCGTTGGTCAGCAGGAGCAGCCCCTCGGTGTCGGCGTCCAGGCGGCCGACGGCGAACACCCGCGGCTCGGGCGGGACGAGCTCGATCACCGTCGGGCGGCCGTGCGTGTCCTTGCTCGTCGTCAGCACGCCGGCCGGCTTGTTGAGCAGGTAGTGCACCAGCCCCGGCCGCACGCCGATCGGCGCCCCGTCGACCTCGACCAGGTCGCGCTCGACGTCGACCCGCCGGCCGAGCAGGGCCACCTCGCCGTTGACGGTGACGCGGCCGTCGGCGATCAACTCCTCGCACACGCGGCGGCTCCCCCACCCGGCGGCGGCCATCGCCTTCTGCAATCGCTCCCCCTGGGGGAGCTGGGCGTTCTGCTCGCTCAACTGCTCCCAGAGCGGCGCCTCGGGCGGTTCCCGATCATCGCCCACGATGCGCTAGTCGGGCGATTCGAACGCCGGCGACCCGTTCGCGCCGGCACGGTCCGCGGCGCCGTGGTCGACCCGCGACGGCGCGACGTCGATCACCGGGGTCACCCGCAGCCCCGCCTCGAGCGTCTCGACGACCTCGGGGCCGGGGATGTGGTCGGCGATCGCCGGGAGGTCGTCGAGCGAGTCGAGGCCGAGCTTCTCGAGGAACGACGACGTGGTGCCGTACAAGATCGCCTGACCGGGACCGGTGTCCCGGCCGACCTCGGCGATGTAGTCGCGGGCCTGCAGCGTCCGCAGCACGCCGTCGGGGTCGACCCCCCGGATCGACGCGACCTGACCCCGCGAGATCGGCTGTTTGTACGCGACGATCGCCAGCGTCTCGAGCGCCGCGCCCGACAGGCGGGCCCGCTGGTCGTGAAGCAAGAACCGCTCGACGTACGGCATCAGGTCGGGCGCGGTCTGGAAGCGAAACCCGCCGGCGACGCGGACCAGCTCGAAGCCGTTGCGGCGCCGGGCGTAGGCCGCGGCGAGCTCGTCGCACCACTGTTCGATCAGCAACGTCGGCTGTTCGAGCAACTGCGCCAGGAGCTCGGGCGCGACCGGGTCGTGGGCGACGAGGACGATCGACTCGATCGCCCGTTTGAAGTCGGCGACCTGGTCGTCGGCGGGATTCAGGATGTCGTCGGACATGGGAAGGTCAGCCCTCGTAGGTGTCGATCAGCAGTTGGTCGGGTTCGAAGTCGTCGCCCGCGGTCCAGGTGACCTCGATGTCGCCGAACCGCTCGGGCTGGTCGAGTTCGACCGCGCCCTGCTTGAACAGCTCCAGCACGGCCAGGAACCGGACGATCACCTCGATGCGGTCGGTCAGCGCGGCGGTCAGACGGCGGAACGAGATCCGCCCCGCCCGCGGCAGCTCGTCGATCAGTTCGGCGACCGCGTCGGCCACCGTGACCTTGATCGGCGCCACATGGAACAGGTCGACCGTCGGGACAGGGCGCGGGGTCAGCGCCCGGATGGCGGCGTTGCGCAGCCGCGCCACGGTCGTGCCCTCGAGCAGGTCGGGGATCACGTCGGCGAACCGCTCGTCGGGGCCGACGACACGCGGGAAGCTGCGGTCGGCGTCGGCGGCCAGCCTGGCGAACACGGACGCCACGTCCTTGAACGTCTTGGCCTCGAGCAACCGGGCGAGGAGCAGGTCGCGCTCCTCCCAGAGCGCCAGCTCGTCGTCGAGGTCCATGTCGCCCATGTCGGGCAGCAGGCGGCGGGCCTTTAGCTCGACCAGCGTCGACGCGATCAGCAGGAACCCGGTCGCGGCGTCGAGATCGAGATGGTCCTGCACCCGCTCGAGCTCGCGCAGGTAGGCGTCGACGATCGTGCACAGGTTGACCTCGTAGATGTCCACCTGTTCCTTGAGGATCAGCTGGAGCAGCAGGTCGAACGGGCCCTCGTAGACGGGGGTGGCCACATCGATCGTCATCGCGAGGCCACGCTACCGATCGCGCACGCCGAATTCGGGTATCTCCGGGCGCGGCGGCCGCCGGTAGCGTCGTCGCCTGTGACCGACGCCAAGACCAGTGCCACCCGCGTGTTGTCCTGCATGCAGCCGACCGGCGACGTCCACCTCGGGAACTACCTGGGCGCACTCCGCCCGTGGGTCGACGGCCAGCACACCCACGACGCGTTCCACGGGATCGTCGACCTCCACGCGCTCACCGTCATCGACGAACCGGGCGTGATCGGCGACCTCACCGTCTCGCTGGCCGCGATGTTCTTCGCGATCGGGCTCGATCCCGATGTGGCGACGATCTTCGTCCAGAGCCACGTGCCCGAACACAACCAGCTCGGCTGGATCATGGAATGCACCGCGAGCTTCGGCGAACTGTCCCGGATGACCCAGTTCAAGGACAAGTCGGCCAAGCGCGACGGAGAGTTCATCTCGGCCGGGCTGTTCACCTACCCGGCGCTGCAAGCGGCCGACATCCTGCTCTACGACGCGAACGAGGTCCCGATCGGCGACGATCAGCGTCAGCACGTCGAGATCACCCGCGACATCGCGATCCGCTTCAACCACCGCTTCGGTGAGACGCTGGTCGTCCCCGAGGCGGTGACCCCGCCCGCCGGCGCCCGCGTGATGAGCTTGCAGGACCCGCGGTCGAAGATGTCCAAGTCGGAGGACTCCGACGCAGGCTGCGTCAACATCGTCGACGAGCCCGGCGTGGTGATGAAGAAGTTCAAGCGTGCCGTGACCGACTCCGAGACCGGGCCCGACGCGGTGCGCTTCGACCGCGACGAGAAGCCCGGCGTGTCGAGCCTCATCGAGATCAACGCCGCGGTCACCGGTCGCACGATCGACGAGGTCGTCGACGCGTACGAACAGTACGGGGCGCTGAAGGCGGACACCGGCGAGGCGGTGCTCGCCATCCTCGACCCGATCCGCACGCGCTACCACGAGCTGATGAACGACCGCGGCGAGCTGGCCCGCCTGCTCCGAATCGGCTCGGAACGGGCGCGCACGGTCGCTGCCGCCACCCTCGATCGTGCCTACCGCGCGATCGGGATGGTGCCCGCGTGACGTGGCGCTCCCCCAGCTGACCGGAACCGACCGGCGGGTCCTGCGGCTGGCGCTCCCCGCGCTCGGGACGCTCGCCGCCGAGCCGCTGTATCGCCTGGTCGACACGGCGATCGTCGGGCGGCTCGGGACCGAGGAGCTCGGCGGCCTCGCCGTCGCCGTGTCGATCCTGTCCCTGGTGATCGCCGGATCGAACTTCCTCGCCTACGGGACGACCGAGCGGGTGGCCCGCCGCCTCGGCGCCGGCGACGAGCGAGGCGCCGCCGACGTCGGCGTGCAGGCGATGTGGTTGGCGGTGTTCGTCGGTGTGCTCGCCGCGCCGCTGCTGATCGCGCTGGCCCGGCCGTTGGGCGCGCTGCTCGGCGCCGACGGCCGGGTCCTCGACCTCGGCACGCAGTACCTCCAGATCTCGGCCCTCGGCGTGCCGTTCGTGCTCGTCGGGCTGTCGGCACAAGGGGTGCTGCGCGGCGTGTCGGACTACGACACGCCGCTGCGCATCCTGATCGTCGCCAACGCGGTCAACCTCGTCGTCGAGTTGGTGCTCGTGCTCGGCTTCGGTTTCGGCATCCCCGGAGCGGCGTGGTCGACCGTCATCGCCCAGACCGGCGCGGGCGTCGCCTTCGTCGCCCTCGTGCAGCCCCGGCTGGCCGCCGCGACCGACCGGCGACCGCACTGGCGGGAGATGAGGCCGCTGCTCTCCGCGGGACGCCACCTGCTGCTGCGCGTCGGGTCGATGCTCGCCGTGTTCAGCGGGTCGACGGCGATCGCCGTGCGCGTGGACGACGCCACGCTCGCCGCCCATCAGATCACGCTCACGATGTTCTTCTTCCTCGCCCTGTCACTCGACGCGCTGGCCGTACCGGCGCAGACGCTGGTCGCCGAGGGGCTCGGCGGCGGAAACCAGCGCGAGGCGGGTCGCGTCGCCCGGCGGGTGGTCGTGCTCTCGCTGTGGACCGCGGCGTCGGTCGCCGCGCTGGTCGCGCTGGGCGCGCCGCTGCTCGCCAGGCTCTTCTCCGCCGACGCCGCGGTGGTGAGCAGGGCGACGAGCGGGCTGCTGCTGCTCGCCGCGCTCCTCTTCCCCGGGGCGATCGCGTTCGCCTACGACGGCGTCCTGATCGGGGCGGGCGACTACCGCTTCCTCGGCCTCGCCGCGTTCGGCTACCTGCTCGCCGTCGCGCCGATCGCCGCCGTCGTCCTCGCCGTGCCCGGCCTCGGCATCGCCGGGATCTGGCTGGGCCTGATCTTCTGGATGGTGATCCGCGCCATTGTCAACCACCTGCGGACGCGGGCGATGATGGCGGTGTGAGCGAGCTCCGCATCGTCGGCGCCGAGACCGACCGGCTTCCCGCGCTCGCCGCCACCGCCGAGGCCGCGCAGCGCGATCCCGAGCGATTCGTCGCTTTCTTCGGCGAGGACCGTGCGACGATCGAAGCGGAGATCGGCCGAGTCGAGCGCTGGTCGGAGGCGACCCACGTCGCGGCGCGCGGCGATCGTGTCGTCGGCTGGATCATGGCCGAGTCAGAGGCGGAGCTCGACCGCGTGTGGTGGTGGGGCCCGGTCGTCGCCGCCGGCGAACCGTGGTCGGCCGTGGCCGACGCGCTGTACGGGGTGGCCAGAGCCGCGCTCGACGACCGCTACGACGAGGAGGAGCTGGCGGCCGACGCCCGCAGCGCTCCGTTCGCCGCCTTCGCCGCACGGCACGGCTTCCGCGCCGACCCGGCGTCGGCGGTCCTGCGGGCCGAGATCGTCGACACCGAGCCCGATCCGCGGGTCACCGCGCTGGCGCCGGCCGACGCGGACCACGTCGCGGCGATGCACGACGCGCTCTTCCCCGGCAGGCACACGACGGGACGCCGGCTCGTCGCCGCTCCGGACGGGTTGCGACTCGTCCTCCGCGAGGGCGGGCGGGCGATCGGGTACGTCGCCGTCGAGCTGGAACCCGACGGTGCGGGCTACATCGACTTCCTGGGCGTCGACCCGGGCAACCGCGGGCGCGGTGTGGGGAGCGCGCTGGTGACGAGCGCCCTCTCCGCTCTCGGGCGGCGCGGGGTGACCGTGGCCGACCTGACCGTACGGGTCGACAACGTGGCGGCGAGGGGTCTCTACCGCCGGCTCGGCTTCGAGGAGCTCCGCGCGGTCCGCCCGTACCGCAAGGGGTTCAGCCTGCCGGATTGACCGCTCAGGCCCGGTCGCAGGCCTTGAGGTCGTCGTACGCCGGACCGCGCTCGGCGACCAACTCGACCGTCGCCGGATCGGACCCGGCTTGCGCGACCAACGCCGCCCCGATCGCCTCGTGGTCGTGGTACGCCCGGAACCGCGTCCCCCGCGGTCCGATGACCGTCGCCGCGACCCGGCCGAACGTCCCCAGCCGGCACTCGATCTTGCCGACGTCGTGGAGCAGCGCGCCGGCGATCTCGGCGCGGGTCGCGCCGGGGCGGATGGCGACGAACCGCCGTGCGACCTTGGTGCTGTGGCGTCGGTCCCGGTTGTCGAGCTGGACCCACAACGCCCGCTCGCCGGGGAGCAGGTGCTCGTCGGCCCACGCCTCGTCCTGCGCGCTCGGCGGCGCCGCCGACAGCGACGTGAAGAAACGGGCCGCGAGGTGCCCGACCTTACTGACCCAGTGCCTCACGAGGACAGTCTGGCGCGTGGATGGGCCGCCCGGTAGACGTCCCACAGGCGCTCCTGGCTGACCTTGGTGTACACCTGGGTCGTCGAGATCGAGGCGTGACCGAGCATCTCCTGCACCACCCGCAGGTCGGCGCCGTGATCGAGCAGGTGGGTGGCGCAGGAATGGCGCAGCACGTGGGGCGAGAGGGCGTCGCGCAACCCGGCCCGCTCGCCGTACTTCTTGACGACCAACCAGGCCGCCTGGCGGCTGAGCCGGCCGCCGCGGATGTTGATGAACACCGCCTCGGCGTCTCCCCGGCGAGCCCACCGCGTCGGAACCATGCGGACCCTGCCGCGCGGCGAGAACCACTCGGCGAGCGCGTCGGCGGCCGACGTCCCGAACGGCACGATCCGCTCCTTGGAGCCCTTGCCGTAGAGGCGCACCAGCCGCCCGTCGAGGTCCAGATCGCCGATCGACAACCCGACCGCCTCGGAGACGCGCGCCCCGGTGGCGTACAGCAACTCGAGCAGCGCCAGGTCGCGGTGGTCGATCGGCTCGGTCCCGACCACCGCGTCGAGCAGGCTGGTCACGTCGGACTCGCTCAGCGGCTTGGGGATCCCCGACGGGACGCGGACGCCCTCCAGGCCCGCCGCCGGATCGTCACCGCGCTCGCCCTCGAGCGACAGGTACCGGTGCAGCATGCGCATCGCCGCGATCTGCCTGGCGATGGTGGACGTGGCGGCGTCGCTGCGGCGCCGTTCGCCGACGAAGTCGACCAGCTCGTGGTGCGACACGTCGAGCGGGGTCAGACCCCTCGCGCTCAACCACTCGCAGTACGCCGCGAGGTCGCGGCGGTAGGCGGCGAGCGTGTTCGGCGAGCGGCCCTTCTCGGCGACCATCCAGGAGAGGAACTCCTCGACCTCGATCGGCAGCGGCGGGCGGCGGGGCATGACCGGTGGCGGGCCTCAGCCGGCCTCGGTGTCGGACCGTCGAAGCCGGCGCTCGGTCAACAGGAGGCCGACGACGGTCTTCGCGTCGCGGATCTCACCGCGGTCGACCATACCCAGCGCGTCGTCCAACGGGAGGTGGAGCACCTCCATGTGCTCCTCCTCGGGCCCGTACCGGTCGGTCGGCGCCGGCGCGCAATCGGTCGCCAGGTAGATCGTCGTCACCGAGTCGGTCAGGCCCGGCGAGGGGAGGATCTCGACGAGCAGCTCGACGCTCGCCGCGGACAG
This sequence comes from Ilumatobacteraceae bacterium, assembly GCA_041581055.1. Taxonomy (GTDB): domain Bacteria; phylum Actinomycetota; class Acidimicrobiia; order Acidimicrobiales; family Ilumatobacteraceae; genus JBFGCT01. Next base: position 1,733 of record JBFGCT010000004.1, on the reverse strand, counting down.
GCCCGCCTCCTCGATCAGCTCCCGGCGGGCGACCTCGGCGGTGTCCTCGCCGTCGATGTCGCGCATGCCGGCGGGGATCTCGACGATGTCGGCCTCGTACGCCGGCCGGTACTGCCGCACGAGGACGACCGACGGGTTGCCCTCGACGTCGAACAGCAGCGGCACGACCCCGACCGCGCCCGGCGAACGAACGATGTCACGCTCGAACCGCTCACCGGTCGGCGACTCGAACTCGGCCACCGACACGTGCCACACGTGCCCCTGATGCCGCAACGTCTCGCCGAGCCGCCGGAATCCCGCTGCGTCGGTCACCTGCTCAGTGTGGCGCGCCGCGTCGGCGCCCGGTGTCATCGCAGCGACGGATGGGCCGGCTCCGCGGTGTCCGCCCCGCTGTCGGCGCCGTGCGCCGCCCGGTGGATGAGCGCGGCCCGAACCAGCTCGGTGAACAGCGGGTGCGGCCGGTCGGGGCGGCTCTTGAACTCCGGATGGGCCTGCGTGCCGACCCAGAACGGATGTCCGGGCAGCTCGATGAACTCGACGAGGCGGTTGTCGGGCGACGTGCCCGAGCACCACAACCCGGCGCCCTCGAGCTGCGCCCGGTACTGGTCGTTGAACTCGTAGCGGTGGCGGTGGCGCTCGCTGACCACCGGCTCGCCGTAGGCCTCGGCAACCTGCGAGCCGCCGGCGAGCACGGCGTAGTACGCGCCGAGCCGCATCGTGCCGCCCTTGTCCTCGATGCCGCGCTGTTCGAGCATCAGGTCGATCACCGGGTGTTGGGTGGTGGCGTCGAACTCTGTCGAGTTGGCGTCGCTCAGGCCGACGACGTTGCGGGCGAAGTCGATCGTCATCGCCTGGAGGCCGAGGCACAACCCGAGGCAGGGCACGCCCTCCTCGCGGGCGTAGCGGGCGGCGGCGATCTTGCCCTCGACCCCGCGGTACCCGAACCCGCCAGGGATCACGATGCCGTCGAGGTCGGCCAGCCGGCCCGCGGCCAGCAGCCCCTCGACGTTCTCGGACTGGATCCACTCGACCTCGACCTTGGCGCCGTGCGCGAAGCCGGCGTGCTTGAGGCTCTCGACGACCGACAGGTACGCGTCGGGCAGCTCGATGTACTTGCCGATCAGCCCGATGCGGACCGGTGTGGTGGCGGCCTCGACCATGGCGACGACGCGTTCCCACGACGACAGGTCGGGCTCGCCCTCGATGCGCAGCACGTCGCAGACGAAGTCGTCAAGGCCCTCGTCGTGGAAGATCAGCGGCAGCTCGTAGATGTTGCCGGCGTCGGCGGCGTTGACGACCGCCCGCTCCTCGACGTCACAGAGGTTGGAGATCTTCCGCTTCAACTCGTCGGAGATCGGCTCCTCGCTGCGGCACACGATGACGTCGGGCTGGATGCCGCGGCTGCGCAGCTCGGTGACCGAGTGCTGGGTCGGCTTGGTCTTCTGTTCGCCGGACGGCCCGATGAACGGGACGAGCGTGACGTGGATGTAACAGACGTTGTCGCGCCCGACCATCTTGCGGAACTGGCGGATCGCCTCGAGGAACGGCAGGATCTCGATGTCGCCGACCGTGCCGCCGACCTCGGTGATCACGACGTCGACGTCGTTGCGGGCGACCCGCTCGACCCGCCGCTTGATCTCGTCGGTGATGTGCGGGATGACCTGGACGGTCTTGCCCAGGTAGTCGCCCCGGCGCTCGGCGGCGAGGACGCTCTGATAGATCGAGCCGGTCGT
>JBFGCT010000003.1:0-57584 GCA_041581055.1 Ilumatobacteraceae bacterium | reverse complement strand
GGTCCGTCCGCTGCGCCAGATCACCGGCGAGGCCGAGTTCAACGAGGTCTACATGACCGACGTCCGGGTGCCGGACGCGCACCGGATCGGCGACGAGGGGGAGGGCTGGCGGGCCTCGTTGACCACGCTGATGAACGAGCGGTCGGCGATCGGCGCCGGCGGCGCCGGGAGCGCCAAGCCGCGCCGTGGCGGCGCGGCCAACGACGCGGTCGCGGTGTGGCGGGAACTCGACGAGAGCGAGCGAACCGGCGTCCGCAAGGACGAGCTGATGCGCCTCTGGGTGCGCGGCGAGGTCGGCCGGCTGACCAACGTGCGCGCCGCCGAGCGGGCCCGCGCGGGCAATCCGGGTCCGGAGATGTCGATCGCCAAGCTCGAGTACTCCGAGTTCAACAAGCGGCTGTACAACTTCTGCGTCGACCTGCTGGGGATGGACGGCCTCGTCGGCTACGACTACACCTTCCGCCGGCCCACCGAGCTCGACGCCACCGGCGCCAACAAGAGCCTGCAGTACGCGTTCCTGCGCGTCCGGGCCAACTCGATCGAGGGCGGCACGTCGGAGATCCTGCGCAACATCCTCGGCGAGCAGGTGCTCGGCCTGCCCGGCGAGCCACGGGTCGACAAAGAGCTCCCCTGGATCGACGTCCCCCGCGGCTGACACCCCGCCGCCGACCGCGCCCTCCGGTGAGAGGTGAGACCACCTGTGCGTCTCACCTCTCACCGCAGGAACGTGGCGCGTGCTCAGAGCTTGATCGCGTGGCGCCGGAGTTGCTGGTAGACCTCGGTCGCCGCGGCCGCGAGCGACGCGAGGTCGGGCGGCAGCGGCTTCGGCGGGCCCGATGGCGGCGGGCCGAACCCGGTCGACGCGTTGACCGCGTCGTACCAGTGCTTCGTCCAGACGCCGTCGGACGCCCGCGATCCGGCCGGCCAGGCGAGCATCGCCTCGTCGAAGGCGATGTCGAGCCGCCGGCAGAGCTCGACGAGATGCCCTCGCGGGTCGTGGAGGAAGTCGTCGGTGTCGATCACCACCTCACAGCGCTCGACGAGCTCGACCTGTTGCGGGAGCCCGATGTCGTCGAGGGTTACGTCCTCGCGCACCTTCGTGTAGCTCGCCAACACCCGTCGAGGGTCGCGGAGCAAGAGGCAGTTCCGCAGCCCGTCGATCCACGAGCGGTCCGTGCCGGGGAGCAGGTGGTGGGCCATGTGCTTCTGGTAGCTGACGTCGATCCCGTCGGGGAGCGGAGCGAAGCAGGCGGCGATCGCCTCGGTGAGGTCGACCGGCCCGGCGGCGATGACCTCGGCGGCGCCAGGGTGGTCGAGCCCGGTCGCGGCCAGGTACACGGCGTAGAGCGGCTCGTCGATCACGACCGTGTCGGCCCGGTTCTCCCAGCTGCGCATCATCGCCGTCGACAGGTTGCGCGGCCCGGACCACATCGCCACGCGGGTCACGCCGGGCAGTCCTCGTCGAGCAGTTCGAGGTACCAGCATTGGAGCCGTTCGACGATCGGGCCCCGGCCGCCGGCGCCGACCGTGCGGCCGTCGACCTCGGTCACCGGGGCGATGCCGGCGAACGTTCCGGTGACGAACGCCACGGTCGCCCCGTAGACCTCGGTGAGGCTGAAGTTCCGCTCGTGGGAGACGATGCCGTGGCGGGCGCACAGGCGCAGCACGTTGCGCCGGGTGATCCCCGGCAGGCAGTAGTCGCCGGTCGACGTCCAGACCTCCGGCGGCCCGTCGGGCCCGTCGGGGTGGCGGACGACGAAGAAGTGTGTCGAGTTGCACGTCGCGACGAAGCCCTGCGGGTCGAGCATCAGCGCCTCGTCGGCGCCGGCCTTGGCCGCTTGGATGCACGCCGAGATGCAGTTCAACTTGGAGTGCGAGTTCCACTTCGGGTCCTGGACGTCGGGCCGTCCCCGGCGCGTCGACACGGTGTACAGCCGGAGGCCGGTCGTCAGCGTCTCGTCCCGGGCCTCCTTGTACTCGGGGATGACGACGATCGTCGGGGCGCCGACCGTGAACCGCGGATCCTGGTAGGGCGTCGACTTGACGCCGCGGGTGATCATCAGGCGGACGTGGACGCCGCTCGCCCCCGCCATGCCGTTGGCGGCGAGCGTGGACGTGACCAGCGCCGCCAGCTCGCCGGGCGTGCGCCCGATGTCGAGGTCGATCGCCTTCGCGCCCTCGTACAGGCGGCGCAGGTGCTCGTCGAGGAACGCGAGCTGCCCGTTGTGGACGCGGATCCCCTCCCAGACCCCGTCGCCGAGCATGAACCCGCTGTCGAACACCGACACGACGGCCTGCCCACGCGGCACGAGGTCGTCGCCGACGCGGATGATGATCTGCTCGTTGCGGGGGTCGACGTCGTAGTCGTGCGTGCCGTGCGCCATCGGCCCATCGTGCCATCCGGGCGGCGGCCTCGCGACGGGGGCGTCAGGGCTCACATCCGACGCGAGCGTCGTGGCCCGGGCCGCCGACGCACAGATCCCGCGCCGGCCCGCCGTCGAGGACGTCGTCACCCTTGCCGCCGAAGATCCGGTCGTGGCCCTGGTTCCCGTCGAGCGTGTCGTCCCCGTCGCCACCACACACCACGTCGTCGCCCTGACCGCCGGCCACCGCGTCGACGCCGCCGAGGGCGGCGATCACATCGCGGTCGTCGGCGCCGACGATGAACGACAGCGGCCGGCGGCTACGGCCCGGCGGCGACGACGACGTACCCCTCGGGGCCGGCGAGCCAGACCTCGCGCTGCCCGGAGTTCGGGTTCGTCGACGGGCCGTCGAGCACGGTCGCGCCACAGGTCTCGACCCGGCCGAGGATCGCGTCGAGGTCGTCGGTCGCGAACCAGAGCAGGACGCCGTTGCCGCGCGACGGTTCGGCCCGGTCGCCGAGGTGCGGGTGCTCGTGGACGTCCCACTTGTGAAGCTGCGCCACCAGCTCGCCACCGCTCATCAGCATCTCGTACTCGGACCCGCCGTGGCCCGAGTCCAGCCCGAGCGCCTGCTGGAACCACCGCGAGGCGGCCTCGACGTCGTCGACGACGATCATCGGCTGCGGTCGGATCACGCCGGCGATGGTACGCCGTCCGCAGCCGGGGCGGCGCCGCCCACCGATCAGGACGCGAAAGATGAGAGACTGGGCGGGTGGACGACACCGCTGACCCGGAGCGGACCCTGCGGCGCGAGCTGGCCGAACTCGACGCGCGGCTCGCGGCGATTCCGAGCGATCGGTTCGCCGAGCGGTCGCCGCTGTTGAAGCGTCGGGCCGAGGTCGCCGACGATCTCCGGGCGGTGGTCGCCGCCGACCCCGAGACGCTGGCGCGCTGGGCCGACCGCGCCGGCAGCAAGGAGACGGGTGACGGCTCGGAGCCGTTCATCGAGTCGCGTTTCGAGAGCGGCGCGATGTAGCGGTCGGGGCGGCGGCGTCCTCGACGGACCGGCGGCGCCGATCAGCGGATCGAGTGGGCGACCCGTCGCCCTTCGAGCACGGCCTCGTGCACGGTTCTCGGGGCGACCGCGTCACCGGCGCGCAGCTCGACGTCGTCGATCGGCTCGGCCGGGAGTCGGAACCCACAGTCGACCACCGCCGCGCAGGGGATCGTGCGCCGCTCGCCGCTGAACCGGTCCTCGACCTCGACCTCGCCGGCGCGGGCGGCGCGCAGGACGGTGCGCTTCTCGATCGACACCCCGGCCCGGACCAGGCGGGTGTTGGCCGGCGCCAGGTCGCCCGTCCGCGCCAACTCGTTGCCGGCCACGTTGTCCTGGGTGATCAGCACCGCCCGGCCGCCCAGCTCCTCCGCCACCGCGACGCCGATCGGGCCACCGACCGGGTCCTGGACGACGATGACGCCGTCGGGCGGTGTCGCCGTGCCGCGCCAGAAGTCGGCGACGTCGATCACGGTGGCGTCGCCGGCGACCTCGTAGCCGCGCCGGCCGGGCCGGGATCCGGTGCACTGGACGACCACGGCGTCGGCGTCGCGCCCGACGGCCGCCGGCGCCCCGAGCACGACGTCGGTCCCGAGCCGGGCGTGCTCGCGTGCGTACCAGTCGATCAACGCGCCGTGTGGGCCGGCGGTCCGCGCCATTCCGCCGACGTGATCCTCCCGCTCGACCAGCGTCACGTGGTGGCCCCGCAGGCGCGCGACGCGCGCCGCCTCCAGCCCGGCCGGCCCGGCGCCGAGGACGGTCACCGACCGGGGCTGCGCCGCCGGCTCGTACCAGTCGGGATCCTCGGTCTCGTGGCCGCTGGTCGGCTCGCCGACGCAGGTCACGATCGGGTTGCGGGCGTCGCGCACCTGGCACGTCTGGTTGCATCGCGTGCACGGTCGGATCTGATCGGCGGCGCCGGCGAGCAGCTTGGCGACGAGGTCCGGGTCGGCGATCTGCGCCCGCGTCATCTCGACGACGTCGCAGGCCGCCTCGTCGTCGAACCCGCCGAGCGCCCACTCCGCCTGGCCCCACTCGACGACCGACCCTTGGAGGACGACCGGCACGTCGACGGCGGCGCGCACGGCGCGAGCGACATCGGCGTTGAACCCGGTCGGCTCGTGGAAGTCCGGCCGCGTCTTGTCCAGCGAGTAGATCGCCCCGCGCGTCACGACGACGTAGTCGACCCCGGCGGCGGCCAACTCGGCGGCGAGCCCCGGCGCCATGTCCGGCGTGATGCCCGCCCACGGCGCCAGCTCGTCGCACGACAGCCGCAGCCCGAGCACCCGGTCCGCGCCCACCGCGTCCCTGACGCCGCCGAGCACCTGCCCGGCGAAGCGCCGCCGGTCCTGGCCCCACGCGTCGCCGCGTTCGTTGGTCAGCCCGGACAGGAATTGCCGGACCAGGCTGTGCTGGCCGGCGTTGACCTCGACGCCGTCGACGTCGGCCTCGGCGGCGAGTTTGGCGGCCTGGGCGAACCCGGCGACGACGGCGGCGATGTCGTCGGCCTCCATCGACTTCGGCACTTCACGCGTGTTGACCTCGGGCACCCGCGACGGCGCCCAGAGCGGCGCCTGGTTGTACGCCGACGACCCCTGCCCGCCCGCGTGGTCGAGCGAGGCGACGACCAGCGATCCGTGCGGACGGCACGCCTCGACGATCTGCGACCAACCCTCGACGCAGCGGTCGGCGAGGGGCGCCCGCTCGTACGGCCAGTCCGAACCGTGCACCGACGCTCCCTCGACGACGATCGTGCCGCACCCGCCGACCGCTCGCCGGGCGTAGTAGGCGACATGGCGACCGGTCAGGCGGCGGTCGTCGTCGCCGAGGTTGGTCACGTGCGGGCCGAACAGCACGCGGTTGGGCGCCGTGCGGGGACCGAGGGCGATCGGGTCGAGCAGCTTCATCAGGACGTCAAGTCTCGCCGTGCGCGTGCTCCTCGCGGCGGATCAAGCGCGTGATGTTGTCGGCGTGGCGAAGCACGATCAGCGCGCTGAGGGCGGCGACGGCGGCGAACTCCCACGCCGGGGCGCGCTGCGCCGCCAGGACGACCGGCACGAGCGCGACGGCCACGATCGAGCCGACCGCCGCCCGTCCGGTCACCCGTGAGATCAGCCACCAGACCGGGACGATCACGGCCCCCAGCACGGGGTGGAGCACGACGAGCACGCCCGAGCCGGTGGCGACGCCCTTGCCGCCGCGCAACCGCCGGAACACCGGGTACATGTGCCCGACGATGGCCGCCGCGCCACACCAGTAGGCCAGCGGGCGGTCACCGATCCAGAGCCCGAGCCCGGTGGCGGCCGCCCCTTTGAGCGCATCGAGCACATAGACCCAGGCGCCCTTGCGCCATCCGAGCGCCCGCGTCACGTTCGACGCGCCGGGGTTGCCCGATCCGAACTGGGCGATGTCGACGCCGTTGGCGCGGGCGACCAGGATCGCGCTGGGGAACGTGCCCATCACGTACGCGATCGAGATCAGCACGGCCGGCACGACGCCCGATCCTTACAGACCCGGACGCGCCGGCCGAGCCGAGCGTCTAACGTGCCTGGACGGGGCGCGCGGCGGACGACACACCGTGTGGTCGGCGCTGTCCCGGCGGGACGGGAGAAAGGTGAGCGAGATGGGTGACACAGTGGCGCACAGCACATCGGCACTCGAGGCGCAGATGCTCGACGAGTTGACGGCGATGGCGACGTACGCCCTCGGCCTCGGGGTCAGGATGCCCGATTCGGTGGTGAACGTGGTGATGCAGGTCCAAGGCGGAGGCGCCGCCCCGCTCGATCGCGCCACACTGGTCGCCGCCGAGAACGCCCACGAGGCGCTCAGCCGTCTGTTGGCCCCGGCGACGCCGCAGGCGATCGCCCTGCTCGACGCCGAGGCGCACCGCAAGCGACGGTTCCCGGCGCTGCCCTCGTTCGGGCCGGTGCCGCTCGTCAGGCAGCTCACGATCGCCGGCCTGATCTTCCTCGTCGCGTTCATCCTGTTGGGATTGTCCTCGAAGGTCGGCCGGGAGAGCGGGGGGATTCTCGACAGCTCGGGCAGCGAACTGCTGCTCAACCTGCTCTTCGTCCTCTGCGCGGCCGGGCTCGGCGGCGTCTTCGCCGCGCTGTTCAAGGTCAGCCGCTTCATCGCCGCGCGGACGTACGACCCCGTGTACGAGTCGAGCTACTGGGTCAACATCGTGCTCGGGCTGATCGGCGGGCTGCTGCTCGCCGAACTGATCCTCGAAGCGCTGGACAGCCCCGGCGCGGACCAGCCGTCGGGGATCCCGTTCGCCCGACCGTTGCTGGCGTTGATCGGCGGTTTCTCGGCCAAGGTCGTGTTCCAGATCCTCAACCGGCTCGTCGAGGCCGTGGCGTCGGTGTTCAAGGGTGACACCGACGCGCTGGTCGCGGCGAACACCGAGGCCGCCCGCGCCCGGCTGGCGGTCCAGCAGGCCGAGGAGCGCATCAAGCTGTCGACCAAGCTCGTCCAGCTCCAGCAGTCGCTCAACACCGGCGCCAGCACCGATGAGATCGCGGCGTCGGTCGGCGGGCTGCTCGACGAGCTGATGCCCTTCGACGTCGCCCCGGCCCCTTTGCTGGCGGTGGCGGCCAACGGCGCCGGATCGGCCGACCGGGACCAACCGGCCGACCCGCCGGCTACGGGCGACCCGTCCCCCGACCCGACTGGCGACCCGACGGGCGACCCGACCGCCGACCCGTCCCCCGACCCGACTGGCGACCCGTCTGGCGACCCGACGGGCGACCCGTCCGCCGACCCGACGGGCGACCCGACCGCCGACCCGACAGGCGACCCGTCTGGCGATCCGTCCGCCGACCCGACGCGCGACCCGACCGCCGGCTGACGGTTGGCTCGACACCGCGCTGGCGTGGGCCCGATCGAGCGCGACCGGCGCGGCGTCGGCCGCCGTCGGCCCCGCTGATGACCGCGCCGCTGTTTCCCGAGCTCGACACGGAGCGGGCGCGGCTGGCGTTCGCCCGCCGGGCCCGCGACCGGATGATCAAGCGCCTCGAGGCGCTCGACCCGACTGCCTCGGCCGACGAGATCACCAAGGAGTACATCGAGGTCAGCGTCGCCGACGCCCTGGAGGATCTGCGCGGCCCCGGCGCCGGCGACTTCTTCGGACGCATCGACGACGCGGGCGACAAGTGGTACATCGGGCGGCGCCACATCGAGGACGACACCCACGACCCGGTGGTCGTCGACTGGCGGGCGCCGGTCGCCGCGCCCTTCTACCGGGCGACGTCGGCCGACCCGCTCGGCATCGGCTTCCGCCGCCGGTACACGCTCGATGACGGCGAGATCACCGCCTACCTCGACGAGCACCTGGACGACCCGAACCAGGGCGAGGTCGCCGGAGGCATCCCCGACCCCGTGCTCGCCGAGATCGGCGCCGAGCGCTCGGGTGAGATGCGGGAGATCGTGGCGACGATCCAGGGCGAGCAGGACCTCGTGATCCGCTCGCCGATCGATCAGGTGCTCATCGTCCAGGGCGGCCCGGGCACGGGCAAGACGGCGGTCGCGCTGCACCGCGCGGCGTACCTGCTCTTCGAGCACCGCGTTCGGCTGGCGCGCGACGGCGTGCTCGTCGTCGGCCCGAACCGGGCGTTCCTCGACTACGTCGGCAACGTGCTGCCGTCGCTCGGCGAGCGGGCGGTGCGCCAGGTCACCGTCGACGAGCTGTGCATCCCGCGGGTCGAGGTCGGCGGCGAGGACGACGTGGAGACCGCCCGCTGGAAGGGCGCCGCGGAGCGAGTCGACGAACTCGAGTCGGCGGCGCTGGCGGCGCTCGTGCCGCCCCCCGGCGACATCCGCGTGCCGCTCGGGGCGCGCACCCACGTGATCGCCCGCGACCTCTTCGCCGAGTGGCTGGACGTCGCCAAGTCCGGCACCAGCCCGCTCAACGAGCGTCGCGAGCGGGTGCGCGTCCTCGCCCGGCGCGAGCTGCTCCGGCGCACCGGCAGCGACGAGTCGTGGTCGGCGGCGCAACCGCTGAAGTCGGCGATCAACGCCTCGTGGCCGACGCAGAAGCCGCAGCGCTTGGTCGACCGTCTCGTGCCGGGTCCGTCGGGGAAGCGGCGGGTCTGGACACGCGCCGACCAGCTCCTGGTCGACGAGGCCAACTCGATCTTGAACGGATCGCCCTTCACGTATGGTCACGTGGTCGTCGACGAGGCGCAGGACCACTCGGCGGTCGCGCTGCGCGTGATCGGCCGCCGGAGCCCCAGCCGCTCGCTCACGCTCGTCGGCGACGTCGCCCAGTCGACCGCGCCGGCCGGGCAGGAGCGCTGGGCGGATGTGTTCTCGCACCTCGGCGTCTCCGCCGCGGCGGGAACGGTCGCCGACCTCACGATCGGCTACCGCGTCCCCCGTCCGATCCTCGACGTCGCCAATCGGCTGCTGCCACTGACGGGCGTGGAGTCGACCCCGAGCCGCAGCGTCCGCACGACCGGGCGGCCCCCGGCCTGGCACGTCGTCGGGACCGGCGCGTTGGACGAGGCGATCTCCGCGGCCGTCGTCGACCTGAGGTCGCGCCATCGCCTGACCGGCGTCGTGGCCTCGGTCGAACTGCACGAGTTGGCGCGCGGCGCGCTGCGCCGGGCCGAGCTGACCGCAACCGATCACCTCCACGAACTGGCGCCCGACGAGGTTCCGCTGTTCGGACCCGAACTGGTCAAGGGCCTCGAGTTCGACGGCGTGGTCGTCGTCAACCCGCACGCCATCCTCGGTGATCGATCGCGGGCGGTGACCGCCCGCGGGGCGCGGCTGCTGTACGTCGCGATGACCCGGGCGGTGCAGGAGCTGGCGTTCGTCAGCGACCGGCCACCGCCCGCGGTGATCGCCCCGGCCTGACCCGCTGACCCGCCTGACGCGCCTGCGGTGATCGCCCCGGCCTGACCCGCCGACCCGCCGCGTGCCGGGTGCGCGGCGCGCGGTCGCACCACCGTCCGCGTCGGCGCCTGGGCGCACACCGCCCGGCCGTCAAGCTCCCGTCAAGATCGCGACCGGACGAGCCCCACCTCCTTGCGTCATGTCGATCGGCCGCGGACCGTCGGTCGACACACAGTGGTCAACCCACCACAGGAGGTCGTCATGTTCCGCCAGTTCCCCCGTCTCGTGCCCCGGCGCACGCTCGCCAACGCCGTCGCCGCGCTCGTCGGCGCCCTCGCCCTGCTCGCCGGCCTGCTCGCCGTCGAGACTGCCGACATCACCGCGGCCGCACCCCGCACGATCTACGTCTCGCCGACGGGGAGCGACAGCGCGGCGGGAACCCTGACCGCTCCCTACCGGACGATCAACCGGGCGGTCAGCGTGGCCGCCTCCGGTGACACGGTCGTGCTGCGCGGCGGCGTCTACCGGGAAACGGTGTACGTCTACGGCAAGGCGATCAGGCTGCAGGGCGCCACCGGCGAGCGCGCCGTGCTGGAGGGCGCCGGGCCCGTCGGCGGCTTCACCGCCAGCGGCGGCGACTGGTACGCGCGCGGGTGGACCAAGGAGTTCCAGACCAACACCGGCCCGATGGTGCTCGCCGGCAACCCGGCCGCCGGCCACCCCGACCAGGTCTTCCTGAACGGCACGCCACAGCGGCAGGTGCTCTCGCGGGGCGAGGTCGTCCCGGGCACGTTCTTCCACGACAAGCCGGCCGACCGGCTGTGGCTCGGCGCCGACCCCACCGGCAAGCTGGTCGAGGCGTCGGACCTGTCGTACGCGATCTACCTCAACAAGGCCCACGGCTCGCGGCTGACGAACCTCACGGTGCGCCGGTACGGCACCGAGGGCCGCCACATGGCGGCGATCCGGGCGTACTCCGACAACATCGTCGTCGACGGCGTCAAGTCCGAGCTCAACGCCTACTCGGGCCTGTCGGCGATCGGCGAGCGGATCGTCGTCCGCGACAGCACGTTCAAGGACAACGGGTACATCGGGTTGCACGGGCATCGGATCACCACGCTCGTCGTCGAGCGGGTCTCGATCTTCGGGAACAACAAGGCCGGATTCGACCCGCACCACTCGGCGGCGGGGATGAAGGTCACCAACTCGCAAGGCATCACGGTCCGCGACAGCGACGTCTCGCGCAACGACGGACCGGGCATCTGGACCGACCTCTCGGTGAAGTACGTGAGCCTCGTCCGCAACCTGACCGAGTACAACGGGCGGAGCGGGATCGAGATCGAGCTGTCGTCCAGCGTCAACGCCGTCGGCAACGTCGCGGTCGGCAACGGCGAGGCGGGCATCTGGGTGCTCGAGAGCCAGGACGTCCAGGTGTTCCACAACGCGCTGTACGGCAACCGCCGGGAGATCTGGGTCGAGGAGGGTCCGCGCGCCGAGGTGCAGAACGTCTGGATCCGCAACAACATCTTCGGACTCGGCCGCGACCGGTCGCCGGCGCTGTTCAACGTCGACGACTGGACCCATGAGCGCTCGGCCGACGACATGAACGTGACCAGCGACTACAACGCCTTCTGGCTCCCCGACTCCTCGCCGACCAGGAATGTCAGCCGGTGGGCCCGGTACCCGCAGTCGCTGGGTTACGCCTCGACGCTCCAGGCGCACCAGCAGGTGACCGGCCAGGACGCCCACTCGGTGTGGAGCACCGCGCCGACCAACCCCTACGTCCGCGACGCGGCGACCGGGGACTACCGGACACCGCTGGGCACGCAGCTCGGCGCGCCGGTCGAGGCGGCGATGGCCTGGCAGGTCGGCGTGCCGTCCGGCACCCGGCTGCCGATCGGCCCCGTCGCCCCCGTCGTCGACCGCTGACGGTCGCGCCGCAATCAGCGGCGGCCGATGGCGACCGGCACACGCTCTGGCGGGCCCGGCTGGCGAGCCGGCGCGGAGTGATCCATCGCCGGCCGCGGGAGGTCGGCGGTCGCCGCGCGCATCGCCTGTTCGCCGTGGCCGACCACGCACTCGGGGTCTGGGCCGTCGAGCGGGATGCCGGTGAAGAACTTCGCCGCCATGCAGCCGCCCTGGCAGGCGTCGTAGCTTCCGCACGACGCGCAGGCCCCGGCGGACTGCGGCCGGCGCAGCTCGGCGAACAGCTCGCTCTCGGTCCAGACCGCGCCGAACCCGCCGTCATCGCGCACCGAGCCGGCCCTGAACTCGTCGTGGATCACGAACGGGCAGGCGTAGACGTCGCCGATCGGGTCGATCAGGCAGACCACCCGGCCGGCCCCGCACATGTTCAACCCCGGCAGTGATCCGGCGTCGGACTCCTCGCCCAGCGCGTTGAGGTGGAAGAACGAGTCGCCGGTCAGCACGTCGTCGCCGTGCGCGAGCAGCCAGTCGTAGATCTGCCGCTGCTGGGTGTTGGTCGGGTGCAGGTCGTGCCACGAGTCGGCGCCCCGACCCGACGGGCGGAGCCGGGTGACCCGCAGCTGCGCGCCGTACGCATCGGCCAGCGCCTTGAACTCGTCGAGCTGGTCGACGTTGTGGCGGGTCACGACGACGGAGATCTTGAACGGGCCGAACCCGGCGTCGCTCAGGTGGCCCATCGCCCGGATCGCGGTGGCGTGCGAACCGCCGCCGCGCACCGCGTCGTTGGTGGTGGCGTCGACGCCGTCGAGGCTGATCTGGATGTCGAGGTACTCCATCGAGGCGAGCCGGCGGGCCTTCGCCGCGTCGATGAACGCGCCGTTGGTCGAGAACTTCACGCCGATGCCCCGCCCGATGGCGTACTCGACGAGCTCGAAGAAATCGCGCCGGATCATCGGTTCACCGCCGCCGATGTTGATGTAGAACACCTGGAGGTCGTGCAGCTCGTCGAGCACCGCCTTGGCCTCGGCCGTCGTCAGCTCACGCGAATCACGGCGGCCCGACGAGCTCAGGCAGTGGACGCAGGCGAGATTGCAGGCGTACGTCAGCTCCCAGGTGAGACAGATCGGCGCGTCGAGCCCGCCCTTGAGTTGTTCAACCAGCGTCGACGGGTGCGCGGCGTTGCTCACAGAGCATCTCCGATTCGTAGAGGGAGGTCAGCGCCGACTGGAACGACGGCCACCGGTGCTCGTCGATCGCGCAGGCCACCAGGGTGTCGGCGAGGGTGGCGTGGTCGGAGAGCGCCCGGACGACGCGGACGACGTCGGGGTGCTTGAGGAAGACGAGCCGGCGGGTGTCGTAGTGGTAGGCGAGCGCGCCGAACGGCTCGGGCCGGAGGGCGACCCGCGGGTGGAGCGCCAACCGCCGATCGAGCATCGTGTCCGGCGGCGTCAGTAGACGCCGCACATCCCGTCGATCGAGATCTCCTCGATGAGCAGCTCCTCTTCGAGCAGGCCCTCGTCGGGCGTCTCGCCGTCGGCCCGCCCCTCGTCCACGGTGGTGTCGTCCATGCGGCGATCGTACCGAACGGCGCGTCCTGCGGCCCAGGCCGGCGGCCCGGGACGCGTGCCGCGTCAGCCGGCGAGCACCTCGATGACGCGCCGCACGTCGCCGACCTCGCGGGACTTCACGACGAGCAGCACGGTCGACGCGACCCAGCCGGGACGCACGATGACCGACCCGAAGTCGGCGACCCACCGGTCGCGGCCGTCGATCGCCGGCTGTGGGTTTGCGAGCGGGGCGAGCTGCTCGGCGAACCGCCACGCCTCGCGGCGGGCGACGTCGATCGAGAAGTTGATGATCGCCTCCTCGCCGCCGCCGCCCACCTTGTCGACCAGCGCGATCCAAGGAGACAGCTCCCCGACCTGGAGCAGCACCCCGGCGACCATCTCGGAGAGCACGCGGTTGATCGAGTCGAAGTCGGTGCGCAGGCCGCCGATCGCCGAGCCCGGGGAGCACGCCGCCGCAGCCGCGCCGAGGTCGAGGTTGATGTGCACGTTGATCCCGGCGAGCAGGTGCTGCACGATGATCAACCGCCGCTTGCCGGCGTCGTCGAAGGCGGCCTGCCACGCCGCGCCGCACGGTTCGCCGCGGCCGTAGGCCTCGAGCGCCGCCAGGTACCGGTTGGCGAACGTGACGTCGAGCCGCTCCATCAGCTCGTTGTTCTCGAACACGTCACCCTTGGCGATGTCGTCGCGCACCCGGATCGTCACCTTGCGGTACAGCGCGGCGAAGTACCCGAGCCGGCTCCGCTCGTCGAAGCACCGGGCGATGATCGCGTCGAGTTGGTCGATGACGTCGTCGATGTCGCGGGCGGGCACACCCGGACTCTACGAGACCGCCGCGGTCACCGCGCCGGGATCACGGCCGCGTAGATCTCCGGCTCGCGGCGCCGCCACCGGCCCGTCGAATACCGGATGCCGAACTCGTACACGGCGGCGCCGGCGGCGAGCGAGAGGGCGGCGCCGAGCGTGGTCAGCGACACCGAGCCCCGGTCGACGGCCCAGAGCAGCAGCGCGGCGACGGGCAGGGTGGCGAGGGCGAGGGACGCGACGACCGCGGCGAACATCACCCCGGCCAGGCACCCCTTGCCCGTGTCGCCGCTGACCAGCGGGTTGTCGCTTTCCGGGATCGCGATCGGGACGATCGTCGACTGGACGATCGCCCCGCCGGTCCCGGCGAGCAGGCCGCCGAACCCGACGAGCACGCCGGCGGGGAGGTACCGCCATTCCCCCGTGACGGTGGCGGCGATCAGCGGCCCGACCAGCGCGATCGGGATCGCGACGACCGCCACGGAGCGGGCCTTGGCGCGCACGATGACCGTCGGGTCGACGCCGGCGAGCAGATCGCTGGCGAGCGCCGGGCCGTCCGAGCCGAAGCTGTTCCCGGCCACGAACAGCACGGCGAACTGCACGGCGCCGCCGACGAGGACGGCCCCGCCACCGGGCTGGTCGCGCACCAGCGTCGGGATGAGGACGATGGCGAGGCCGACGCCGGCGCCGGTGAACGTCTCGAGCAGCGTGCGCGGCGTGCGGACGCGGGTCAGCAGGCTGCGCCAGGCCGCCGCGCCGACCGGACCACGGCCGCACAGCCGCCGGATCGCCTCGGTGACCGGGCGCCGGGCGGCCGGATCGCTCGCCGAGGCGCCGGTCGTCGAGTCGCGCCGGGTCGAGACGAGCAGGCGCTGCGTCGTCCACGCGAACACCCACACGAGCACGACGAGCCAGGCCGACCCCGCGACGAGATGCAGGAGCGCTCGCCCGACCGAGTCGTCGGCGACGCCGATCGCCCGCCCCAGTTGGCCGGGCGGCGTCCACACGACCGCGTCGGCGACCGTGCGGCGCCGCTCCTCCTCGCCCAACGACGGCGCGAGCTGGCTCACGAGCTGCATCCCGCCGTAGAACATCAGGCTGGCGAGGCCGACGACCAACTGGCCGGCGCGCGGGAACCGGGTCGCCAGGAGCCCGAGCAGGTTGATCGTCGAGCGGGAGATCAGCAGCAGTGTCAGCAGCAGCGCGACGACGGCGAGGGTGACCGGCGCCACGCTGAGCGGGCCGCGCACGGCGCCGGCGAAGAGGCCGGCGCCGAACAGCAGCGCGGCGACCCCCGGCGGCCCGACCGCCGACGCGGCGAGCAGGCCGAGCCCGAGTTGGCGGTCGCTGAGCGGCTCGGTGGCGAGCACCCGCGGGTCGACCGGCTGGGAGATCCCGGTGACGACCCCGACGACGACGACGAGCATCGTGATGCCGACCGCCGAGATGACGAACACCGGCGCGGGATCGTCGAGCGTGCGCCCCACGACGAGGAGGAGCAGGCCGCCGACCGCGCCGGCGACGACGGCGCTGGCGAGCCCGAACACCGTCGCCAAGCGCTGCGACCCGCCGGTTCGCATGATGCTGCGGAGCAGCCGCCACCGGAGGCGGGCGAACTGGCGGACGGCGTCGGCGTCGGTCACCGGCCGAGCCAGTCGAGCGCGCCGGCGTCCATGTCGGTCGCCCCGACGACGTCGATGAACGCGTCCTCCAGCCGGCGGCCGTCGCGCAACTCGTCGATCGCCCCCGAGGCGACGATCCGGCCGCGGTCGATCACGCCGATGTGATCGCACACACGCTCGACGATGTCCATCACGTGCGTCGACAGCACGACCGTCCCACCGCCGGCCCTGAACCGGTCGAGCATGTGGCGCATCGCCCGCGTGGAGACCGGGTCGACGCCCTCGAACGGCTCGTCGAGCATGATCAACCGGGGGCGGGGGAGCAGTGCGGCGGCGAGCGCTGTCTTCTTGCGCATGCCGTGGCTGTATCCGGCGATCGGCCGGCCGGCGTCGTCGGCCAGTTGGAGCACGGCGAACAACTCTTCGGCGCGGCGGGTCACGGTCTCGTCGTCGATCTCGCGCAGCGCGCCGATCGTCGCGACGTACTCGCGGGCGGTGAGCCGCTCGAAGAGCTGGAGCGGGTCGAGCATCACGCCCATCGACCGCCTTGTCGCGATCACGTCGTGGGCGACGTCGACGCCGCAGACCTCGACCCGCCCGGCGTCGGGGCGGACGAGCCCGACGACACAGCGCATCGTCGTCGACTTGCCGCTGCCGTTCGGCCCGACCAACCCGTAGCAGGCGCCGTTCGGAACGGTCAGGGTGAGATCGTCGAGGGCCGTCGTCGAGCCGTAGCGCTTGGTGAGGCCGGTGATCCGCAGCGGGGCCGCGGGCCGTGGTGCGCCGGCCATCGTCCGCAGGGTCGGGGGCGGGAGCTCCACGGCGCCAGTCTGCCGCCACCTCGGCCCGCGCGTCGTGCGCTCCCGGCCGCGTCGATCGCGCGGGTGACTTCGGATGGCCGGCGAATAGCCTGCAGATCCGTGACCTTGCGGCGGATCAGGAGCTCGGCCTTCCTGGTCGTCGCCGGGTTGCTGGCGGCCTGCTCGGCGTCCGGCGGGGTCGCCGTTCGCGAGTCCAGCGCCGACAAGCCGCCGCCGTCGACGGCGCCGCCCGGGCCGGGAACGACGGACGGCGGCGGATCGGGCGTCGGCGGCCCGACGCCCGTCGTCGAGCCGACCACCGACGGTCTGCCGTCGCTGGCGCAACCCGACCCGGCGATCGTCATCGGCGCGCTCGACAACGGGTTGCGCTATCTCATCCGGGAGAACGACAATCCCGGTGGCAGCGTCGAGATGCGGCTCGCCATCGACGCCGGCTCGGGGCGCCAAACCGCCGACCAGGTCGGCGCCGCGCACTTCCTCGAGCACATGTTGTTCAACGGGACCGAGCAGTTCCCCGAGAACGAGCTGATCGCCGTGCTGCGCAGCTTCGGGGCCGGCTTCGGCGCGGACATCAACGCGTACACGAGCTACGACGAGACGGTCTACGAGCTCACGATGCCGACCGACGACCCGGCGGTCGTCGAGACCGGCCTCGACGTCCTCCAGCAGTGGTTGTCGGCGGCGACGCTCGACCCCGCGGCGGTCGAGGCCGAGCGCGGCGTCGTGCTCGACGAGTGGCGGACGAGCGAGCAGCGCGCCGACGGCCGGATCTTCGACGCCATCGAGGAGCTGCTCCTCGCCGGCTCGCCGTACGACGGGCAGGACCCGATCGGCACGGAGGCGGCGATCGCGTCGATGGGCGCCGAGCCGCTGCGGCGGTTCTACGACGACTGGTACCGGCCCGACAACGCCGCCGTCGTCGTCGTCGGCGACATCGACGCCGACGAGATCGAGCGGGGCATCGCCGATCGTTTCGGCGATGCCACGTCGCGCGGCTCGTCGCCCGAGCCGATCGACCTCGCCGTCGTCCCCTCCGCCGAGCCGCAGGCGCGCGTGCTGGCCGACCCCGACGTGGCCCAAGGGTTCGCCATCGTCAACCTCCCGCGCCCGATCGAGCGGGGTCGGACCGACGAGGAGCGCGTCCAGCGGGCGACGCTCGACGACCTGGCCTTCTCGATCGTCGAAACCCGCCTGTCCAACGCCGCGCAGCGCGGTGAGGCGCCGTTCGAGGACGCCTACGTCGACTCGAGCAGCATCGTCCGGCTGCTCGACGCGCCCGAACTCGTGGTCGATGCCGACGGTGACGCGCTGACCGCGTCGGTGCAGGCGATCCTCGACGAGCTCGAGCGGGTGCGAAGGTTCGGCTTCACCCCGACCGAGGTCGCCCGCGCCGTCGCCGCCCGGCGCAGCCTGGAGGACTCGTTCCACGCCGGGCGCGAGTCGCGGCAGGACCGGTTCTTCGCCGATCTGTACGTCGACCACGCGCTCGCCGGGGCGCCGATCGCCACCGCTGACTCGGACCACGCGCTCGTCTCGGCGATCCTCGACTCCGCCACCCCCGAGACGGTGGCGTACGGGTTGGTCGAGCGGCTGGCGGCCACCGCTCCGCGCATCCTGGTGGTCGTACCGGAGCGCGACGCCGCCGACGTGCCGGACGCGGTCGTCTTCGAGGACATGGCGCGCGCCGTCGCCGAGCGAGAACTCGAGCCGGTGCTCGACGAGGAGGCGGCGGTCGACACGCTGATGGCCACGCCGGCGCCCGTCGAGGAGCGAAGCCAGGAGCGGTTGTCGGACGGCGAGTCGGTGTCGTTCGTGCGGCCGCTGCTGCTCTCCTTCGACAACGGTGTCAGGGTCTCGCTCAACACGACGAAGATCGTCGAGGGCAACGCGGCGTTCGCCGCGGCGAGCCCCGGCGGCCTCGAGGCGGTCGCCACGGCCGACGTCCCCGACGCCCACGCGGCCGGCGCCGTGGTCGGCCAAAGTGGGCTCGGCGATCTGGACCGGATCGCGGTCGACACCTTCCTCGCCGACAAGGACGTCGCGTTGGAGTCCCACATCGACCAGTTCACCGAGGGCCTCGACGGCCATGCGTCGACGGCCGATCTGGAGGTGCTGTTCCAGCTCGTCCACCTCCGCATGACCGAGCCCCGCGTCGATCCGCTGGCGATCGAGCAGTACCTCGACGACGAGCTGCCGTTCGCCGAGGATCGCTCGCTCGATCCGGCGACGGCCGAGTTCGCGACGATGCTCGACGCCCGCTACGACGACCCCCGCTTCCTGCTCCCGACGGTCGACAGCCTGGCGACCGTCGACGCCGACGGCATCGAGCGCGTCGTCCGCGACCGGTTCGGCGACGCCGGCGACTGGGTGTTCGCGCTGAGCGGCGACTTCGAGGTCGACGAGGCGATCGAGTTGTCTCGCCGGTATCTCGGAACCTTGCCATCGACCGGGCGGGTCGAGCCGGCCGACTTCGTCGAGCCGCCCCCACCCCCCGGGGTCGTCCTCGAGCGGGTGAGCGCCGGCCAGGGCGACACGGCCAGCGTGGCGCTCCTCCACACGGCGCCCGCCAGCGCCGACCGACGGGACGACGTCGCCGCCAAGCTCGTTCAGGAGGTCGTCTCGGCACGCCTCACCGACTCGATCCGCGAAGAGCTCGGCGAGTCGTACTCCCCGTTCGCGTTCGTCCAGCTGACCGGCGGCGCCGCGCCGAACGCCGAGACCTACATCTCGGTCTCGGCGGCGCCCGACCGGGTCGAGGCGGTCTCCGATGCCGTGCGGGAGCAGCTCGCCAATCTGCGTGCCGACGGGCCGGCCGCGGCCGAGTACGCGGCGGCGACCGAGAAGGTCGGCCGCGAGCTGAACCTCTACACCAACCAGGAGATCAACGCCGAGGTGCTGGCGGTGCTCGTCGACCCGGCGGGGAACGCCGACCTGGCCGACTATCTCGGTGAGATCGGTCTCCTCGACGCGCTCTCGCGCGATGACCTGCGCGAGTACATCGACTCGTGGATCCCGGGCGACCAGTACATCGAAGTGCGGGTGACGCCCCGGTGATGACGGCACGCGTCGGCGGCGACGCCTTCTGCGCCTGTCTCGGGGCGGTGGCCGACATCGAGGGATGGCTCCGCGACGAGCAGGCGGCGATGCTGTGGGAGGCGGCGAGCCGGCTCCGCGCGCCGGCGACGATCGTCGAGATCGGCAGCTACCACGGTCGCTCCACCATCGTGCTGGCGACCGCCGCCGCCGCCGACGTCGCCGTTGTGGCGATCGATCCCCACGCCGGCAACGACCGCGGGCCCGGGGAGTGGCGCGGCGCCGCGGAGGACGGTGCCGGTGACCACGAGCGGTTCCGGGCCAACCTCGCCGCGGCCGGGGTCGAGCGCCGAGTCACCCACGTGCGGCGGAGCAGCCGGTCCGCCCACGACGCCGTCGTGGGGGCGGTCGACCTGTTGTACGTCGACGGGGCCCACGGCTACGGCCCCGCGACGGCGGACATCGTCGGCTGGGGCGACCGCGTCGTGCCCGGCGGGCGGATGATCGTCCACGATGTCTACAACTCCTTCTTCGTCAGCCTGGTCGTCATCCGCCGACTGTGGTTCAGCCGCCGCTGGCGGAAGATCGGCCGGCATCGGTCGATGGTCGCCTACGAGCGGGTCGAGATGCGCGGCGGCGCGCACGCCCGCAACGTCGGCGCGAACGCGGCCGACCTCCCAGGGTTCGTGCGCAACATGGTGGTCAAGGCGCTGCGCGCCGCCCGCGCCGAGCGCTTGGCGATCGTCCTCGGCCACCGGCCGGGCGAACGGCTCTACTGAACCGCGCCGTCCTCGATCAACGCGTCGTCGGGAGCGTCGACGTCGGCATCGGAATCGCCGGCGCGCCACGACGGGCGGAGCCATCGCACGATGCGCTTGCGGTGGATGAGGGCGACCACGATCGCCGCCGCGCCGTTGCCGAGCAACCACGCCCACGACGCGCCGATCGCGCCGTGGTCGTTCGTGAACACGAGCGCGGGCACGAGGACGAGGGCGGCGAAGGCGAACGTGATGACGATCGTCGACCGGTTGTCCATGCTCACACGTGTCGCGTTCAAGCCGACGACGGTGGCCGAGTACGGCACCGTTCCGCCGACGAGCAGGACGAGCAGCACCGCCACCTCCTCGTACCCCGAGCCGTACACCGCGCGGATCACCGAGGAGAGCATGACGACCGCCGCGAGGGAGAGCGTGCTGACCGCGAGCGCGACGCCGAGGGCGACCTTCACCTGTCCGGCGCGCTGCCCCCGCCCGCCCTCCACCAGGAGCACCTGGCCGACCAGTTGGACGGAGATGACGACGACCGACATGATTCCCCACGCCACGTAGAAGCTGGCGTTCTCCTCGGCCCGCAACGACGTGAGCACGATGATCGGGACCACGAAGAACGGCGCCTGGATGGCCAGCTGCCCGGCGTAGTTCACGACGGCAAAGCGCGCCGTCGTCCTCCATTCGCTCGGCGCGGGCCGGGCCCGGAGGCGCTCCTGCGACCGAACGAGCAGAGCGACGAGGACGGCCAGCCCGGTCACGGCGTACGCGCCGGCGATGACCACGAAGAGATACAAGGTCGCGTCGCCCTCGGGAATGAGGAAGAGGAACGGCACCCGGATCAACGAGATCGCGACCGATCGCCAGAAGACCCACCGCCAGAGCCGGAGCGTCATGCAGCGCACGTCGACCAGCACCGACACCGACATGCCGGCGACCATCAGGGCGAGGACGAGCCAGCCGGCAGCGCGGGCGCCGCCGATCGCCGAGTCGACCGAGCCGGGGGCGACGGCGGCGAAGACCGCGGCGGCGCCGAGCGAGCTCACCGCGGTGATCGCCAGCATCCATGTGAACAGCACCGACGACGACCTGTCGGCGCCCGCCATGCGCGAGAGGGCGATCGGCAGGCCGAGTGCCGAGGCGTAGTTCAGAAACGTCACGACGCTGAAGAGCGCGGCGGCGGCCCCGACCGACTCCTGGGTCGCCGTGCGGGCGGCGACGATCCAGAACACGAACGACCCGATCGCCACGGCGGCCGTTCCGGCAAGCAGCCAGACCGATCCGTGCACGACGTCGTCGTCGCGCTCCTCGTCGCCGGCCTGGCCCGGTAGGACGCGGACGATGGCGGTCCAGTCGGAGCGCAACAGGCGCGGGAGGTGGACGGCGGCGAGCAGGACGACGGCGCCGACGGCGATCGGCAACGTGATCCACACCCAGGTGCCGTCGCCGATCACGATCAGGCTGGCGATCGCCGTGAGCGTGCCGACGACGGCGACCAGCTCCATCGGCACCGGGGCGCTCCGACCCTCCGTCGCCCCGAGCGGGGTGCGGTCGTCATGGATCGGATCGTCGGTTCGACGCGTGCGCATCGCCAGCCAACCGCCGGCCACCGAGACCGTCCACGCCAGCCAGGCCAGACGCGCCGCGGTGTTCGCCAGCGGGCGATCGACGACGAAGTCCGCGAACCGCGGCGACTCCAACGACTCCTCGCCGGTGGCGTACAGCGCCGTCGCGAGCAGCGCGGAAACGGCGACGGCCGCCCCGAGTTGCGGCCGCCGCGCGATCGCCGCGCCGAACAGCGCCCCGACGGCGGCGAGGGTCGGTCCGAACACGGCGAGCCCGAACACGGCGCCGGCGGCGGCGAGCGCGATGCGGCGCCTCATGACGATCGCCTCCCCCTGACCAGCAGCGTCAGGCAGATCGCGACGCCCGCCGCGCTCAGCGCCAGTGCCAGCTCGTAGGCCCGTTGCGGCCGGAACAAGAGCTCGACCCGGGTCGACTCGAGTCTCGGGACCTGCCAGGCCGACAACGAGTCCCGCGGGACCGCCTTGCCGAGCGGCACACCGTCGACGGTGGCCCGCCAGCCGTTGTGATGGGCGCCGGGCCCGATGAGCAACGCCCCGGCCGGGGCGGTGACGTCGAGCACGATCCTCGTCGGCGACCGTTCGATCACCACGACCGCCGCAGGGGGCTCGTCGCCCGGTGAGTCGCCCGGATCGTCGCCCGGCGCGGAGAGCAGCAGCTCGGAGACGGCGCCCGACCAGGACGGCGCGGAGACGAAGTCGTGATCACCCCGCTCGAGCTCGATCGGCGCGCACGACTCGAAGGCGACGACGCGCCGGTCGAGGAGCGCCGCGCGGGTCGCGCGCATGCGCACCGAGCCGGGCGCGCCGTCGATGGAGAACGCGTCGAAGCACCCGTCGATGTCGGCCACGAGATCGTCCGGCTCGACCGGTTCGCCGTCGAACACGACCTCGCTGACGGCGACCGGACGCGTGCCGAACGCCGAGGGCACGGGGGTGATCGCCGTGATCTCGAGCGTGATCGTCTCGTACACGTCGGCGGGGAGCGGGGTGCTGATCGACGCCGTGCAGGCGCGAAGGCCATCGGCGCGGAGGTCGCAGGCCCGCGGCCCGGCCTCGAGGCGGACGACGATCGGCTCATCGGACCCGGTCGCGGTGATCGTCCCGGCCTCGATGAACGAGAACTCCTGCGGGCTGCCCGCCACGTCCTCGGCGAGGGTGACGACGAACTCGACCGATTCGATCGTCCGCGCCGGCGGGCGGGCGGTCAGCGTCGCGCCGGCCGCGGGCGGCCCGAGCCACGATGTCGTCGGGTCGCCGTCGACCGCGTAGACGCCCCAGCCGTCGACCGCTCCCGGGGCGCGATCCGAGCCGAAGGCCCCGACCGGCGCGGCGAGGAGGCGGTCGACGGTCACGTCGGGCGTCGAGGCGGTGAGCTGGACCGACCCGGTGGCGTTCAACAGGGCGTCGGCAGGCGCCCAGAAGCGGCGGCGGATCTCGGTCTCCTCGGAGCGGGCGCCCGTGCCGGTGCGCCGCAGGAACGAGTACGAGATGTCCGCCGCCGTCAACCGCGCGGCGAGGCCCGGATCGCTTGCCGCTCGCTCCAGGTCGAGGGGTGTCTGGATGAACTCCCGCAGGTCGAGCGGTTCGCCGCCGCTCGTGATCTCGACCTCGGCGATCCCCACCGCGCCCCGGCCGGTCCCGTCGAGGTCGTCGAGGCGCAGCCGCAGCTCGACGACGTCGTCGGCTCGCACATCGACGACGAGCAAACCCCGGTTGGAGCGGGCGCCCTCAACGGTGGCGGCGACGACCTCCCCGGCCCCCGTGACGAGTTCGACGTCGATCCGGCGGATCCAGCGGTCGTTGTCCTGTGCCCTGGTGTGCACGATGAGCCCGTCGACCGCTGTCGCCTCGCGCAGCCGGGCCGACAGGACGGCCCCCTGGGCGTCCGGGCCGCTCACCTCCCACGCGGTGTGGCCGACGCGGTCGAAGGCGAGCGCCGGGCGTTGTGCCGCGTCGAACGGTGTCGCCCCCGATCCGGTGATCGACGCCTCGATCGCCACGGCGTCCGCGTACACGGCGTACGAGGTCGAGTCGGTCTCCTCGAACGGGCTGCGTGCCGCGCGTGGCGTGTCCTCGTCGAGCGCGAGCGTGTGGGAGTACGAGATGATCCCACCGGCGACCTGGAGGAACCGCCGCCGCGATCCGTCGGTGATCACGACGGGCGATCCGTCGGCCAGCGCGGCCGCCAGCTCGTCGGGGGTCGCAGTGCCGGTGTAGATCACCGGGCCGCGATCGAGCTGGCCGTGTTGGGCGAGCTGCGCCCACGCGTCACCCGCGCCGGCGACGACGACGGGCTGGTCGGCCGAGACCCGGAGCGTGTCGCGCGCGCCGTCGACCTCGTAGATCTCGACCGGATGGAGCGCGTTCTCGCCGAGCAACGCGGCCGCCGAATCGCCCTCGACCGCCGTGTTCTCACCGGCGTCGCCGAACGACTCGGCGAGAGCGAGATCGGGATCGGCGCGCAGCGCCCCGAAATGCTCCGGGCGTGGCAGCCCGATCCGCTCCCACTCGGTGTCGTTCTGGAACACGACCCACCGCACACCCAGTCGGCGGAGGATCGGCCCGACGGTTCCCTCGCGGTAGACGGGGGCGGCGAGGTAGCGGTCGAGGTTGAGCACGACATCGGCGGTCAGCGGTGTGCCCGGCGGGGGAACCGACTGGTGCATCACGAGCGACTTGTCGAGCAGGCCGTGGAACAGGTTGTCGTTGACGTACCCCCATCGGTACCGGGTTCGGATCACGCCAGGGAGCACCATCACGCGCCCGTCCTCGGGTTGCGAGTTGAGCCAGTCGATGGCGTCGGTCCAGTACGCCGGGATCTCGTCGAAGCCGTCGTCGGAGCTGTACACGTTGCCGGTCCAGAACGGGAACGCGGCGACGGCGAGCAACGCCGCCAGACTCCAGCCGGCGATCGCCGGGCCGATCCGGCCGAACCGCCCGCCCGCCCGCGTCCGGATCATCCGCAGCACCCCATAGGCCGCCAGCGTCGCGATGCCGAGCCAGGCGACCGACCCCGCCTTGTAGGACGTTCGGAGCCCGCGGAGGATCACGAAGTGCTCGAACCCCCAGTTCAGCGCCCGCCCGAACGGCGACGGCGCCGATGGTGGCCAGACCCCGACCATCACGATCGTGCCGACCGCGACCAGCGCGGCGAAGAACCAGCGCGGGCGCCAGCGGGACAATGTGAGCGTGACGCCGGCGGCGAGCGGCGCGGCGTACGTTGCGATGACGACCAGCGGGTTCTGGAAGTAGGCCGCCGACTGGGGCCGCAACTGCCCCGACGAATCGCCGAAGTACGTGAGCCACAGCCCGAGACCGCGCCACGTCTCACCCCACGACGACCGGGAGGACACGACGCTCTGCTGCTCGGTCGTCGCCAGGTTCAGGCCGATGTCGCCGCGCTGGAACCACAGCACGAACAGCGCGCCGGAGGCGACGAGCGCGGAGAGGATCGCGGCCCGCAGCAGCCACGCCAGCACCAGACGGAGTTGGATCGAGCGCTCGGCGAACACGACGAACGCGGCGGCGATCGGAATCGGGGCGAGCGCGTAGAGCAACGCCGCGCTGTTCAGCGCGCCGTGGGCGAAGACGCACAGCGCGAATCCCGCCGCCATGCGCCAATCGTCTTCCCGCTCCCGGATTCCATGGAGGAAGCAGGCGAGCAGGAGCGGGGCGATCGCATAGCTGAGGAACAGCCCCGACGGGACGAGGTACTGCGACGTGTACGGGTTGAACGCGTAGAGCAGGCCGGCGACCAGGTGGAGCGCGCCGACGCGCGGCGTGGTGACCCGCAAGAGCGCGGCGACGCCGGTCGCGGCGAGCGTGAGCAGCGCGGCGTGCACCATCCGCTCGATCAGCCAGGGCTGCGCGCCGAGTTGCTGGAGGATCGCCTGGAACGTCGCCAGCACCGGCGAATACCACGTCGTCGGGTTGCCCATCCCACGGGTCGGATCCCACAGATGACCGTGCCCCGACAGGAAGCCGGACGGGTCGGTGCTGAACTCGAGCCGGGCGTCGGCGATCCAGACGCCGGGGTCGCTCGTCAGCACCGCCGCCGCCGCCACCGTCGCGAACACCACGACCAGGTGCCACATGCGCACCACGACCCGCAGCTCGGGCGCGGGGTCGGCGATCGCCTCGGTGTCGCCTTCCTCGATCGGGAGGTCGATCGGAATGCCTTCGGTCGCCGCGGTCGTCACGACGCGGACCGGACGTCGGACAGCCCGCCGACGACCGCCTCGAACGTCCGCTCGTAACGCTCGATGGTCGCGTGGTGTGAATAGCCGGCGGACTTCTCGATCGCCCGCACGCGGAACGTCGCGACGAGGTCGGGTCGGGCGGCGAGCAACGCGATCGCCCACCGCAGGTCGGCCGCGTCGTCGGGCGCGGCGAGCATCCCACACCCGCGGGCGACGTCGCGCACCCCCGGCAGGTCGGAGGCGACCGGGACGCAACCCGACGCCATCCCCTCGATCAGGACGATGCCGTAGGCCTCCATCCGGTTGACCGACGGAAGGAGCACGACATCGTGGCGGGCGTACTCCTCGATGAGGTCCTCGTCGCTGAGGTAGCCGCGCAGCACCACGTTCCCGGCGTCCCGGCGCGCCAGCCGGCGCCGGAGCGCGTCCTCGTTCGGACCGCGCCCGACGATCGTCAGCGAGACGCCGGCCAGGTTGGCGATCGCCTCGAGCGCGACGTGCGACCCCTTGTACTCGCGGAGCTGACCGACGTACAGCACCCGCAGGTCGCGCCCGCCCCCGTACGGGTCGCTCGGCCCGACCGAGAACCGTTCGAGGTCGACGCCCCACGGGATCACGGTCGTCTTCGCCTCGCCGGCGCGCAGCGACAGGATGTCGAAGTACGAGTCGCTGGTCACGACGACGTGGTCGGCGAGCCGCCCCAACTCGTGTGACGCCCGGTCGTACGAGCGGGTGAGCGGCTGGATCCACCGCTGGCCGAACTCGATCGTGAAGTGGTGGGTGTAGACCAGCCCGGGCCGGCGGCCGCGGCGGGCCAGCCCGATCGCGGCCAGGAACGTCTCGGAGATCGTCGGCGCCGGCCCGTGGACGTTGACGATGTCGTAGCGATCGAGGTCGCGGACGACCTGCGGCAGCCGGGCGGCCAGTGAGGAGATGCGGAAGTCGCCGCGGGCGAGGTAGGGCGCGTCGGCGGCACACAACACGTCGACCTCGTGCCCGCGCCCGGCGAGGCCGTCGACGAGCTGCGACACCGAGCGGGCGACGCCGGAGACGACCGGCGGCACCTCCGAGGCGATGACCAGCACGCGCATCGGGCTTACCTCGGCGCGCTGTCGATCGGGCGATGGCTCGGCACGTCGGGGCGCAGCGACGCGTCGCGGGCGATCACGGTCGGGTCGACCGGCGCCACCCGACGGCGGGCGACACGGGGCCGCCGCTCCGCCACCCGTGTGTCGAACCAGAGCCGCCACACATGGCGGCCGAGCGTCAGGCCGTACCGCAGCCGGGCCGGGGACGTGCCGTCGGCGCGCTGCTCGAACACGTACGGGAACTCGCAGAACGTGCTCCAGCGGCCGCGGACGACGACTTCGGCGAGCGGCTTGAAGCCGATCGGCCGCAGCGCCGCCCCGGCGACGACCTCGCGCCGGAGGGCGAACAGGCCGCCGCCGGGATCGGTGATCTGCCGCGCCTCGGGGAAGACGGCCTGGAGGACGACGCCCGAGCCGCGCGACGCGATGCGCCGCCAGCGCCGCTCGAGACCGCGCGCCGAACCGCCGTAGAGGAACCGGCTCGGGATGCAGATGTCGGCCCGCCCGGTGAGCAGTGGCGCCACCATCCACGGCAGGACGCCGGGGGGATGCTGGAGGTCGGCGTCGAGCACGGCGACGACGTCGGCCCGCGTCCGCTCGATCCCGAGCGCGATCGCCCCGGCCATCGCGCTCTCCCGCTCGGCGGGCGACCTGTGGATCAGGCCGATCCGCCCCTCTGGGTCCTCGGCTGCCAGCCGGCGGATCACGTCCGGCGTTTCGTCGTCGGAGTCGTCGACGAACAGCACGTTCCAGTCGAGGTCGTACGGATCGAGGGCCTTGGCGATCTGGTCGATCAGCTCGGCCACGTTGTCCTGCTCGTGACGAGTGGGGACCACGAGGCCGACGCTCCCGCGCGATACCAACTCCCGTTCCCTCCTTCACACCGCGCGGCCGCGTCGGGCGCGGAATCACCAAGAACATACACTGCCGCGTCATGACCATCGGCTCGGAGGACGCCGTGGCCGCGCCCGACAGGTCGCTCGGGCGCCTCGGGCCGTCGAGCCGTGGAGCACTCCGTTGGTGGGCCGCCGGGACAGCGGTCGGCCTCCTGGTCGTCGGCCCGTCCTGGACCGGCGAGGCGCTGCTGAACCTCGACCTCGTCGTCTTCGACCGCATCGGGCTGAGCGCGGGGTTCTGGGGTCTCGGGCCCGAGCTGCCACGCCAGGCGCCGGCGGTCGCCGCGCTCGCGATCGCGTCGACGGTCCTCGACGGCACGACGCTGGTCACCGCCTTCGTCATCGCCTGCGTGGCGGCGGCGTTCGTCGGTGTCGAGCGACTCAGCCGGCCGGCCCCCTGGACGGCGCGGGCGGCGGCCGGGGTGCTGTACGCGCTCAGCCCGTGGTTGCTGACGCGGATCGCCGTCGGCCACCTCGGCCTGGTGTTGGCGGCGGCCGCGCTGCCGTGGGTGCTGCCGACGCTGCTCCGGCCGGAGGCGGACCTGCGCCGGACGTTTCTCGCGTCGGCGGCGCTCGGGCTCGCCGGGTACTTCGGGGGAACCCTCGGACTCGTCGTCATCGCCGTCGGCGTCGTCGCCGGGCGCGGGCGGCGCGCCGGGTGGGTCGCCGGCGTATGGGCGCTCGGCCAGCTCCCGTGGCTCGTGCCGGGCCTGATCGTCGGGCTGTCGACCCCGGACGTCGCCGGCGGCGACCTGTTCGCGACGAGGCTGGCGAGCGCGGGCGACTACGGGCGCCTGCTCCTGGGGTACGGGTTCTGGCAACGGACCAACCAACTCGCGCTGAACACGCCGGTCACGCCGATCGCCGCGCTGCTCGTCCTCGCGGTCGCCGTCGCCGGCGCGTCGGCGTTGCCCCGGCCGTGGGGGCGACGGGCGGCCGCCCTGGCCGGCGTCGGCCTCGTCCTCGCCGCGATCGGCTCGCTCCCGTTGCTCGGCGCCGTCTTCGACCGGCTCAGCACGTCGTTGCCGTTCGCCGCGTTCCGCGAGTCGCAGCGGGCGCTGGTGCTGTTCCTGGTCTGGCTGGCGCCGGCGATGGCGCACGGCATCGGCCGGATACAGCGCCACGACGCGCGCTCCGGCGTGCTCGCCGCGTTCGGTTGCGCGATGATCGCCGTCGTCACGGTCAATCCGGCGCTGTGGGGTCTCGACGGCCGCTTCGACAGCGTCGACGTGCCGGAATCCTGGGGCGTGGTCCGCGAGCGCGTGGAGACGGCGCCGGGGACGGTGGTGGCGCTGCCGTGGACGCTGTATTTCGATCTCGATGTCGCGGACGGTCGGCGGACCCATCACCCGATTCCGCTGTACCTGCGCGGCGACGTCTTGAACTCCTCGGATCTCGAGCTGGCCTCCGACCGAGACGCCGCGCTCGACCCCCGGGAGCGGGCCGTCGACGGCGCGCTGGCGGCCCTCGACGCGGGGCGACCGATCGCCGACCGGCTGGCGGACCTCGGGGTGCGCTGGCTCGTCGTGGTCACCGGCGTCGACGACGACCGGTACGGCCGCCTCCGCCTCGACACCGGATTGCAGGTGGTGGTCGACGACGAGTCGATCGTGCTCTACGAGGTGCGCGCGTGGGCCGGTCGTGCCGTCGACGGCGCGGGCGTCGCGGTACCCGTCGACCAGCTGATCCCGCCCGTCGTCAGGGTCGGCGACGCGGCCACGGTCTGGTACGCCCCCTACGCCCCGGGGTGGGTGCGCGGTTTCGACGGCACGTCGCGCTCGCCACTCGGGGCGATCGAGCTGCCGGCCGACTCGGGCCCGGTCTGGTACTGGCCCGCGTTGATCGTGCTCGTCGGCCACGCCCTCACCGCCGCCGCGGTCGTCGCCGCGCTGCTGCTCCCGGCCGAGAATCGGGAACGTGTGCGAAGTCTTGCATCGAGGCTTCGGCCACGTTAAGGTGCGTCAGTTTACTAACCGTAGGGGTGGAACAGTGGCACGTAAAGCACTCATCGCCATGGCGCTCAGTCTGGCTGTTCTCGGTTCGTCGTCGGCCGCCTCGGCAACCGGCTACGACCTGAACGACTTCGTGTTCGACCCCGGTTCGACCGTCACCCTCGCGGACATCTTCTCATCCGAGCAGCTCAACGGTTGGGCGCCCGACGGCATCGTGGAGATCTTCTTCCTCTCCGACCCGGTGAAGCTGGGCGAGGAGACCGCCGACGCCGCCGGTGCGATCGCCGGAGGCGACGTCACCATTCCCGCCGACGCCGCGCTCGGCGTCCACAAGATCGAGCTCCGCGGCAACGGCGCCAACGGCGCGGCGCGTGTCGAATTCGTCGAGATCGTGGTCTTCAACGGCCCGCTCCCGACCACAGGCAGCAGCAACGTCGCGCTGATGCTCGGCGTCGCGTTCCTCGCCTTCGCGGTCGGCTCCGGCCTGGTGGCGACCAACCGCCGGCGTGAAGCCGTGCTGATCGACTGATCCCGAGTCGACCTCCACCCGGGCCGGCGCCGAGCGATGCGCTCGGTCGCCGCGTGACCGAACCGGACGAGACCGCCCCGCGCGTGCTCTTCATCGGTGGGACCGGGCGCACGGGGAGCACGGTGCTCGACGCGTTGCTCGGCGCCTTCCCCGGCGTGTTCTCCGGCGGCGAGCTGGCGTTCTTCTGGCGGTTCGGACTCGGCGGGGCCGGCCGATGCAGCTGCGGCGAACGGCTGACCGAGTGTCCGGTCTGGTCGGCGATCCTCGACGCCGCGTTCGGCGACGAGGGCGTCGTAGCCGAACGGATGGTCGACCTCCGGCGACGGTTCTGGTCGCTGCACCTTCCGCTGATGCCGTTCCCCGCCGCCCGGCGCAACGGGCTGGCGCGGTTGGAGGAGTTCCCCGCGGTCGTCGAACGGCTCTACCGGGCGATCGGCCGGTCGACCGGCGCCCGGCTGATCGTCGACTCGTCCAAGGAGCCGCACTACTCCTACATCCTCCGCGAGGCCACCGAACTCGACGTCTACTTCCTGCACCTCGTCCGCGATCCCCGTGCGGTCGGGATGTCATGGCGGCGCCCGCGCCGCGAGGCCGGGCTCGACGGCGACGCGCGGATGGAGCGACGGGGGATCCTCAAGACGTCGGCCTATTACGGCGTGTCGAACGCCGCCGCCGAGATGCTCTGGAGGACGAGCGACAACTACGCCTTCCTGCGCTACGAGGACTTCGTCGCCCGACCGCACGACGCGCTCGCCGCGATCGGCCGGTTCGTCGGCGTCGACTTCGACGTCGGGTCGGTCCTCGACCAGCAGCGCTCATTCGAGCGGCGCGAGCTGCACAGCGCGTGGGGCAACCCGAACCGCTTCGATCGCGGCCGGACCACGCTGCGCGCCGACGACGCCTGGGTCGAACAGCTCGACGCGCCGCGCCGCGCCGCGCTGACCGCGCTCAACGGGCCGCTCGCGTACCGGTACGGCTATCCGCTGCGCAGCCGGTCACGGCACGTCGGCGAACCCCACGGCCGCCCGTCCCAGCAATCCTTGGGACGCGGGCGATGACCGAGCGCCCGACCGTCGAGCCGTTGACGGGAACGGTCGCGCTGGCCCGCGGGTTCTTCCGGGTCCGCCGTGATCCCGAGCCGTTCATGGCCGGGTTGGCCCATCGGGCGATCGAGGGGCTCCCGTTCCCGCTCGACGGTCACCGCGTCCTCGATCTGGGCTGCGGGACCGGGCACCTCGGCAGCGAACTCGACCGCCGGGGTCACGACGTCGTGTCGATCGACCTCTCGATGAGCGATCTGCTGGCGGGCCGCCCCCCGCGGGCCTTCCAGGGCGACGCCACCCGGTTGGCGGTTCGCGACGCGTCGTTCGACGGCGTGATCTGCTCCAACATCCTCGAACACACGCCGACGCCCGCGCTCGTGTTCGGCGAGATCGAGCGGATCCTGCGCCCCGGCGGATGGGCCTGGGTGAGCTGGACCCCGTGGTGGACGCCGTTCGGCGGGCACGCGATCGCCCCGCTGCACTATCTCGGGCCCGAGCGCGGCCTGCGGGCCTACCGGCGGGTCTTCGGCGAGCCGACGGGCAAGAACCTGCCCTTCGACGGCGTCTGGCCGACGACGGTGGCGGCGATGCTCGACGCGGTCGAGGCCCAACCCGGTTTGGCGCTGATCGACGCCGTGCCCCGGTACTACCCGTCGCAGCGGTGGCTGATGCGCCTGAAGCGGGTGCGCGAGGTCGCCGTGTGGAACTGCGCGCTCCTCATCCGCCGGGCCGAGAGCGCCTGAGTGCCGGCCGGGCGCGCCGGCGCGTCAGAGCGTGATGTCGTGGCACGCCGATCCGGCGCAGCTTCGGAGCTCGTCCAACGCCCGCCGGTGTGACGCGCGGACGTCGTCGAGCGTGGGGTCGTCGGCGAGATTGTCGAGCTGGTGGGGATCGTCGAGCATGTCGTAGAGCTCGCGCCCGCCGTTGTCGTACTCGGTGTACATCCATCTCTCCGAGCGCACCGCCTGGTACGGCCGTCGCCCGATCGTCGGCGGCCCGGCGCCCTCGATCAGCAGCACGCGGTCCCACCGCTCCGCGGGGTCGGCCAGCAGCGGGACGAGGCTCCGACCGTCCGGCTCGCGCAGGGCGTCGGCGCCCGCCAGCTGAAGGACGGTGGGGACGATGTCGATGTTCGACACGAGCGTCCGCTGCGTGCTGCCCGGCTCGATGCCGGGGCCGCGCACGAGCAACGGCACCTTCGCCGCCTCGTCGTAGGGCATGAACTTGCTGAACGGGAACCGGTGCTCACCGTGGAAGAAGCCGTTGTCGGAGGTGAAGATCAGGTAGGTCTCGTTCAGCAGGCCCCGTTCGTTCAGCCACCCGACGATCCGGTCGACGGATTCGTCGACAGCCAGCAGCGTCTCCAGTTCGGTGCGGTAGTTCTCCAACACCCACGCTTGGCGCTCGGCGTCCATCGGCTTGCGCCGCATGTGCTCGGGCTTGTCGGTCACGTCGTCCTCGTTGTACGCCGGGTTCGCGGGAAGTCGCTCGTCCTTGAACAGGCCGTCGTGGCGCGGGGCCGGCACCGGCACGGGCCAGGACGTGAGGTCGTGGTCGTCGGAGAAGACGTCGGGCGTGAAGCCGTCGAGCGGGAAGCCGGCGGCGGCGTGAGGCGCCAGGTAGGCGAGCTGGAGGTAGAACGGGCGGCCGGTCGCCTCCGCGGCCTCGAGGCTGTCGAGCGCCCGCGCCGTCAACACGTCGGTCTGGTACTCCTCGATGCGGGCGCCGTAGGTCACGATGTCGCCGTTGTCGAAGACGCTGTAGTTGAAGTAGAGCGTGTCGGCGGGCGCCACCAGGCCCTGGAAGTCGCGCCAGCCCGGCGGGGTGAAACGGTCGGCGCGGAAGAACCCGTACCCGTTGAGGTACTTGCCGATGTGGATCGGGTGGTAGCCGCCCTGCTCGAGGGCCGCGGGCAGCGCCGTCTCCTGGTCGCGGAAGTTCTGGAACCCACCGGTCGGCGGGGCGTTCCAGAGGACGCCGTGGTTGATCGCGTGCTGGCCGGTGAGATAGGTCGCCCGGGAGGGGCAACAGGTCGGGTACTCGACGTACGAGTTCTCGAACGTCATGCCCTGGTCGCCGATCAGCTCCCGCACCCGTTCGAGCACGCGCATCGACTCGATTGTCTGATCGTCGGTGAGGAAGAGGATGACGTTCGGCGGGCTGACGCATCCGTCGTCTCCCGCGCCGCGGTCGAGGCCTGACACGACACACTCCGGCGCCGCAGGCTGGGCCGCGGTCGTCGGCGTCGCCGCGCCCGGTTCGCCGCAGGACGCGACGAGCGCGCCGACGAGCACCAGCACGCCGATCCCGACCGGAGCGAGGCCCCCCGCGCGAACCGTCGACCGCATCCGGCGAGCCTACGTTCTCCGGTGGTCGTCGCGGGGCTGGCGCCCGCAGCGCGGACCCGCCGACCCGCCGACCCGCCGACCCGCGTGAGATCATGGCGCGATGGCGGATGCGCACCGACCCCGTCCCGGTCCGTCCGGAGGCGGGGACGGCCGGCGCTACCGGGTCGACCCGCGGATCGCCGAGTCCGAGACCGAGTTCCTGCGGTCGCACCTGGAGGCCGCCGGCTGGACCCCGACGCCGGGCGACGACTGGCAGCTGTTCTGGTCGGCGGCGGTCCACGACCTGGCGGTGTTCGACCGGCTGCGGGACGGGCAGCTCGTCAACCACTTCCCGGGGATCGCGCCGCTGTTCTACAAGGACGAGATGGCCCACTACCTCGCGGCGGCCGGCCACACGTTCCACCCGAGGACGTTCTCGATGCCGCACGGGTACGACGAGCTGCGCGCGGCGATGCGCGACGACCCCCAAGCCCTGTGGTTGAGGAAGCAGAAGCGATGGATGGCGGGGGAGGGGATGGCGATCATCACCGACGACGCGCCGATCCCGCGCGGGGAGGAGTGGCTGGTCCAGCGCTACATCGCCAATCCGCTCCTCCTTCCCGGGCATCCGTACAAGCATGTGCTGCGCAGCTACGTGGTGGTGACGTCGCTCGACCCGCTGACCGCGTACATCCATCCGAACGGCCCGGTCAAGTTCACCTCCCGGCCGTTCAGCCTGAGTCCGGACGCGCTGCGCGACGCGGTCGTGCACCTCACCAACCCCCCGATCCAGAAGACGAACACCGACGTCGAGGATCCGGTGCGCGGCATGGACCACGACGCGTACCGCGGGTGGCTGGCCGGCTTCGGGATCGATGCGCGGCCGCTGTTCGACCGCATCGGCGTCATCCTCGCCGACACGTTGCGCGCGCTGCGCGCTCCGGTGCTCGGGCTGAGCCGGGAGTGGTCGCCCCGGCTCGATCGCTCGTTCGAGTTGCTCGGCTTCGACCTGATGGTCGACGACGAGCTGAACCCGTGGCTGCTCGAGTGCAACATCAGCCCCGCGCTCGGCGTGCGCGGCCGCCCGGGGTCACCGCATCACGAGGCGCAGCGCCGGGCGAAGGAGCCGATGGTCGCCGACATGTTGCGCCTGCTCGGCCTGATCGACGGCGCGGCCCGCTTCGAGCCCCTGGTCAGGGCGGAGGCGGTTTCGTCGGGTCTTTCGGATCGAACGGGTCGGTATAGCCGAGACTCGGCCGGGTGACGAACCCGAGACCGCCACCCAGCTTGAGGCTCGTTCCCGACAATCCGGCGCCGGACTGCAACCCCGAGTACGAATAGGTCGCGGTGTCGAACCCGAACCCCTCGACGTCGGGTTCGTACGCCGCCGCCCGTTCGAGCAGCCTGTCGAGCAGCGCCCGCTCGGTCTCGTCGAGGTCGATGGCGTCGAGTTTCGTCGCCAGCCGGTTCAAGGTGTCCACGTCGATCTCGGTCATGTCACTCCTCGTCGGTCGGGCGCCACGGACTCGATGCGAATCATGCGCCGATGGCCACGGACGGATGTGTGCCCCGCCCGCTGGTTCTAGTATCGCAGTCGTGGCGGCGCAGGGTGAACAGGGTGATCCCGAGGGCTTCGAGACGATCGAGAAGGGCTCGATCCGGGTCCGCTACCGACCGGGGACGGCGGGCGAGCGGGCGGCCAAGCCGATGGCGGTCGCCGCGGCGAAGGCCCGCCGCCTCCTGGCCGGGCTCGGCTCGGAACCCGACCTCGCCACCCCCTGCATCCATCTCGACGACACGTTCCGCGATCCCGACGACCCGGACGTCGTCGTCACCGAGGGGAGCGTCGTCGACCACGAGGCCGGCGCGGTGTGGATGGCGGTGTCGCCCGAGGCCCCACCCGAGCCGCCCCATCGCCCGCTCGCCCTGCTGTTCGGCGCGGCGCTGCCGTCGATCGACGACGTCGAGCTGCTGCTCGAGGGATACGGGCTGCACCTCGCCGACGTCGCCGACACGCGGCCGCGGCTGGCCGGCGTCGCGCTGCCGCCGCTCGACGACGCGACCGGCGAGCTGCGCGGCGCGATGGCGGTCGACTACGTGCGATACCTGCTCGAGCGGGAGAACGAGCAGGCGCTGCGGGAACTCCTCGCCGCGCCGCTCGGGGCCGTCGACCGCCGGTACCAGGAGCTCTACGGCGCGCCGGCGGCGGCGCTCGAGCAGGCGTGGCGCCACGAGGTCGCGGCCGGCGAACCGGACGTGAAGCCGATGGAGTTCATCCGATTGTCGGCGCGGTACCTCCGGCCGTATTGGCTGCGCCAGTTGGAGATCTTCGGCTACATGCTGCTGAGCCTGGCGTTCACCGCCGCGTTCCCATACGTGTCCCGCTCGTTGTTCGACACGGCGATCCCGAGCGGGGAGTTCAGCCAGGTGCTCCAGCTCCTCGTCATCCTCGGCGTCGCGTTCGCCGTCTCGCTGGTCGCCGGACTCCGGCAGACGTACCAGAGCGCGTGGGTCAGCGGGGCGGTCGTGCGCGACATCCGCCAGACGATGTTCGAGCGGCTCCAGACCCTGCCCGCGTCGTGGTTCCACCGCTATCGGCAGGGCGACGTGCTGGCCCGGCTGTTCTCCGACGTCGGCGCCGTGCAGTCGGGCCTGTCCGACACGATCGGCAAGGGCATCTTCCAGGTGCTGACGCTGGTCGTCGGCGCGGTCATCATGCTGACGATCAACGTGCCGATGGGCCTCGTCGTCCTCGCCGGCGCACCGGTCGTCGGGCTGGTCTACAAGGCGATGGCGCGCGGCGCGCAGGAGCGCAGCATCGAGCTGCGGGAGGAGAACAGCGCGCTGCTCAGCGTCGCCGCGGAGAACTACACCGCCATCCCGGTGGTCAAGATGTTCGGGCTCGGCGGACGCGAGAGCCGGCGGTTCGGCCGAGCGTCGAACCGGCTGTTCAAGGCGCAACGCCGCCTCAGCCTGTTCGGCGGCCTGTTCGGCCTGTCGGTCAACATGATCACGACGGTGCTGCGCCTCGGCGTGCTCGGGTTCGGGGCCTGGCTGATCCTCGAGGGGCGGTTCACGGTCGGGGGGCTGGTCGCCTTCCTGGCGATCATGGGCGAGGTGATCAACCCGGTCACGGTGCTCACCTCGATCGGCCAGGACATCCAGGCGGCGACCGGCGCGCTCGTGCGGATCAACGAGGTGCTCGACGCCGAGCCGGAGCCGGTGAGCGCCGACGCGGTCGAGCTGCCCCGGCTGCAGTCCGAGCTGGCTCTGTCCGACGTGTCGTTCTCGTACTCTCCCGAGCGGCGGGCGCTCGACGGGATCGACGCGCGCATCCCGGCCGGCGCCAACGTCGCCTTCGTCGGCCCGTCCGGGTCGGGCAAGTCGACCGTGCTCCGGCTGATCATGCGGATGTACGAGCCCGAGGAGGGGACGATCTCGCTGGACGGGATCGACGTCTCGACCGCCACCGTCGAGTCGCTCAGGGGGCAGATCGGCGTCGTGTTCCAGGACCCGTTCCTGTTCAACACCACGATCCGCGAGAACATCGAGCTGGGGAAACCGGGGGCGACCGAGGACGAGATCTTCGCCGCGGGCGAGGCGGCCGAGCTCGACCAGTTCGTCGACGCCCTGCCCAACGGGTACGACACCCTGGTCGGCGAGCGCGGCGCCAACCTCTCGGGCGGGCAGCGGCAGCGGGTGTCGATCGCCCGGGCGCTGATCCGCGACCCCCGCGTCCTGCTCCTCGACGAGGCGACGTCGGCGCTCGACCCCGGGACCGAGCGCCAGATCTCGGCGACGTTGCGCAAGGTCGGCGCGGATCGCACCGTGGTCGCCATCACCCACCGGCTCACGTCGATCACCGACTACGACATGATCTTCGTGATCGACAACGGGCGGCTGGTCGAGTACGGGCAACACGACGAGCTGGTCGCGCTCGGCGGCACGTACGGCCACCTGTGGGCCGAGCAGACCGGGACCGAGCGGCGGGAGATGGCGCCGTTCGACAGCGCCGGCGCGCTCGCCCGGACGCCGCTGTTCCGCTCGCTCGACGGTGCGGCGCTCGCTGCGATCGCGGCTCGTCTGCGCTCGTTCGTGTTGCAGCCCGGCGAGACGATCGGCGACGAGTCGGGCGGCATCGTCATCGTGCGCTCCGGGCGCGGCGAGGTGCTGACCCCGTCGCCGCTGGGCGCTCCGGCGGTCACCGCGGAACTGCGGCCCGGCGACGCGTTCGGCGTCAACGCGCTGATCGGCCACCGCGCCGGCGCCCGGCTGCGGGCCGTCGAGGCGCTGGCTTTGCTCGAGCTCGACAACGCGGTGCTCGACGGCGTGGCCGCCGCGCACCCGTCCGTCGCCGCCGCGCTCGCCGGCCGGGCCGGCAGCGGGCAAACCGCCGGTCCGGCGCACGGCCGCCGTCTCGACAGCCCGACCTTCGCCACCGCCACCGGGAGCACCACGCCATGACGCCGATCGCCCGTCCCGTCCTCGACGCCGTCGTCCAGGCGGCCGTCGACGTCACCGCCGCGTCGGTCGGCTGGCTGCTGTTGATCGACGGCGACGAGCTCGTCGTGGTCGCGGCCGCGGGAGGAAGCGACCCGCACTCACGGGTCGGTCGCCATGTGGCCGTCAGCGGGGTCGCCGGGCTGGTCATCGCGTCCGAGCAGCCGTCGTCGATCGAGACGCCGGAATCGGACACCTCCAACGTCGGCGCGGGTGGCCTGGACGGCAATCCCGCCGGTGTGCTCGCCGCCCCGTGCGGCGACGACGAGGAGGTGCTCGGCGTGCTCGAACTCGCCCGCCCCGCCGGCAGCGGGCCGTTCACGGTCGACGACATCGAGGAGGTCACGCTGCTCGCCCGCGTCGCCGGCGCGGCCCTCGCCGAGCTCGACGACGCGCTCGACGCGGCGCTCTCGCCGGAGGAGCTCGGCCAGGACCTCGCTCGGCTGGCTTCCACCGACCCGGTGCGGTACGCGGCGATCGCCAAGATGGTGACGGCGCTCCTGGGGGCGAGCCGGTGAGCGAGACCCCGCGTCCCGCGTGGGCGAAGGAGGGCGCCCTGCTCGACGTCGGCGACGCGCCCCGGCTCGATGAGCTGACGCCCGAGTGGGCATGGGGCGGGGCCGACGGCGCCGGCGTCCGCGTCGCGGTGATCGACAGCGGGATCGACGCCGACCACCCGAGGCTCGGCGCGTGCGTCGATCGAGACGGGAGCGTCGCGTTCGCCGTCGAGAACCGCGAGCTCGTGCGGGCGGACGGGCCGCATGACGACTCGTTCGGCCACGGCACCGCCTGCGCGGGCATCGTCCACTCGCTCGCCCCGGCGTGCCGGATCACGAGCGTCAAGGTGCTCGGCCGCGGGCTGCGGGGCAAGGCGGCGGCGTTCCTCGCCGGTCTCGCGTGGGCGATCGACGAGGGCTTCGACGTGATCAACCTGTCGCTCGGGACGCGGAAGCGCGAATGGGCGCTGGCGTTCTACGACGCCTGCGACCGCGCCTACTTCGGGAACTCCTTCATCGTCACCGCGGCGAACAACGTCCAGCGCCGCAGCTTCCCGTCGCTGTACGCGTCGGTCGCCAGCGTCGCGTGCAACCTCGACGCCGACCCGTTCCGCTTCCACTACAACCCCGACCCGCCGACCGAGTTCCTGGCGCGGGGGATCGACGTCGACGTGGCGTGGCTCGGCGGCGAGACGATCACGGCCACCGGCAACTCCTACGCCGCGCCGCACATCGCCGGGATCGCCGCCCTGATCGCGTCGAAGCACCCCGGCCTCCGGCCGTTCCAGCTCAAGACCGTGCTGTGGGCGACCGCCGCCAACGTGCGCGAGGCGACCGCGCCGGAGATGGCCGGCAAGCTGACCAACGCCATGCGCAGGTAGCCGCACGATGTGCCACCATGTTCGTCGGGATCCGTCTCGGACGGGGGCGGTGGCGACGAGAGGAGACGTGATGAGCGACGACGCGATCAGCCACGAAGCGGTGGCGACGCTGGCGGCGAAGCTCCAGGGCCTGGAGCTGACCGCCGAGGAGCGGGACGTGCTCCACGCGGTGGTCGGGCGGGCCGCCGGCGCCGACGGCGACGTCGAGGGATTCGGCGTCGTGTTCGAGATCGAGACGACGGTCGTCGGGAGCGGCCAGCCGAGGTTGAAGGACACGTTCGAGAAGGAGGAGTGGATGTACGCGGTGGGCCGGGCGGCCGGCCTCGATCCCGCCAAGCTCGGCGTGTGGACGGACATGCGGCCATGAGCGGCGACGAATCGTTCTCCTCGCTGGCCTCGAAGATCCGCTCGCTCGACCTCGAACCCGGCGAGGCCGCCGCGCTGCGGGCGATCCTCGTCCGGGCGCGCGACGGCGGGACCCCCGACGTCGAGGGATTCGGCTTCGAGGTCGGCTCACTCGGCTTCAACGCGGGTGGCGCAGGGTTCAAGGGCACCGACGAGGAGCTGCAGGCGTTCTCCAGGGACGTACACGGGTTCAAGGGCTCCGACGAGGAGCTCCAGGCCCTCATCGACTGGTCCACCCGCGGCTGAGCGAGCGCGCCGGGCGCCCGCGCGGCCGGATCGTGCGCGATCGCAGTGGTGGCATAAGGTCCGGCCATGCAGACGACAGCAGCAATCCTGTGGGCCCGCAACGAACCGTGGAGCATCGAGGAGATCGAGCTCGATCCGCCGAAGGCGGGGGAGGTGCTCGTCGAGTTGAAGGCGTCGGGCATGTGCCATTCCGACGACCATCTCGTCACCGGCGACCTCGCGGGTGTCACCCCGGATCCGCCGCTGATCGGCGGCCACGAGGGTGCCGGCGTGGTGCTCGAGGTCGGCCCGAACGTGACGTCACTGGCGGCCGGCGACCACGTCGTGTTCGGGTTCATCCCGGCGTGCGGCCGCTGCGCGAGCTGCGCCGCGGGCCACTCCAACGTGTGCGACATCGGCGCAGAACAGCTGGCCACCGGTTACCAGTTCGGTGACGGCACGGCGCGGCACCACGCCCAGGGCAAGGATCTCGGTCTGATGTGCAACCTCGGCACGTTCGCCAACCACACGGTCGTCAACGAGGCGAGTTGCGTGAAGATCGAGCCCGACCTGCCGCTCGACAGGGCATGCCTGCTCGGGTGCGGCGTGGTGACGGGCTGGGGCTCCGCGGTGTACGCGGCCGACGTCCAGCCCGGCGACTACGTCGCGATCGTCGGCATCGGCGGAATCGGCGCCAACGCGGTGCAGGGCGCGAAGCTCGCGGGCGCCCGGGTCGTCGCCGCCATCGATCCGGTCGAGTTCAAGCGCGAAAAGTCGATGGAGCTCGGCGCCACCCACACGTACAGCTCGATCGCCGAGGCGATGGAGGCGCTCCCCGAATCCACGTGGGACCGGGGGTTCGACAAGGTGATCATGTCCATGGGCGTCGGCGACGGCGATGCGCTCGGCGAGGCGTTCCATCTCGCCGGCAAGCTCTCCAAGATCGTGGTCACCAACATCCATCCGACCAGCGAGGCGTCGATCGCGGTGCCGGCGGTGTTTCTCACGCTGCTCGAGAAGCAGATCGTCGGATCGCTCTTCGGCTCGGCCAACATCCGCAAGGACATCCCGCGGCTGCTCGAGCTGTACACGCAAGGTCAACTCGACCTGGATGGCCTCGTGACGAAGACGTACACGCTCGAGGACATCAACGACGGCTTCGCCGACATGCGCGCCGGCAAGAACATCCGCGGCGTGTTGCTGTACGACTGAGTGGGCGCCGACGACCGCGCCGAGGTCGAGCTCGCCGGTGGTGTCGGCAACGCGGGTGCCGGTCTCCGCGCGCTCGCGTCGGCCGAGACGGCTGCGGTTCATCGAGGGTCAGGTGGCGATCCCGCCACACCCCGCGTGGGTCCAGACCGACGCCGCGATGGCCTCGCTCGCCCGCCCCTTCCGGTGAGAGGTGAGACCACCTGTAGGTCTCACCTCTCACCGACGGACCGCCACCGCCCCTTCCGGTGAGAGGTGAGACCACCTGTAGGTCTCACCTCTCACCGATGGGCGGACTGGGCGATGGCGACGGCGTGTTCGATGAGCGCGCGGTCGGGGGCGCGGACGTCGCCAAAGAGGGTGTTGGCCATGCCGACGGCGATCGCCCCGGCGTCGAAGAAGTCGGCCATGGTCTCGACCGTGACGCCGCCGGTGGCCATGAACGGCCGCTGCGGGTAGG
The DNA here is from genome assembly GCA_041581055.1 of Ilumatobacteraceae bacterium. GTDB lineage: Bacteria > Actinomycetota > Acidimicrobiia > Acidimicrobiales > Ilumatobacteraceae > JBFGCT01. Next base: position 15,994 of record JBFGCT010000003.1, on the reverse strand, counting down.
CCGGCGCGACCTGGGCCAGCCACGCCGCGCCCGGCGGGTCGGCGGGGAAGAACTTCAGCACGTCGGCCCCGGCGCGGATCGCGGTCTGGATCTCGGCGGGCGTCTGCACGCCGGGCAGCGTCAACATCCCGAGCTCGACGCTCCGCCGGGCGGTCGGCGCGTCCACCCCGGGCAGCACGCAGAACTCGGCGCCCGCGGCCGCCGCCGACTCCGCCTGCTCGACCGTCCACGTCGTGCCGACCCCGACCGAGGCCGCCGCGCCGAAACGCTCGCTCAGCAGGGCGACGTCGTCGGTCGTCCGCGCGTAGTCGTGGGTGATCTCCAACGACCGGACGCCGCACTCGACCAGCAGGTCGGCGAGCGGCACGAGATGCTCCTCGGGAACCTGCCGGAGCACCGCCATGATCCGGTCCGCGCGCAGGATGTCGAGCGCGTGCTGTCGTCGTTCGCCGTTCATCCGGCGAGTCTCGCGCGGCGCCCCGCCGACGCCAGACCCGGCGGTGAGCGGGAGTAGGTTCGGCGGACGGAAGATCGTCTCGATCGAGGGGGACAGCATGAAGAGCCGTGCCGCGGTCGTACACGGGGTCGGTCAGGACTGGCAGGTCGAGGACATCGAGGTCGACGCGCCCAAGGTCGGCGAGGTGCTCGTCGAGTGGCGGGCCGCCGGTCTGTGCCACAGCGACGAGCACGTCCTCACCGGCGACATGGTGCCGCCCGCCGAGACGTGGCCGACGCTCGGCATCGAGGCGTTCTTCCCGATCGTCGGCGGCCACGAGGGGGCCGGCGTCATCGTCGACGTCGGACCCGGCGTCACGAGCGTGCAACCCGGCGATCACGTCTCGGCGTCGTTCATCCCGTCGTGCGGCCGCTGCCGCTATTGCTCGACCGGCCGGCAGAACCTCTGCGACTCCAGCGCCGGCACGTTCCAGCGGGGGATGATCACCGACGGAACGAGCCGCCACCGCGTCGAGGGCGGCGGGGACCTGAACCTGTTCGCCAAGCTCGGCACGTTCTCCCGGTACAGCTGCGTCGCCGACACCCAGGTGATCAAGGTCGAGCCCGATCTCCCGCTCGAGGTGGTGGCGCTCGTGTCGTGCGGCGTCGCCACCGGGTGGGGATCGGCGACCAAGCGCGCGGGCGTCCAGGTCGGCGACACGGTCGTCGTCGTCGGGATCGGCGGTATCGGCATCAACGCCGTGCAGGGCTCGGCGATGGCCGGCGCCCGCCACGTCATCGCCGTCGACCCGGTCGAGTTCAAGCGGGAGAAGGCGATGGAGTTCGGGGCGACGCACACGTTCGCCTCGATGGAGGAGGCCTTCCCCGCGGTGCAGGAGCTGACGTGGGGGATGATGGCCGAGAAGGTGATCATGACGCCCGGCGTGCTCCACGGTGAGTTGATGGCGCTCGGCACGCAGCTCGCCGGCAAGGGCGGGACGATCGTCGTCACCGGCATCGCCCCGATGACCCAGACCGAGTCGTCGGTCAACCTGTTCGAGCTGGCGATGTGGAACAAGGAGATCAAGGGCACGATCTTCGGCTCGCTCAACCCGCGCACCGACATCCCGAAGCTGCTCGGCCTGTACCGCGACGGCCGGCTCAAGCTCGACGAGCTGATCACCACGACCTACTCGCTCGACGAGGTCAACGCGGGCTACCAGGCGATGCGCGACGGCCAGAACATCCGCGGTGTGATCGTGCATGGATGACGAGGGCCGCCCCGTCGAGACGGCGTCGGTCGTCGCCAGGATCGCCGCGTCGGTCGTCGGCCGGCGGCGCGAGATCGAGGTCGTCGTCGCCGCGCTGGTCGCCGACCGCCACGTCGTGATCGAGGGCCCGCCGGGCACCGGCAAGTCGACGTTGTTGCGGACCGTGGCCCACGAGCTGGGTGTCGGCTTCGAGTTCGTCGAGGGCAACGCCGAGCTGACACCGGCCCGCCTGGTCGGCCACTTCGACCCGGCGCGCGTGCTCGCCGACGGGTACGACCCCGACGTGTTCGTCGACGGGCCGCTGGCGACGGCGCTGCGCGACGGCGCCCTGCTGTACATCGAGGAGCTGAACCGGGTGCCCGAGGAGACGCTCAACGTGCTGATCACCGTGATGAGCGAAGGCGAGCTGCACGTGCCGCGCCTCGGGCGGCTCGTGGCCGCCCCCGGGTTCCGGCTCGTCTCGGCGATGAACCCGTTCGACGCGATCGGCACGGCGCGCATCTCCGGCGCGGTCTACGACCGGGTGTGCCGGCTCGCCGTCGGCTACCAGTCCGCCGACGACGAGGCGCAGATCGCGCGTCGGGCAGCGGCGATCGACGGCCTCGACCCGGACTGGGTCGCCCGGGTCGTCGAGTTGGTGCGCTCGACCCGGGCCCACCCCGACCTCCGCGTCGGCTCGTCGGTGCGCGGCGCGATCGACATGTGCGCGGTGGCGTCGACGCTCGCGCCGGTCCGCGGGGAGACCCCGGACGAGCCGAGCGTCTCCCTCGACGCCGCGCTCGTCGCGCTCTCCGGCCGGGTCCGGTTGCGCGAGGGGGTCACCCGCTCGGCCGAGGACGTGATCCGCGAGCTGTGGGAGGCGGTGTTCGGCCGCACGGCCGGCGGGGAGGGCGGTCGCGAGGGAAAAGCTGGCGCCCCGACCGGGGCCACGACCTCCCGCTGAAGACACCGCCGGTCAAGGAGGGCGACGAGGCCGACGAGGAGGTCGCCTCGAGCCGGCGGCGGACGACCTCGCGCCGCGAGCTGGCCCGCCACGATCGCTTCGAGGACGTCTCACCCGACCTCGGTGAGCTCGACGAGGACGCGTTGGAGCGGGCGGTGCAGGAGGATCCGGACGAGGCGATGGCGTTGCTCGCCGACCTCACCGGCGCCACCGACCCCGCGTTGCGCGATCTGGCGCGGCGCGTCGCCGGCCAGCTGTTCCTCGACCTGTCGCGGCGCGGGCCGACCCGGCCGCGCGGTGTCGGCCGCCTGTCCACCCAGCCGTACCGGCCCGACGCCGGGGATCTCGACGTGGACGCCAGCCTCGACGCGTTGATCGCGGCGCGGTCCCAGCGCCACGCCGTCGACTCCGAGGACCTGCGGGTCAGATCGTGGGGCACCCCGGACACCGCCGTGTGCCTCCTCGTGGATCGCAGCGGCTCGATGGGCGGCAAGCCGCTCGCCACGGCGGCCGTCACCGCCGCCGCCGTCGCCTGGCGCGCGCCGGACGACTACTCGGTCCTGACGTTCGGCAAGGACGTGGTCGCCGCGAAGTCACAGGACGTCGTCAAGCCCGGCGAGGCGGTCGTCGACGCGGTGCTCGCGCTGCGCGGCTTCGGGACGACCGACCTGGCGGCGGCGGTCATGGCCGCCGGCGACCAGCTCAGCCGCTCGGCGGCGGGCCGCAAGATCACGATCCTGCTTTCGGACTGCCGGGCCACGGCGCCGGGCGATCCCGTCGTCGCCGCCGCGCTGCTCGACGAGCTGGTGATCGTCGCGCCGGATGGGGACGACGAGGAGGCCCTGCTGTACGCCGCGCTGACCGGCGCTCGGATCACGACGGTGGCCGGCCCGTCCGACGCTGCCGCCGCGCTGGCGCGCGTGCTCGACTCGTGACGCTCGCGGCGGAGGGAGGCCGAGCGGCTACGGGCAGGTGGCCGAGCTGATGGGCGCGTAGCCGAGCGTGTTCTCCTCGAGCTCGACGCTCGGCAACGTCGTCGTCGGCCCGGACTCCGTCGGCTCGACGGTCGTGGTCGTCGTCGGCGCCGTCTCGTCGGGCTCGGTCGGGGTCATCGGCGCCGGGGCGCGGATGCCGGCGATCGTCGGGGCGAATCCGGACGGGACGATCGAGCTGCTGGTCGTCGTCGAGGCGAAGTCCTGGGTCGGCGCGTTCGACAGGGTCGCCTCGCCGCGGAACACGGCAAGGATGGCCTGCATGTTGTCGCCCGAGATCGTCGGCACGAGCACCGAGTTCCCCTGGATGTTCTGCGGCGTCGCCTCGATCTGGTACGTCGTGATCGCGTCGGGGTCGACCGAGCGCAGCACGCCGGCGAACTGCAGCACCTTGCCGGGTGAGAGGTCACCGTCGATGACGACGTAGTCCGAACTGGTCTCGACGAGCCCGCGCACGACATCGGGGTTGAACGCCCCCTTGGAGAGCAACCGCGACACGACGCGCCGGAGGAAGTCCTGCTGACGGGAGATGCGCCCGAGGTCGGACGTGCCGTCGGTGACCCAGCCGCGGTCGTCGGTCAGGTACTGGAGGAAGCGCGAGCGCACGTAGGCCAGCGCGTGATCGCCGTCGAAGGTGAAACAGCCGGACTCGGGGACGTCGAGTCCGGTCTTGGCGTCGCGGACGGGGTTCTCGAACGGCACGGCGACACCGTCGACCGCGTCGACGAGGGTCTTGAACGCGCAGAAGTCGACCTGGACGAAGTGGTCGGTCACGATCCCGAAGTTGTCGTAGATCGTGTCGATCAGACGCTGCGGGTCGTCTCGCTTGTAGGCGACGTTGATCCGTTGCTTGCTCGATCGGCCGGCGATCGTGACCCACAGGTCGCGCGGGAACGAGAGCACCGCGACCTGCGAGGCCCCGGGGTTGACGCGCCACATCATGATCGTGTCGCTGCGCTCGCCGAGGCTCGTGCGGTCGCCGAACGCGGGCGCGTACCGGCTGTCGGGGTCGACGCACGAGTTGTTGTCGGCGCCGGTGATGAGGAAGTTGCGGGCGTCGGGCTCGGCCGGCGGAAACGTCTCGACCGGACGTTGCTCGGGAGTCTCGCCCGGCGCCGCCCCCTCGACCGGGACGCTGCCATCCGGCCCACTCGTCTCGGCGTCGGCGGCTTCGCGCGCCTCGGCCGGGTTCTCGATCGCCACGATGTTGCGGTCCTCGAGCACCCGCTGCCCGGCGTACAGGCCGCCGGCCGCGACGAAGCAGGCGAGCGCGCCGCCGAAGACGCCGACGATCGTGAACCGCTGCGGCCATGTCCGCGACCGCCGTCGCGTCCGAGCCGCGGAGTCGGTGGGAGAGGACATGATCCGGCGACGTTATCGGCGCGCGCCGACCGCGTCACCGCGGGAACCGGGGTTTCGGGCGGTCAGCCGAGGACGACGACGCGGGTGCCGAGTTGCGCCCAGTTCCACATCCAGATCGCGTCGGGCTTGGCCTGCCGCACGCACCCGCCCGACAGTGGTTGTCCGAGCTGCCAGATCGACTGCACGGGCTGGCCGTACTGGAACGGGATCTCGTGGAATCCGATGTTCCCACCTCTGGCGCCCCAGGCGAACCGCACCATGTAGCCCCACGTGATCGTCGGGTTGTTGATCGAGTGGGTGTAGCGCGACCGCGACCAGACGCGGTAGTTGCCGGGCCGTGGGTCGAGCGGCGTCTGGCGCCCTGACACCAGGTGGGTCTTGATCATGACGCCGTTGGAGTCGACGACCCACACCCGCTGCTGCGACTTGGAGTACACGACGCGGCGGCCGAAGCCGGAGTTGGACGGCAGGCCCCAGGTCGGCGCCGGGACCGTGGTCGTCGTCGTGGTGGTGGTCGTCGTCGGCGGCGGGGGGATGGGTCGAGTCGGGACCTGCGTGCCGCGTATCGGCGGGCCCTGACCGGGCGTGGCCGGGCCGATGCTGGCGGGCTCGGTGCTCGTCGGCGCCGGTGCGGCGACGTCGACCGCCGTCGTGGTCGGGTCGGCGATCGTCGTCGGCGCCGCGCATCCGTCGGCGATCGTGGTCGTGGTGGACTCGTCGACCGTCGTCGTCGACCCGAGGACCGTGGTCGGTGGCGGGCAGTCGACCGTGGTGGCGGTCGTGTCGCCGACCGTCGTCGTGGTCTCGTCGACGGTCGTGGTCGGGTCGGCCACCGTCGTGTCGGGCGCCGTCGTGGTGGCGGGCGCGGTCGTCGTGTCGGGCGCCGTCGTCGTGTCGGGAGCGGTCGTCGATTCGACCGTTGTCGACGTGTCGTCAGCCGTCGCCGGCGTGCCGAACGACAACACCGACGCGACCATGCCCGCGGCGAGAATCCCAACCTTCATGCGCATGGATCGGAACACTAGCGCGAACATTGATGTGACGGGGGTCACACTGCCGCGAAAACTCCTGGTGAACGCCCCATCCGGCCGAACACCGAACGTCGGGCGCGCTCAGGCTGGGTCGGCGAGCACCGTGTCGGAGCTCAGCGCGTCGCCGTCGGCGAGCGTCATCTGCGTGATCGAGCCGGCGTCGAGGAGGTCGGAGCGGCCCAGCTCGAGCGCCGGGTGGAGGGCTGCCGGGGCGGTGACGGTCAGCGTCGCGACGGTCGCCCGCTGGCTCACTTTGGCCTCGGTCTTGGCCCGCCGGACGTGCGTCATGACGTCGATGACCGGGTCGATCGTCGTCGCCTCGCCGCCGAGGTCGCTGACGACGGGCCACGACGAGCGGTGGACGCTGGTGTCGTGCCACCAGCTCCACGCCTCCTCGGCGGCGAACGGCAGGAACGGCGCGAACATCCGCTGCAGGGTGTCGAGGGCGACACGCAGCGCCCGCCGCGCCGACGCCGCGGCGGGCGCGCCGTGCGCCTCGTACGCGCGGCCCTTGACCAGCTCGACGTAGTTGTCGCAGAACCACCAGAAGAGCGACTCGGTCCGCTCGAGCGCCCGCGCGTAGTCGAACGCCTCGAACGCCGCGGTGGCCTCGCCGACGACGTCGTCGAGCTTGGCCAGCATCGAGCGGTCGATCGGGTCGGTCACGACCTCGGCCAACGGCGTCGCGTCGTCGACGTCGCCGAACCCGAGCACGAACTTGGTGACGTTGAGCAGCTTGTTGGCGAGCTTCCGCCCGACTTTCATCTGCTCCTCGCTGAAGGCGGTGTCGACGCCGGGACGCGCCGAGCCCGACCAGTAGCGGACGGCGTCGGTGCCGTACTTCTCGAAGAGGTCCATCGGCGTGACCACGTTGCCCTTCGACTTGGACATCTTCTTGCGGTCGGGGTCGAGGATCCATCCCGACAGCGCGGCGTGCTTCCACGGCGCGACGCCGTGCTCGTAGTGGCTGCGGGTGATCGTCGAGAACAGCCAGGTGCGGATGATGTCGTGGCCCTGCGGGCGCATGTCCATCGGGAAGACGCGGTCGAACAGATCGTCGTCCTGCTCCCATTTCCCGGCGATCTGCGGCGTGAGCGACGACGTCGCCCAGGTGTCGAAGATGTCGGGATCGCCGGCGAAGCCTCCGGGCCGGTCGCGCTGCTCCGCCGTGAAGCCGTGGGGCACGTCGGTCGAGGGGTCGATCGGGAGGATCGACTCGTCGGGCAGCAGCGGGTCGTCGTACAGCGGCTGCCCGTGGTCGTCGAGCCGGTACCACGCCGGGATCGGCACGCCGAAGAACCGCTGGCGGCTGATCAGCCAGTCGCCGTTGAGCCCCTCGACCCAGTTCTCGTAGCGGTGCTGCATGTGGCTCGGATGCCAGGTCAGCTCGGCGCCGCGCTTGACGAGCGCGGTCCGCAGGTCGGCCCCGCGCCCGCCGTTGCGGATGTACCACTGGCGCGACGTGACGATCTCGAGCGGGCGGTCGCCCTTCTCGTAGAACTTGACCGGGTGTTGGATCGGGCGGGGCTCGCCGAGCAGTTGGCCCGACTCGGTGAGCTGCTCGACGACGGCGCGCTGGGCCTGCTTGACGGTGAGGCCGGCGATCGAGGCGTACGCCGCGGGGTCCACACCGTCCGGCACCTCGGGGAGGATGCGGCCGTCGCGGCCGACGATCGCCCGCATGCCGAGGTCGAGCTCGCGCCACCACGTGACGTCGGTGGTGTCGCCGAACGTGCAGATCATCGCGACGCCGGTCCCCTTGTCGGGCTCGGCCAGCTCGTGGGGGCGGATCTCGACCTCCTGGCCGTACAGCGGCACGGTCACCGTCGTGCCGAACAACGGCTGGTACCGCTCGTCGTCGGGGTGGGCGACCATCGCCACGCACGCCGCGAGGAGCTCGGGACGGGTCGTGTCGATCTCGACGGCGCCGGCGCCATCGGCGCGGGCGAAGGCGATCTTGTGGTAGGCGCCGGGCCGGTCGCGGTCCTCCATCTCGGCTTGCGCCACGGCGGTGCGGAAGTCGACGTCCCACATCGTGGGCGCCTCCTGCGTATACGCCTCGCCGCGGGCCACGTTGCGCAGGAACGCCCGCTGGCTCACGCGTTGCGAGTGTTCGTCGATCGTCGCGTAGTCGTGGGTCCAGTCGACCGACAGGCCGAGACGGCGCCACTGCTTGGCGAAGGCCTCCTCGTCGACCACGACGAGCTCCTCGCAGAGCTCGAGGAAGTTCGGGCGGGAGATCGGGATGGCCTGGTGCTTCTTGGGCGGGTCGCCGCGGAACGGCGGCTCGAACCCAGGGTCGTAGGGTTGGCTCGGATCGCAGCGCACGCCGTAGAAGTTCTGCACCCGCCGCTCGGTCGGGAGCCCGTTGTCGTCCCAGCCCATCGGGTAGAAGACCGCCTTGCCGGCCATCCGCTGGTAGCGGGCGACGATGTCGGTGTGCGTGTAGCTGAAGACGTGACCCACGTGGAGCGATCCGCTCACGGTGATCGGCGGTGTGTCGATGGAGAACACCTGTTCACGGGGGGCCGTCGCGTCGAAGCGATAGATGCCGTCGGCCTCCCACCGCTCGGCCCAGCGGTCTTCGATGCCGTCGAGCGTCGGCTTGTCGGGAATGTTCGCCATAGCCCCCCGAGGCTACCGACCCCACCGAGGGAGGGGTCAGGCGCAGAAGGTGAACCAGCGGTACTGGCCGTCGACGAGTGCGACGTGGGATTCGGACTCGGTGCCTGACTGGCCGCGGCCGCTCAGCGCGATCGTGACGGTCGTGGCATCGGGGATCTCGAAGCTGCGGCCGTCGGGGAGCACCCACGTCCACGGTTCGGTGGCGCCCTCCGACACGAACTCGATCGTCAGCTCGGGGTCGGCGAAGGACTCGAGCGCGGCGGGGCACTCGGTCGGGTACGCCTCCAACACCGTCGGGTGGAGGCGGTCGAGGGCGAACCCCTGGTCGCCGGCGGCGATGCTCGCGCCGAGCTGGGCGTAGAACGCCTCGAGCGTCTCGGACGGCTCGCCGGAGGCATCGGTGGCCGGCGGGGCGTCGGTGGCCGGAGGCGCATCGGTGGTGGGCGGGTCGGTGGCGACGGGATCGGTCGTCGGCGGCGCGTCGACGGGGAACGGTGGCGTCGTGATCAGCCCCGACACGGGGACCACCGGCTGTTCGATCGTCAGGTCGTCGACCACCGTGCGCCAGACGTAGGCGAGCGCGCCCTCCGGGACCTCGTCGAGGGGGACGACGAGCATCAGCGCGTTGTCACGGATCAGGGCGCGGGCCCTGGTGTCGCCGGCCGTCGACTCGACGGTCCACCCCTCCGCCGACTGCGCGATCCCGTAGGCCGGCCCGCCGGCCGGGCCGAAGTCGACCTCGTGGACGCGCAGCGTGCCGTCGCCCTCGATCGGCACGGAGTCGAGCATCGCCGCCGTGACGGTCACGAACGCTCCGGCTTCCATCGCCGGCTGGCCGTCGGGGCACGCCGTGTACGCGACGTGGCCCCAGCCGCACGGGAAGATCGTGCCGTCGAAGAACGGATCCGACGTGGCGAACGCCTGCGTGTCGCCGACCGAGGCGAACGGGTCGCCGAGGGGGTTGACGTTGTGGGCAGCTGTGCCGATGACGGTGTCGCTCACGGTCACCTCGAACTCGACGTTCGTCGTCGCCGCGTAGAACACCCAGTAGTGCTGCCGGTCGGCGCAGGCGTCGAGCACCTTCACGAGGAGCTCGGTGTTGTCCGGCGGGAAGAACCAGAAGCAGTCGTCCGGGGCGCGGGTCCCGGCGAGCGTGTTGCCGAGCGTGGCCGGCGCATCGCCCCATCCCTCTGGCGCCAGCAGACCGGGTTGGGCGACGGTCAGGTTGTCGAGGCCCGGCGGTGGGACCGGGTCCGGCTCCTCGGGGCCGACGTCGTACGTCTGGCCGACCGCCACCCCGCGCAGCTGACGCGTCAGCGCCTCGGTGAACTCCTCGTCGGCGCCGGGCTCGGGGATCACCTCGGCGCCGACGATCATGCAGGAGCCGAAGTTGAGCAGCGGGTTCTCGACGATCGTCAGGCCGTTCGGGACGAGCGGCGCCTCTCCGGTCAGCAGGTCGCCGCCGCAGTCGGACGTCAGCCGCACCAGGTACATCGGGTCGCCGGTGACGGCGTACATCGCGAGCAGCTGCTCGGCGGTGGACGCGCCCTGCTGCCCGGTACTCGCGTCTGACACCGACCGCGTGTGGTCGATGCCCGGGTCGCCGAAGCCGACGAGGAAGAGCTCCGCCAGGTCAGGACAGGGGAGGAACGCCGGATCGCAGTCGCCGTAGCCGCCCGGCGGCGGCACGCACGGTTGCTGCGCGGCCACGCTGGCGGACATGAGCTGCAGTCGCCGGGCCTGCTCCGCGGCGTCGACCGTCACCGTGATGTCCTCGTCGGTCGGGAACAGATCGTCCGGCCCGGTCGGCGCCGAGTCGAGGGTCCCGCAGACCTGGACGGCCGGCGCGTCCGACGGCGGTGGCGCCTGGCCGACCTGGACGGTCGTGGTCGGCGCTGGCGGCTCGGTCGTCGTGGTCGACGTCGACGTGGTCGCGGCCCCATCCGTACCGCTGGTGATGGGTTCGTCGCCGGCGTTGTCGCCGGTGAACGCGAGGGTCAGCCCGACGGCGGCGGCGATCGCCGCCAGCGCGCCGGCGAGCCACGCGAAGCACCCCGTCTTCTTCTCCGCCGGCGCCGGCGAGGGCTCGCCGGCCGGCGGGCTCGTCCCCCCTGGCACCGCCGTCGTGACCGGAGCGACCGCGCCTGCACCGGCTTCGCCGGCGACAGCGGCCCTCTTCGCCATCGTGACCCGGTCGCCGCTCGTCTCGAACGAATCGAGCTGCTTTCCGTTCTCCCGGAGCTGGCGGTTGAACGCGTCGACCCACTTCTGCACCTCCGGTCCGATGCCGAACCGCAGGTTGGCGGTTTGGACCTGGAGTTGACCGTCGACGATCGACGCCGGGAGGTCGATCGAGATGAAGTCGCCGTAGCCGACGCGGATCGTGGCGCTCGTGGAGGTCGCGCCGTCGAGCACCCGGGCGCTCGGCGTCAGCACGTCGGGAACCTGGTCGGGCTTCGGGATCCACCCCATGTCGCCGAGGTCGAGCTGCATCCGGTCGACCTCGCAGGCGACGAACCGTTTCAGCGCGTCCGGGGCGCCTCGGGGCAGTTTCGGTCCGTCGGGCATCGGTTCCTCCCTGGTCGTCGCCGCTCGATGACGAGCTGGAGCGAAACGGAATCACACCCGAGCCGCGCCGCAGCTCCCTCATATGATGGCGGATCGTGCTGCGCCTCTATGACACCGCCACCCGTGAGGTACGCGAGCTCGCGTTACGCGAGCCGGGCAAGGTCAGCATCTACCTGTGCGGGCCGACGGTGTACGGGCCCGCCCACATCGGCCACGGCAGGGCGACCCTCGTCTACGACATCCTGCGGCGGTACCTCGAATGGGCCGGTCTCGACGTCCGGCTCGTCTCCAACGTGACCGACATCGACGACAACATCATCAACCGGGCGGTGCGTGAAGAACGTGACTGGCAGGACATCGCCACCAAGTGCGAGACGATGTGGTTCCGGGCGATGGACGGCATCAACGTCGCCCGGCCGACCGACGTCCCGCACGCGACCGAGTACGTCGACGAGATGGTGGCGTTGATCGGCGAGCTGGTCGACGGCGGCCACGCCTACCCGACCGACGACGGGGTCTACATGGCGGTCGAGACGGTCGACGACTATGGGCTGCTCGCCCACCAGTCGCTGGACGACATGCGCTCTGGCGGTGGCGACCGCGAGGTGTTCGGCGCCGACCAGAAGCGGCACCCGGCCGACTTCGTGCTGTGGAAGTTCTCCAAGCCCGACGAGCCTGCCTGGCCAGCGCCGTGGGGCGACGGGCGACCGGGGTGGCACTCCGAGTGCGTCGTGATGAGCCTCGACCTGCTGGGGGAGGGATTCGACCTGCATTGCGGCGGTCAGGACCTGCGGTTCCCGCATCACGAAAATGAGCGGGCGCAGGCGGTCGCGCTGGGCAGGCGGTTCGCCAATCACTGGATGCACCACGGGTTCGTCGTCGATGCCGAGGACGTGAAGATGTCGAAGAGCCTCGGCAACGTGTCGAACCTGCTCGACCTGATCGAGGTCCACGACCCGCGGGCGTATCGGATGGTGCTGCTGCAGACGCACTACCGCAGCCCGGTGACGATCTCCACCGACACGATCGAGGCGGCGGCGAGGTCGCTCGCCGGGCTCGATTCGTTCGCCGCCCGCACCTCCGGGTTGGCGGGCGGCGCGCCCGACTCCGCCGTGCTCGCCGAGTTCCGCGCGGCGATGGACGACGACCTCGACACGCCGCGGGCGACGGCGCTCCTCTTCGACACGGTTCGCCGGGCCAACGCCGCGCTCGACGCGGGAGACGATGCCGCCGAGCCGCTCGCCGCCGCGGCGTACGAGATCGCCGGAGCGGTCGGCCTCGAGTTGTCGGCCGGCTCGGACGTGCCGATCGAGGCCCTGGAGAAGGCGGCCGCGCTCGACGCCGCCCGCGCCGGCAAGGACTTCGCCACCGCCGACGCGCTGCGCGCCGAGCTCCAGGCCGACGGCTGGACGGTCGAGACCGGTCCGAAGGGCACGACGATCCGCGGCTGACCCGACCGCGTCCATCCTTGTGATGGGGCGATGGCGCCCAGACTTGGTCGGGCGACTTGGTCGGGCGACTTGGTCGGGCGACTTGGTCGGGCCGGCGGCGGCACGTGTCGCGAGCGACGAGAATGGGGGGTCATGAGCTCTCTCGCCGAACGGTTCCACGATCTCCACCGCGCCGGCACCTTCGTCACGTTGGGGGTGACCGCGGCCGACGACATCGCCCGCGTCGTGGCGATCGGGGCGCCGGTGAACGTGCTCGCGCTCCCCGGCGCCCCGGCCGTCGCCGAGCTGGCCGCCCTCGGCGTGCGCCGGGTGTCGAGCGGCGGCGCGCTGGCCCGCGTCGCCTACAAGGCGGCCGAGGTGGCGGCGCGCGAACTCTTCGACCACGGCACGTACGGCTACCTCGCCCGCCTCTGACCCAACCCCCACCACCACCTCGTTTGCGTCGCGATTCTGGCGCGACGGTCGGTCGGGATCGCGACGCAAACGGGTTACGCGAAGGCGGCGATGACGGGGGCGAAGCGCTCGACGGCGCCCGGGTCGCCGACGTCGGCGAGGCTGACGATGACCTCCTCGACGCCCGCCTCGGCGAGCGCTCGGAACCGGCCGATGTGGTCGTCGGTCGTCCCGGCGGTCAGCCGCTCGGCGACGGCCTCCGGGGGCAGTTGTCCGTTGCCCGCCGCGGCGAGCGCGTCGGCCAGCGTCGGCTCGTCGGCGGCGCACAGGATCGACGAGAGCTGCGTGACGGCGATCTCGTCTGGTTTTCGGCCCTCGGCGCGACAGTGCTCGTGCAGCACCTCGACCTTGTGGCGCACGACGTCGGGCTCGCCGAACAGGTTGCACGCGTCGGCGTGCCGTGCGACGAGGCGGAGCGTCCGCCGCTCACCTGATCCGCCGACCAGGATCGGGATCCGCTCCTGGATCGGGCGCGGGTAGCAGATCGCCTCGGCGACGTCGATTCGCCGCCCGTCGAACGCCGGCGCCCCGGGGCCCCAGAGCAGCGGGAGGAGCTCCAGCGCGTCCTCCAGCAACTCGTATCGCTCGCCGAGCGGCGGCATGTCCCAGCCGTAGGCGGTGTGCTCCCGGTCGAACCAGGCGGCGCCCAGCCCACACATCGCCCGGCCACCCGACAGCACGTCGAGCGTCGCGGCGATCTTGCCGACGTGGGCGACGTTGCGGTAGGTGATGCCGGTGACGAGCGTGCCGAGCCGGATGCGCTCGGTCGCCGCGGCGAGGAAGCCGAGGGTGGTCGTGCTCTCCAGCATCGGCTCCCACTCCCGGCCGACCTGCGGGATCTGCACGAAGTGGTCCATCACCCAGAGGCTCGAGAAGCCGGCTGCCTCGGCGTCCCGGGCGATCGTCGCGAGCCGCGGCCCGATGTCGCCGGTCGCGCCGGGCCAGGTGAAGCTGGAGATCGAGAGTCCGAATCGCAGCGGCATCGGAGTGTCCTTCTGGGAGCGGGCGAGGTGGTGGTGGGCGTGGATGTTCGGTGGGACGACGCGCGCCGGGCCCGGCGCCTCGACGGCGTCGAACTCGGCGGCGAGGCCGGCGCGCACGGCCGGCCAGCGGTCGAGCTGCCCGGAGACGACCTTGGACGGGACCGGGTTCGGCCGTGCCTTGTTCCGCCTGCGGCATTCCGTCGGGTCGGTGTCGAACGCCACGGCGATGGCCGGGCGATCGTGTTCGCGGGCGGCGGCGACCCATCTCGCACGCTGTTTGGCGTCGATGCCGAGCGAGTCGACCACCGTCGTCAGGCCGCGTTTCATCCGCCGCTGGACGATCAGGTGGAGGACGTCGAACGCGTCCGTGCCCGCCCGTTGATCGCGCTCGCCGAGCCCGACGACCGAACGGAGGGCGTCCGACGACACGATCTGGTCGGGACGGAACCGCTCGCCGGCCCAGGCCGACTTGCCCGAGCCCGACGGTCCGGCCAAGACCACGAGCGCGCCGGACGGGATGATCACCCGACCATCATCGCGGGTTGTCGTCTCCGACGTCACCGGCGAGCGGCCCTCCCTCGTGGCCGGCGGGTAGGAGATCGTGGTTACTCATGGGTAACTTAGAGGTATGACCGATTTCTCGCTCTCCCTCAACGAGGATCAGATCCAGCTCCAGAAGTGGATTCACGACTTCGCCGAGGACGTGATCCGTCCGGCGGCGCACGAGTGGGACGAGCGCGAGGAGTTCCCGTGGCCGGTCGTCGAGGAGGCGGCCAAGATCGGGCTGTACGGTGTCGACTTCCTGATCAACGCGATGGGCGATCCGACCGGAATCACGCTCCCGATGGCGATCGAGGAGATCTTCTGGGGGGACGCCGGGATCGGGATGTCGATCATGGGGTCCGGGCTGGCGGCCGCCGGCATCGGCGCCAACGGCACACCCGAGCAGGCGATGGAGTGGGCCCCGCAGTGTTACGGCACCGCCGACGACGTGCGGCTCGGCGCGTTCTGCGTCAGCGAGCCCGACGCCGGCTCGGACGTCTCGTCGCTGCGCACCAGCGCGGTCTACGACGAGGCCAAGGACGAGTGGACGCTGAACGGGACCAAGGCCTGGATCACCAACGGCGGGATCGCCGACATCCACGTCGTCGTGGCGACGGTCGACCCGAAGCTGGGGCCCAGGGGGCAGGCGAGCTTCGTCATCCCGCCGAAGACGCCCGGCCTGTCGATGGGTCAGAAGTACAAGAAGCACGGCATCCGGGCGAGCCACACCGCCGAGGTCGTGCTCGACGACGTGAAGGTCCCCGGACGGTGCCTGCTCGGCGGCAAGGAGCGGCTCGACAACAAGCTCGCCACGGCGCGGGAGAAGAAGTCGACCGGCAGGCAGCCGGCGATGGCGACGTTCGAGGCCACCCGCCCCGCCGTCGGCGCCCAGGCGCTCGGCGTCGCCCGCGCCGCCTACGAGTACTCGCTCGAGTACGCCAAGGAGCGCCGGGCGTTCGGCAAGCCGATCATCATGAACCAGGCGATCGCGTTCAAGCTGGCCAAGATGATCACCGAGATCGACGCGTCTCGGCTGCTGATCTGGCGGGCCGCGTGGCTGGCCAAGAACGGCAAGTTCGTCAACGGCGAGGGCTCGATGTCGAAGTGGAAGGCCTCCGAGGTCGCCGTCCGGGTCACCGAGGAGGCGATCCAGATCCTCGGCGGGTACGGCTACAGCCGCGACTACCCGGTCGAGCGCTGGCACCGCGACGCCAAGATCCACACGATCTTCGAAGGCACGTCCGAGATCCAGCAGCTCGTGATCGCTCGGGCGATATCCGGCCTGCGTATCGAGTAGATTTTTCGATTGGCCGCCGTACGGTGCTGCTGAGACCTCT
>JBFGCT010000002.1:0-62423 GCA_041581055.1 Ilumatobacteraceae bacterium | reverse complement strand
GGCGACGCTGTCGTCGTAGCCGGAGCATGCGCCGGCGACGTCGCCGGTCAGCAGGGTCGCCCGGGCGTAAACGGCCTGCCACATGCCAGTGTTTCCCGATGTTGCGGGTTCGATCTCGCAGCGCTCTGCGGCGATCGGGATGGCCTCCGCAAGCCTGCCGGACCACAGCAACGCTTCGGTCTTGGCCAGTAGGAGGCGATCGCGGGCCAGCAGCGGACCGACGGCCCCGGCGTCGAGGAAACCCAGACCGCGGTTGGCGTCTTCGATCGCGCCGCTGATGCGGCACAGCATCACCTGCGCGGCCGCGGTCACGACCAAACCAGCGACCACGGCGCGCGCCGACGCCGACTCGCGGACGGCGATCTGCTGCCCGAGGCGAACGGCTTCCATCGGGTCGCCAGCGGCGAGCGCCACTCGGGCCACTTCGACTGCCACCTCGTCGACCCAGTCGGGCTCGTCGATCCCACTCGCAGCGGCAGTCGCGACCTCGACGGCCGACACGAGGTCCGCCCGCCCCAACGCCAGCACCTGACACCGGACGACCGCGGCGCGGGCCACCTCTCCATCACCTTGGGCCACCGCCTGCGCGCCGCGCAACACCCCGTCGGCTTCGTCACTGCGACCTTGGTCGAACAACGCCTCGCCCAACGTGAGCTGCGCCTCGAACCCGGCGCCGGCGGCAAGTGCCGCCCGGGCGAGCCGTTCGGCCAGGCGCGAGTCGGCTCCGTCCAGCGCCTGCCGCGCCGCTCGAGCGGCGATCGCGGGCCGAGCCTGTCTCCCGGCCTCGAGTTCCCAGGTCGCCACCCGGAGCGTGTCGCCGACCCGGCGCGAGCCCGTCACGGCGACCCATTCACCCATCTGCTTGCGGATCCGGCGGCGACGGGTGACGGGCATCGACCGCACGATGCGTTCCGACAACAGCGGATGGCGCACGCCGGCGGTCATCCGCCCGCCGTCGCGCTCCACGCGCACGAGATCAGCCGCCTCGAGCGTCTCGACGACGGCGGGTCCACGCACCGACTCCAACAGGTCCAGCTCGACCAATCCGCCAACCGCGGCGAACTCGAGCACCGCCACCTCGTCGGCACTCCGCGCCGCCAACCGGCGATCGAGGAGCTCACCAAGCTGACCGGTCGCGACGAACTCGCCCTCGACGGACCAGCCGCGATCACCTTCCGCCAGAACACCCGAATCCAACGAGGTAGCCACCAGCTGGCGCACGACCAGAGGATTCCCTGCGGACAAGCGCCACAGTTCGGATTCGACGAAGGTGTCGACGTCGCCGCCCAACAGCGCCGACAACATCGCAACGACCCCGGAACGATCCAACGGGCGCACTTCGTACTGCCGGGCCCGCTCCAACGAGACCAACCGGCCCAACCAGCCGATCAGCGGATCGTCCGACGCGAGGGTCGAGACGAGCGTGACCTCGCCGCTTCTGACCAGATGGTCGATCACCGTCGCCGACGCATCATCCAACAGATCGACATCGTCGACCGCGATGAGGAGCCTTCGTCCGCCGGCCAGCTCGCGAAACGCGGCGAACGCGATCCCCAGCACCTCGACCTCGTTCAACGACGACCGCGGCAACTGCCCCAACAGCGGCGCGACTGCGGCGAACGGAATCGATCGCGCCGCCTCGGTGGCGATCAACCGACTGACGACCGCCCGATCACCCACCCGCGCCAGGAACCCATCCCACAGCGCCGTCTTGCCGACCCCCCGCTCACCACACAGCACCACGCCCGAGTTGGAAGCGTCACCGGCACCGAACACGAGCTCTTCCAAGTCCGCGAACTGCCGATCCCGCCCGCATATCTCTCGTTTGTCCACCCGGCTCGCTGCTCCCGTGTCCGTGAACCTACGGCCCCCGCGGCGGTCGGGGCGACGCGCCTTCTGGCGTCGACCTACGCTACCAGCGGCCACCAGCCCCGCGGTCCTGCTCCTCAATCACGGGCACCCTCGACGGGCCCCACGGCGAAACCCTCACCGCATTCCTCACCGAACGCCGCGGCCCGCTACCAACGCGCTGCGCGGTCAGTCGGGCGAAATGGGCGTCGTCGACGGAACGAGCCGGGTCAGCTTCTCGGCGAAGAGCGTCGTGCACTCCCGACGTGAGCAAACCTGCGCCTCCGGCTGCCGCGACCGCGGATGGAGAGCGTGACCCGACGTGACCCGCCCCAACTATCGTTGGGTCGCCATTGATGAACCGGCGTACGGCGTCAACCGCCGGTACGGCGTCAGAAAGGAGCCGGCTGATGGCAGATCCGATCGAGGACATCATCGGGGACTACCGGGCGTTCGCCGCGCAGCAGCGCGACCGGCTGGCCACGCGCGGCATCGACATCACGCCATTCGGACTCAGCCACCTCGCGTACCGGGTCCCCGAGTGGGACCAGTATGTGCATGTGCGGGGTCTCATCGAGCGCCATGCGGTCGCCAACCGCGAGAACGTCTGGAACGGCCGCCCGATCTCGCTGATCGTTCCCGCCGAGCCGCTCGACGTCCTCGACGGCAAGGCCGTCCCGCTCATCGAGCTCATCGCGCCCGTGCACCAGCGCGTCTACAAGATGGGGTTGGAGCACCTCGGCGTCGTGGTCGGCGACACGTTCGACGAGTTCGTCGAAGCCCACAAACCCGTCCTGACGGGACAGCAATTCCAGGGCCCGAACAGCACGCCCGACCCCGTCTACATCTTGTTCGAGGACTTCACCCACGTGAAGTTCTACCGGCTCTCCCTGAGGGCGTCCGTCGAGCTCGACGCCGGCCCGTTCGGCGAGGGTTTTCATCACGTCGAGGGTTGGGTGCCCCAACGGCTCGTGACGGCGACCGGCCCGAACCCGCTGCCGCGATGACTGACTTCGCGGCGCGACTCCTGAGCCGACGGTAGGTGGTGCTGGCACGACGAGCGGACACCGGCCCACCCCCTCGCTCACCCGGGCCGTGATGCTTACCCTGGAGGCATGGGCAGAGCGAGGTCGGCACGCGCGGACCCGTGGGGGGCGCGCCGTTGACGTGACTCGGCGCCGTCACATCGCTCGCCAGGGCCGAGGCGCGCCGGCGTCGCGCGACGATCGTCGTCATCGTGGCGGTGGCGGCGCTCGTCAGCGGTGCCACGATGACCGCAGCCGCGGGAGCCCGCCGCACGGCGACGGTCGTCGACCGGATGCTCGCCCAAGCGGATCGGCCCGCGTACGCCGTCGGCGCCTACCTCACCACCAACGCCGGCGATCCCGACCGGCTCGGTGCAGGGGTGGACGCACTCGAGGAGCTCCCCGGCGTCGATCGGGCGATCGCGATCGCCAACATCTTCGTGCCGATCGGGCCCGGCGACGGCTCGTGGTACATGTCGATCGGTACCGATCTCGACGGCCGCTATCTCGAATCGGGGTGGACCGGGCCGGTGCGCGACGGCCGTCTGCCCGCTGTGGATGGCCGCGGCGAGTTGGTGATCGACGCCGGGACGGCGTCCCGCCTCGGACTGCAGGTGGGCGACGAGTTCGTCGCCCCCACCCTCTCGATCGAGACCATGGATGCCCTGTTGCGAGGGCAGACGTCGGAGATCGTCCACGACGGTCCGGAGATTCCCTTCACGGTCGTCGGGATCTTTCGCGAGACCATCACGGATGATCCGAGCTTCGGGTTCGGTTTGGCGTCGCCCGATACGGCTGCGTACCTGGGTCAGGTGGGCGTTTCCGACGGTTACTTCCTCTTCGACGGCGAGGCGGATGTCGATGTCCCGGCCGCGATCGACGCAGTGTCGGGCGCGCTGGGGCGGGCCCAGACCTTCTTCGCCGATCCCGAACTCGAGCTCGGACCGGTTCGCAGCACCGTCCGCATCATTGCAGCCGGGCTCGCGGTCTTCGCGCTCCTGGCCGCCGTCGCCGGGCTGATCGCGCTGGGCCAAGTCGTCGGGCGTCAGGTGGCCGACAGCGGGCGCGTGGTCGCAGTAACCCGAGCCCTCGGAATGCGCGATCGCGAGACGGCCCTCGCGTTGGCGCTCCCGCCCGCGCTCGCCGGCGGCGTGGGCATCGCCGTCGGCGCGATCGCCGCCGCCGCCCTGTCGCCGATCTTCCCCACAGGCGCCGGCCGGCTGGCCGAGCCACACCCCGGAGTCCGCGTCGACTGGCTCGTGCTCGCGGCGGGCTCGCTGGTGCTGCTCGCCTTCGTGTCGGCCTCGGCGGTCATGGCGCGACTCGCACGGTGCGCGCCGGTGACGATGCGCGCCGCACCGACTCGCGCGTTCGACGGTCCGGGTTGCGGCGGGGTCTGCCGTTGTCCGCAGCCATCGGGTCGGGATTGGTGCTCGTCCCGAATCGGGTCCGCTCGACCGTCCGTCCGGCGTCGGCTCTGCTCGGCACGGCGCTCGGGGTGACCGGCGTGTTCGCCATCGCCGTCTTCACCGTCAGCCAGCGCACGACGGCCGACGACCCGGCCCGCTACGGCTGGGCCTGGGACGTCGACGCCGACATCAGCATCGATGATCCCGAGCCACTCTTCACCGCGCTGGCGGAAGAGCCCGTGCTCGCCGCCGTCGGCATCGCGTCGTGCGGTCAAGCGAAGGTCGGCGGCCACAACACGTTGCTGTGTGCGATGGATGTGCTGTCGGGTTCGATGCCGATGACGTACCTTGCCGGACGCGCGCCTGCATCGCGGGGCGAGATCGCCGCCGGCCAGAAGACGATGGCCAGGCACGGCGTGGCGATCGGCGACCGCCTCGAGGTGGCCGGCATGAGCGGCGCCGCCGAGAGCCTGGAGGTGGTCGGCGTCGCGGTGATCCCGGACCAAGCCACGCCGGGCAGAGGCCTGATCGCCACGCCCGACGGTCTGCAGGCGCTCATCGGCTCGGAGAGCTTCCCGATCCTGACGCTCAAGTACGCCCCGGATCTCGAACCGGACGACGTCACGCGGATCCTGGCCGACGACTACGGCCTGACACCCGACGAGCTGAACTACGCCTCGCCACCGGCGTTGGTGGAGCGGCTCGAACTCGTCCGCCCGACCCTCGTGGCACTGGCCGTCTTTCTCGGCGTCCTCGGTGTGATCGGCCTCGTGCACTTCCTGATGCTGTCGACCACGCGGAGGCGCCATGAATCGGCCGTACTGGGGGCGATCGGGCTCGTGGTTCAGCGCGTCGCAGTCGTCGTGTGGCAGGCCCTCACCATCGCGACGATCGGCGTGCTCGTCGGCGCCCCGCTCGGGGTGATACTCGGGCGGTCGGTGTGGGAGGCGGCGATCGACCAACTCGGGATCGTCGACACCGCGACCATCCCGTGGCTGTTCTTTGCTGCCGGCGTCGCGGCGGCGCTACTCGCCGCCGCGATGGTCGGCACCCTCACCGGATGGTTGTCGGCACAACACAACGCGACCGAGGCGCTCCGGGACGAGTGATGCCGGCCACGGTTGGCGGCCTGTGCGGAACCGGCGCCCGTTCTGGCGCTTGTCGTCGCCGCCCCGTGGGCGTATGAATGTCTTGGTGATGACCTCTCCGACGTTGCGGGTGACGTCCCGGGACGGCACCGAGATCGCTGTCTGGCAAAGCGGCGGTGGACCGCCACTCGTCGTCGTGCACGGCGCGCCCGCCGACCACACTCGCTGGCGGCCCCTCCTCCCCTACCTCGAACCACACTTGCTAGGTGAGCCAAAGCTACTGCCATGCCGCGGAAACTGCAGATCTGTCGGGCTCGACCTCTTCGTCGATACGGCCACGGCGGGTGGGCGCCTCCACGTCGTTGCGGCTGGACGTTCGGCGGCGATTCACACAAACTAGGGGGATGGCGACAACCGACCGGACCGGAGATCGACCGACCGATACCCGACGGGGACGGCTGGGAGGAGTCTTGTGGGGCGCCTTGCACCGACCCTGATCGGCGTTCCCTTCGACGGGTCGTCGTCGTTCATGGCCGGACCGGCGGAAGCGCCTGCGGCGGTACGCGGCGCGCTGCACTGCGGGTCAGCGAACTGGACGAGCGAGCGGGGCGTCGATCTGGATCCCGCGAACCGCAGTTGGACCGATGAAGGCGACCTCGATCTCCCGAACGACGCGCGAGCGGCGTGTGACGAGATCCGAGCGGCCGCGTCGACGCTCGGCGCCGACGGCGGCCGCCTCGTCGCGCTCGGAGGCGATCACCTCATCACGTTTCCGCTCGTCGAAGCACTCTCCGTTCGGCACGCCGACGTCACGATCCTGCACATCGACGCACACCCCGACCTGTACGACCATCTCGACGGCGAACGGCTGAGCCACGCCTGCCCGTTCGCAAGGATCATGGAGGCTCGGCTCGCCAGCCGGCTCGTGCAGTTCGGGATCAGGACGCTGACCGCCCACCAAGCTGCGCAGGCCGAGAGGTTCGACGTCGAGATCCACACCGCGGCGGACTGGGACGGTGTGCTCCCGCCGATCGACGGCGACGTCTACATCTCGATCGACGTCGATGGGCTCGACCCAGCATTCGCGCCCGGTGTGTCGCACCACGAGCCAGGGGGCCTGACCACTCGTCAGGTGCTCGGCCTGATCCACCAGGTCGCCATGTGTCCCGGCGCCTGGCTCGTCGGCGCCGACGTGGTCGAAATCAATCCGAAGCGCGACATCAACGAGATGACCGCCATGCTCGGCGCCAAGCTGGTGAAGGAGTTGTTGGCGGCGATGATCGAGAGTGGGCGGGCGGTTCGCTGACCGGTATCGACGGTCGACAACTCCCCGCAATCGTCGCATCGAAGACTCGAGTGGGCCATTCCACCGACGTTTCGGGCCGTCGGCGGCTGCCGGCCGGGGTCGGTGCCCGAAGAACCGCTTGACGGCCTCAGTGCTTCGTGAAAAGGTGGTAGGCCCAGCGTGTGAGCCACGCGGAGGGTGGGCGATGAAGAAGTTCGCGATTCCGGCTGTCGTCACGGTTCTCGTCGCGGGCGCGGTGTCAGTGATCGTCTGGTCGGCAGCCGGCCCGAATTGGGCCGCGGTCACAATTCCGGCGACCGCAGCAGTGGCATACCTCGTTATTCAGTACCTGGGGGTGACGTATCGCGATTGGAACGTGCTGAACGAAGCGGAACCCAACAACGTGGCAATTCGCATCGCAATGGAAGTGGTTGCGATGGCTGGACACGCGGTTTCCATTGGGAAGTCTCCATCGGTTCTCACGCTGAGCACCGCACACCGGTTTGAAGCGGATGTCTTCCGTTGGCTCGACGATCGTGCGAATGCGCGGCAACTGACCGACGAGCAATTGGAGCAACTTCGCACCGCGCACGCAGAGTTGGTCTCGCTCGTCGCTCCGGCGACGCCGCAGTCTCTTCGGTATATCCGATTCAAGAGAGACAATCTACTCGTACCGTACTTCGGTCAGATCCAGCTCATTCGCCAGATGATGGCGGTGGCCGTGGCGTCTCTCATCATCGTGGTCGTGTTCATCCGCAAGACTGATTTCTCCGGCGCCGAGGTGCTTGGGAACCAGGCCGCGGCCAATACCGCCGTACTCCTCGCCGCCAGTGCGCTCGGCGGTGCGTTCTATGCGCTCTCGACGGCCAACCGATACGTCCATCGACGGTCATTCGACCCGGCTCTGACTCCGTCGTACTGGTCGCGGTTCGTACTTGGATTGGCGGCGGGAACCGTCTTGGCGGTAGTGCTGCCGGTCTCCGGCGCGGACACCACCGAGGACGGCGTGTCAGCCTCATCGTTCACCGTCCCGGTACTCGCGCTGTTGGGCGGCTACTCGGCGGAGGCCGTCCGGCAGATTCTCGACCGTTTCGTCGACGCGCTCAAGTCCTTGGTCGGGCGCCGTCTCGATGACGAGGTCGACGTCGCCCGCCAACAAAGCGTCAATGCCGCGCAACAAGCCGAACTTCGTCAGAAGGCAGCGATGCTGAAGTCGATCGCGGCCCTCGAAGTCCAGCTCGGCACCGCACTGAGCGAACCAGCTCGAAACACACTGAACGCTCTCTACGAAGCCCTCGACATCGAAGCACCCGAGACCGCCACCGTCGACGAGGTCGGCGACCCGGAGATCGCCCCACCCGAAGGGTGATGCCGCTCGGCCGCGCCGGCCCGATGTCACCTTCACTCGGGCAGCGTGATGTGGCAGCGCGGGTGTCGGAGGTCAGTCGACGAACGCCCGCAGCCACCGCTCCACCAGGTCGGTGACGCGATCGATCGAGGTCTCATAGACGACGGTCGGCGGCGTGCCCGACGCCGCGTTCGAGAGGGTGACGCGAAAGCGGGGGTCGGCCGTCTCGCGGTCGACCCACACCCCGATCACCAGCGCACCGTCGGGCGGGTCCACATGCCCATCGAAACGGGCGCGTGTCACCGCCGCGTCATCGCTCGCGGTACGGCCGGACGAGATCGGTGATCAGCGGTGACGGTGCGAGGCCCAACTCCGCGGCGAGGATCTTCGCGTACAGCTCGAACTGGCGGATCGCCTCGGCCACGTTGCCGGCGGCGAGATGGGCTTCGACGAGCACGCGGTGGGCGCTCTCCCGGAGCGGCTCGGACTGGACGGCGGCGGTCCCGGCATGAAGTGCGGCCAGGTAGTCGCCGGAACCCGCCATCTGGGCGGCGCGCCGCTCGAGCGTCGCCAACCGCACGTGACGCAACCGTTCCCGCTCGAACAGCACCCAGTCGTCGTACCAATCGGGCAGCAGGTCGTGGGAGAACAGGTCGATGTCGATCGCCGAGCGGCTCGCCGACCGATCGAGCACGCGCCGTGACTCGGCGAGCAACTCACGGCTGTCGACCACCACGTCCGGTCTGAGGCCGATGCTCGAACCGTCCGACGTGAGCAGATCACGCGAGACGTCATTCGTTCGCCAGATCGCGGAGCGCAGCGAGCCGGCGGCGCGCCGCTCGGAGTGCCGCGGCCAGAGGCTGCCCGCCACGTAGACGCGCGAGACGGCGCGCTCCTGCAGCGCGAGCAGAGCAATCAATCGCTGGACGACAGGCGTCGTGCGGACGTCCGTGCCCTCGCACGACAGGGCGAAACCGCCCATCAACGTGACGCGGGGGGTCTCGTCCGTGCAATGCCGCCGAGTCGCCACCCGCCGCACGCGGAGCGCTGATCGCTGACCGTGCCCTGTATTCGCAGGTGGTCGCAACATCGTGCTCGAACTCCGGGACATGACAATGTGATTCTGCGATCGCCGTGTCACTACCGCGTCACGGTCGAGTGACGATCACCCGTTCCGGACGATGACGACCGCCACTCGGGAGCAACACTACGTTGTTGCCGCTCAGCGTGCTCGAAGTTTGCCGAAGTCAGCACTCCGGGTAGCGGGCCGACGGCCGATTGGGTGACGGATTGGTGACTGTGGCGTAACGGCGTCCCGCAAACCTGGCTTCATGCCCAACTGCAAGATCACGAATCAGACCGACAACAACGTGCTCCTGCGGTTGTCGAGCGGGCGAACGGTGCAGCTCGGGCCGCGCGAGGCGACCGCGGTGGACGTGGCGGAGGTGCGGTTGGCCACCGACACCGGCGACGGCCCGCCGACGTCGGGGAACCCGCGCATCGCCCGGCTCCTGGAACGGCGTCTGATCACGATCGACGCGGACGCGCCGGCGGCCCGGAAGTCGACCGCCAAGAAGTCGACCGCCAAGAAGTCGACGGCGAAGAAGTCGACGGCGAAGAAGTCGACGGCGAAGAAGTCGACGGCGAAGAAGTCCACCGCTGCGGCGTCCAGCGGTTCTCGGAAGTGACCACCCACCGCCCGGACCACGGGCCGACATGCAAGGAACTGGCTCGATGACCAACGTTTCGTATCCCGGTGTCTACATGGAGGAGGTGTCGAGCGGCATCCGGCCGATCCAGGCCGCGAGCACCTCGACGGCCGCCTTCTTCGGCGTCGCCGAGCGCGGGCCGTTCGACCGCGTCACCCAGATCTTCAACTTCACCGAGTTCCAGACGACGTACGGTGGGTTCCTGACGTCGGGCTACCTCGCCCACTCGGTGTTCCAGTTCTTCAACAACGGCGGTTCCAAGTGCTACGTCGGACGGGTCGCCAACTCGCCGATCACCGCCGACGTCACGATCAACGACCGCGCACCAGCGCCGCAGACGTCGATGACGATCGCGGCCAGCTCGGCCGGTGGATTCGGCAACCGGCTCCAGGTCACGATCGACGCCGCCAACTCCGTCGACCCGGAGAACACCTTCGACCTGTCCGTCCACGAGTTCGGGACCGGGCTGACCGAGCCGATGCTCCTCGAGACGTTCACCGGGCTGACGATGGACCCGGCCGACGTGGCGGGCTACGTCGAGAACATCGTCAACAGCCGTTCGAACTACATCCGCGTCGAGACCAACGCGGCGACCACCAACGAGATCGCCGGCTTCCTGGAGGGCACGCCGCTCACCGGAGCCGGCCCGTTCCTGGGCGCCACCGAGCGGGTGCTGCGGATCAGCATCGACGGCGACGGATTCCAGGATCTCGACCTGACGACCGCGCTGGCCGCCGTCGACCTCACCAGCCCGACCGACATCGCCGCGGCGATGGAGCCGGCGGTGCAGGCGTTGGTCCCGTTGCGCACGACGACGGCCGCCACCGCGTACAGCGCGGCCACCGTCGCCGCGGTCGGCGCCGGGACGAATCAGATCCAGATCACGTCGGGCGCGGCGTCGACCGGGTCGTCGGTCGAGGTTCGCGACGGGCTCGACCCCACGACCACCGCCGCCGGTCAGCTCGGACTGCTCGCGGGCAGCCGCTCCGTGCGCGGTGCGGCCGATCTCCGGCCGCCCGACACGGCGCCCGGCGCCTTCTACCTGCTCGGCGACGCGATCGTCGCCGGCGCGGTCACCGCCGTCACCGCCGGCGACGACGGTTCCACGCCCCAAGACCTCGACTACATCAACGCGTTCAACCTGCTCGACGCGATCAGCGATGTCAGCCTGATCGCCGTCCCCGGCGTGGGCAGCGAGGCGATCGCCGACGCCGGCATGAACTACTGCTTCACCCGGCCGCTGAGCGACTGCTTCTTCATCGCCGACATGAGCATCACCGACAGCACGCTGGTCGACGCCCAGGCCTGGCGCGACGCGATCAACGTGCCGAACTCCTACGGCGCGGTGTATTTCCCGTGGTTGCGGATGCTCGACCCCAACGGCGGCGCCGAGCCGATCCCGGTGCCGCCGTCGGGCTTCGTCGCCGGCCTCTACGCCCAAACCGACAAGCGGCGAGGCGTCTGGAAGTCGCCGGCGGGTACGCAGGTGCTCGTCGGCGGTGCGGTCGGACTGGTGACCGAGCTCACCGACGTGCAGCAAGGCGGGCTCAACACCCATCCGAAGAGCGTGTCGGTGATCCGCCGGTTCACGAGCTCCGGAACGGTGCTGTGGGGCGCACGCACGATGAGCTCCGATCCGGAGTGGCGGTACACCGCGGTGCGCCGGGTCGCGATCTTCCTGCGCGTGAGCATCTTCAACGGCATCCAGTGGGCGGTGTTCGAACCGAACGACGAACCGCTCTGGGCTCAGCTCCGGCTGAACCTCAACGCCTTCATGATGTCGCTCTACCGCCAGGAGGCGTTTCAGGGATCGACCCCCGCGGCGGCGTTCTTCGTCAAGGTCGACTCCGAGACGACGAGCCAGATCGACATCGACAACGGCATCGTCAACATCCTGGTCGGATTCGCACCGCTCAAGCCGGCCGAGTTCGTCGTCGTGAAGATCTCACAGAAGGCCGGCGAGTCGGGCTGACCGACAAGGAGAACCACCAATGGCACGCACCCCGCAATTCACCGTCAACACCCAGCGCTTCGACCCGTACCGCAACTTCAAGTTCCACGTGAAGTGGGACGGGCTGGTCGTCGCCGGGCTCAACAAGTGCAGCGCTCTCAAGAAGACCACCGAGGTGGTCGATTGGAGGGAGGGCGCGGACCCGAGCCACGGCCGCAAGCTGCCCGGCAAGACGTCCTACGAGGCGATCACCCTCGAGAAGGGGCTGACGCACGACCCCGCGTTCGAGGACTGGGCGAACCTCGTCAACAACTTCAGCTCGGACGCCGACATGTCGCTGGCCGGTTTCCGCAAGGACATCACGATCGACGTGTTCAACCTGCAGGGTTCGCTTGCGTACTCCTACATCGTCCATCGGTGTTGGGTCTCGGAGTACACGGCACTCCCCGAGCTCGATGCGTCGGGGAACGCGGTGGCGATCCAGAGCGTCACGCTGCAGAACGAGGGCTGGGAGCGCGACCCCGCCGTCACCGAGCCGACCGAGACCTAGTGCCGTGACCGTGAACGTTCGGGGTGTCGACGTCGAGTCGAGTTCGTCGGTCGCAAGGCGCGGCGACGACTGCGCAGCCCTGCCCTGCGGTGAGGAGCGGCAACGCAGCGAGCGGCGAACTCGGCCGGTGGGACACCGCAAACGTTTGCGGTCGGGGCACTAGTTCCGGGGTGACCGGACAGTGGACACCATGCTCGTGCGGCTCCCCTGCGGCTACTTCGACGGCGAGGGCCTCCGGCACCGCGATGTCGAGATCGCCGCGCTGTCGGGTCGGGAGGAGGAGCTGCTGGCCGACCTGAGCGCGCCTCCGGCCGCACTCGTCACCGACCTGCTCGCGGCGGTGGCGCGCGGCGTCGGGACCCACCCGATGACGACCGACCTGGCGCGCGAGCTGACGGTCGGCGATCGGCTGTTCCTGCTGCTCAAGCTGCGCGAGCTGACGATCGGGCCGCGGGTGCAGGCCGTCGTGTCCTGCCCCTGGCACGGCTGCTCGTCGCGCATCGACGTCGACTTCCTGCTCAGCGACGTCCCCGTGCGGGAGATCGACGACGGGCCGGTCTTCGAGGTCGAGCTGTCCCCCGAGTCGGCGATCGCCGGCGAGCGCGTCATCCGATTCCGGTTGCCGACCGGCGCCGATCAGGAGGCGGTCGCCCCGCTGATCGCCGGAAACCCCGCCGCGGCCCTCGCGTGCCTGCTCGACCGCTGCGTCCTGACCGTCGACGATGTCGGGTCGATCACCCCGCGCGCCCGGGCCGAGATCGAGGAGGCGATGGCGGCCGCGGCCCCCGGGCCGCATCTGCGACTCGAGGCCGACTGCCCGGAGTGTGCCCGCGGCTTCTCGCTGCCGTTCGACATCCAAGAGCTGTTCTTCGGGGAGCTGCACGCCTCCAATGACCTGCTGTTCCGCGAGGTCCACTACCTGGCGTACCACTACCACTGGGGCGAGGCGGAGATCCTCGACATGTCGAGGGACCGCCGCCGCCGCTACATCGACGTGCTCGCCGAGGAGATCGAGAGGCTCAACGATGCGGTGGTCTGAGCGGCCGGCCGCGGACTTCCTCGCCGGGACGCTGCGCGACGCGATCCAGCCGTTCCGCTACCGGAGCACGCTCGGCGAGCTGATCGGCCAGCCCGCGGTCATGGAGCGCGGGCTGCGCGCCGTCCCCCAGCTCCCCCCGGGTGCGTTTCAGTACCGGGACCAGAACCCGGACCACTTCGACGGGGACCAGTACGACGGGGACCAGCTCGTCGCACCGCGCGACGATCCGCCCGACGCGTTCGACCACCCTCCCGCGCGGCAGCCCGCCCGGGCGGGGGACGGGAGCGCGGAGACACCTGCGGCGCGGCAGCCGCCCGCGACGCCGGACGCCGCGGCAGACCACCGGGCCGATGAGGCGCCGAGACGCATCTGGGACCTGTCGGCGTCGACCGGCGCCGTCGAGGCCCCCCGGAACCGGGCGGAGGATCGTCCCGGAGGGACGCCGGAGATCGAGTTCGGCGCGGCGGCAGCCGCCCCCGGCCCGGCGCCCGCGGCGAGCGCGCCGTCCCCAACGAGCGCGCCCCCGACGACGCCCACCCCGCCGCGGGCCACGCCGCCGCCGACGGCGAAGTCGACGGCGGAATCGACCGTGAGAGCGACGACGTCTGCGACGCCGTCCGCGACTGCGACACCGGCCGACGCGACGTCACCGGCCGCGGCGCCCGATCGACCGGAGCCCGGCCGATCGCCGCGATCGACCTCAGCCCGGCTGGCACCGGCGAACGCGGACCGGCCGGCCGGTCCGGAACGATCGGCGAACGACCCACCGGCCGCCGCCGCGCCTCGGCCCGCGGCTCGACCGGCCCCGGCGGCCCGCTCGACCTCGTCGCCGCCGACGGCGGTTGCGGCGGTGCCACCGGACGACCCGCCGCGCTCCGTCAACCGGACCGGGGGCTCCCCGACTCCGCCAGCCGCTTCCCCGACCATCGTGTCGACGCTCGACGACCGGCCGGCGATGCCGGCTGAACGCCGCGCTCCCGGCCCCGCCGGTCCGGTGGTCGACGAGCCCGGAGCGACGGCGCCGCGGCAAGCGCCGGCCGGCCAGGGCGGCGGGGCCGTCCTGCCGCCCGCCGCGCCGCGGACCACGGTCGTCTCGATCACGACGGGCCCGAGCGGCCGCGCCGGTCATCGCTCGCGGAACCGACTCAGCCGTCTCGGAATGCGCGGGCCGAGGTAGGGGTGAGCGCCTCCACCGCCCTCGGTGCCGTCAGCCGATCGCTGCGCAACCTGCTCGTCGCGGAGATGTCGATCAGCCCGCCGGTCCCGGTCACGCTGCTCGGCCCCGACGAGGTCGGCGCCGTGCGCCGAGTGAACCTGTTCCTCTATCGCGTGGAGGAGCACCCCCAGCTCCGCAACCAGCAGTTCCAACTCCGAGCGGGAACGACCGGGACCCTGACCGCGCCGCCGCTGTCGCTCGTGTTGTACTACGTCCTCACCGCCTACGCGGCGAGTGACCCGCAGACCGGCGCCGCCGACTCGCACGCGATCCTTGGCGACGCGATGCGGACGCTGTACGAGCACCCGGTCATCCCTCCCGCCAACCTCGTCGACGATCTGGGGCAAGCACGCGAGGAACTGCGCCTCATGCAGGTCGTCCTCGATTCCGAGGAGCTCGGGCGGATCTGGGCGACGTTCGACGCGCCCTACCGCCTCTCCGCGATGTACGAGGTATCGGTCGTGCAACTCGACCAGTCGGCGGCCACCGACGAGACGATGGCCCGGCGGGTGCGGACGATCGGCGTGCCCGACGTCCGGGCGCCGTACCGCCCACCGAGCGTCACCGGCATCGACCCGATCAGCGGACCGACCGGAACCAGCGTCACCGTCACCGGCGAGTCGCTCGCCGGGTGGCAAGCCAACGTGGAGGTGACCGGCGCCGACGCCGCCGCCGACCTGGCGATCACCGCCGACAGCTTCCAGTTCACCGTGCCGGCGGGCCTCGACCCCGGATTCCACCAGGTCCGCATCGACGTCTCCCGCCTGGCGCGCGCGACGTTCTTCTTCGAGGTGACCCCGTGACCGCGCTCGCCGCCGAACACCTCGAGGACGCATGGTACGCGGACCACTTCGAACACCTCGACGCCGAGTTGCAGGCGCTCGACCTGATCCTCCTTCGGGCGGTCGCCCGCATGCGCCGGGATGGGCCGGCCGGCAGCGGCGCCCAGGACGTCTACATCGGCCACGAGGAGGTCGACCGCCTGCTCGATCCCGCCGGACGATCAAGCGGGTCGGTTCCCGACGCCGAACTCGACATCGCCATCGCGGACGCCCGCACCGCGATCGACGCGATGGCCCGTCACGCCCGACACCACGGGGTGATCCTGCCCCTTGCCGAGCTGGCCGGCCGACTCGGGTTGTCGCCGTTCGAGTATCAAACGCTGATCGTCTGCCTCGCGCCCGAGCTCGACCGGCGATACGACCGCCTGTACTGCTACCTGCAGGACGATGTGACCCGCAAACGCCCCAGCGTCGACCTCGCCCTCCGGATGCTGCTCGAGGACCCCCGGGACCGGTGGTCGGGCCTCGCCGCGTTCACCGACCACGCGCCCCTGCGGCGGTTCCGGATCCTTCACGACGTGCCCGACCCGCACAGCCCCTCAGGGTCGACCGCGCTCGCCACCTTCCTCCGTGTCGACCAACGGATCATCGGCCACATCCTCGGAGCGACGACCCTCGACGGCAGCCTCGCCGGCTGCGCCGGCCTGCTCGGCGCGCGGCCCGGCCCCGCCCTTTCCGACCCCGGGGGCCGGCTCGGCGCCGGGCTCGCCCGGGTGATCGAGGCGCACATCGCCACCGATCACACCGGCCTGCTCGTCCACCTGCGCGGCGTGCGGGGCACCCGGCCGGGGACCGTGGCCCACGCCGCCGCCGCGACGCTCGGGACCGCACTCGTCGAGTTCGACGTCGCCCAGGCGCCTGTGGCCGACGCCGACTTCGACGAGGCGGTGACTGCGGCGGTGCGCGACGGGTGGCTGCTCGGGGTGCCGGTGCTGCTCGTCGACGCCGACCGGATCGTCGATGCCTCGACCCCGCTCGCCCACGCGATACAGCGCTTCCCGGCCGTCGTGATCATGACGGGCGAGCGGATCTGGCGGCGGTGGGCGTCACCGATCCCCGTCCACGAGATCATCGTGCCCGAGACACCGCTCGCCGCGCGGACCGTGGCGTGGGAACGGGCGGTCGCCGAACGGAACCTCGTCGCCGCCGACGGCGCCCTCGCGGCGGCCGCCTCCCGGTTCCGGCTCGCGCCCGGCCAGATCGCCGAGGCGGCCGCCGAAGCCGCCCGCCGGACGGTCGAGGACGGCCACGACGGCGCGCTCGATGTCGAGCGTCTCTTCGCGGCCTGCCGGGCGCAGTCGAGTCGGTCGCTGGAGGAGCTCGCCCAGCGGCTGCGCCCCGTCCACCGCTGGGGCGACCTGGTCGTGGGCGACCGCGGCCGCGTCCAGCTCGAGGAGATCTGCCGCCAGGTGTCGCTGCGCGACCGCGTCCTCGACGAGTGGGGGCTCGGGCGACGGGTCGCCGCCAGCCGCGGCGTCGCCGCCCTGTTCACCGGGCCGCCCGGTACCGGCAAGACGATGGCGGCCGGCGTGATCGCCAACGAGCTGGGCCTCGATCTGTACCGCATCGACCTCTCCCAGGTCGTCTCCAAGTACATCGGGGAGACCGAGAAGAACCTCGCCCGGATCTTCGCCGAGGCGCAATCCGCCAACGCGGTGCTGTTCTTCGACGAGGCCGACGCGCTGTTCGGGAAGCGCACCGAGATCGGCGACGCCCACGACCGGTACGCCAACATCGAGACGTCGTACCTCCTCCAGGAGATGGAACGCCACGACGGCGTGGCGATCCTGGCGACCAACTTCCAGCAGAACATGGACGAGGCGTTCCTACGCCGGCTCGGCTTCGTCGTCGACTTCCCGTTCCCCGACGCCGCGATCAGGCGCGAGATCTGGGCCCGGCACCTCGACGGTGGACCACCGCTGGAGGACGACATCGAACTCGACGAACTGGCCGAGCGGCTCCCTGTCTCGGGCGGCAACATTCGCAACATCGTGCTCGCCGGCGCCTACCTGGCGGCCGCCGAGGACACCGCGATCGGTATGGCGCATCTCGTGCGGGCGGCCGAGCGCGAGTTCGAGAAGGTCGGAAAGCTCTGGACCGGATGGGAGATCACGTCATGACGCGCACCGCGATGAGTGAGGTGGCGAAGAAGCAGACCACGCCGGCCGCCGATCGCCAGCTGCAACGTGCTCCGGGGACCGGACGGTGCGCGTGCGCCGGTGGCGGCTCATCCTGCCGGTGCCACGGCAACTCCGTCCGCGCCCAGACCAAGGTCGCGGTCGGCCCCGCGGGCGACCACTACGAACGCGAAGCCGACCGGATCGCCGCCCGCATCGTCGGCGGCGGCCACGCGCGCGTCGAGGGCGGCTCGACCGCCGAGCAGGTCAGCCGCCTCGACGCCGGCACGCCGGCCGGCACCCAGGTCGACCTGCCCTCGACGAGTGGCGGGACGCCGCTCTCGCCGTCGGTCCGCGGGTTCATGG
This sequence comes from Ilumatobacteraceae bacterium, assembly GCA_041581055.1. GTDB lineage: Bacteria > Actinomycetota > Acidimicrobiia > Acidimicrobiales > Ilumatobacteraceae > JBFGCT01. The sequence continues at coordinate 44,630 of JBFGCT010000002.1, read as the reverse complement.
AGCCGCGCTTCGGGACCGACTTCGGCGCCGTGCGGGTCCACACCGGCCAGCAGGCTGCGGCCACATCGCGGGAGATCGGCGCCCGGGCCTTCACCGTCGGCTCGAACATCTGGCTCGGTCACGGCGAGTCGACCTCGGACCACGGGCTGATGGCCCACGAGCTGACCCACGTCGTCCAGCAGGGCGGGGCCGGCGCCGACTCGGCCCCCTCGACCGCCGGCCCGGTCGCACAGCGCCAGATGAGCTGCGACGTAGCGGCCACATCGTTCGACCTCTATGCCGTCAACCTCCCCGGGTCGACGCGCGATCCCGCGCCCGATGTGGCCAAAGCGAACTCGATCTGGGCTCAGTGCAACACCACGTTCAACCTCGCCGGCGGTCAGTCGTGGCAGACCAGCGTGCTCGACACGGATGCCCCCGCGAACACCCTCAACGCGCCAAGCGGCACCGTTCGACCCTTGACGGCCGAGGAGACCACCGTCTCGGCCTACACGCCGGGAGGCGCCAGCGCGATCCACGTCTACTACGTGCCGGCGTTCTCCGGGCCCAAGGTTGCCCAGGCGTTCTGGCCGACCCAGCACTCGACCCGCGCCGTCTTCATCAACAACGTCGCACCCGACTGGGCGCTTGCGCACGAGGTCGGCCATGTGCTGGCCGACCATGGATTCCACGACGGCGATCGCGACAACCTCATGGCAGCAGGAAGTGTGAACACCGCGAAGGGGCATCTCCGATGCGACCAGTGTCCGTGATGACGAAGGGGATCGAGCGATGAGCGGGTTCAGCAACAAGCCGAAGATCCTGAAGGGCGCGTTCGTCGAGTGGGGCCTGTCGCTCCCGCCGCTGATCGTCATCTTCCAGTTCAACCCGGTCCAGCTGCAGCGCAGCCGGTCCCTGTCGTTCCGCGCTCCGAACGAGACCGTCGAGTGCCGGGTCCCGGCATTCGGCGGGGAGGAGGCGCGCACGAGCGAGATGCAGCGGCCGCGATCGCTGCGCGCGCTGCACGGCGAGCTCGACGACCTGACCGACATCCGCGAGCAGCAGCTCGTCGAAGTGCGCGAGGAGTCGATCAGCTTCGAGCTGCGCCTCGACGCGACCGACGCGATCAACGACAGGAACGTGATCGCCGGGACATTCGGCATCGCCCCGCAGCTCTCGACACTCGAGATGATGACGCTCCCGAAGAGCGAGGGCATCCTCGGCGAGGCGCTCGGCTCGCTGCTCGGCGGGACCGACGGGTTCAGCTTCACCAAGTCGGAGAACCCGCCGATGGTGTTGTTCATCTGGGGAGTCCAGCGGGTGCTGCCGGTGAACATCACCAGCCTGGCGGTGACCGAGACCGAGTTCGACACGTGGCTCAACCCGACGCGCGCCACCGTGGCCGTCAGCCTCGACGTGATCGAGGGCGCGAACACGTTCTACAAGTACTCCAAGACGGCCAAGGAGGTGATGTCGGTGCTCAACCTCGCCAACCTGGTCACCGACATCGTGGTGCCATGACCGGCTACGCCCGCGACTCCCGATACCGCGCCCTCTCCCCGACGGCCCGCAACGACGCGGCCGGGCGCACGCTGTTGAGCACCCCGCTCCGCCGGCGCCCTGCGACCGGGGGGAAGTTCCAGCACACGCTCGAGGCCGGCGAGCGCCTCGACAATCTCGGTCAGCGGTACTACCGCAAGCCGCGCAAGTGGTGGCGGATCTGCGACGCGAACCCCGAGTTCGACTCCCCCCTCGCGCTGATCGGGGCCGACCCGCTCGAAACGGCGCGTCTCATCGTCACGCCGGGCGCGGCGCACCCCCCATGGCCCATCCTGCTCGCCGCGCTGCGCGCGGTCGTCGGTGTCGACGACGTCGCGTTCGCTCTCGAGTCCCGGGTGCTCGGCGGCGCTTCGATCGAGACCGGCGCGGTGACCGTCGTCTACAACCGGCTCAACACCTCGGCGCTCGATCTCGTCGCGCTCGCCGAGCTCGCGGGGTTCCCGACCCTGCCCCCGGAGATGGTCGGGCGGGTCGGCAAACCCATCACGGTCCCGCCCGACGGGATCGGCGAGGGGCGGAACAATGCAGGGTGAGCAGATGGCGATCGAGATCGCCGGCGAGGAGGCGACCGACCTCTACCCCGCGATCGAGTCCGTGTCGGTCGAGCTCGACGAGGAACTCGCCGGGACCTTCCGCATCGAGCTGTCGATGAGTCAGCAGCCCGACGGCACGTGGACCCAGGTCGACGACGAGCGGTTCGCGCCCTGGCAGGAGTTCGTGATCCACGCCGGATTCGACGACGGCACCGAGCAACTGCTCGACGGCTACCTGACCCACGTCACACCGCTGTTCGACGAGGACCCGACCGCCTGCAAGCTCGAGTTGTGGGGCATGGACGGCACCGCCCCGATGGACCGCCAGCAGCAACTGAAGGACTGGCCGAGCAAGAAGGACAGCGACATCGCGAGCGAGATCTTCTCGACGTACGGGCTCAGCCCGGACGTGACCGACACGGCGGTCGTGCACGACGAGGCCGTGTCCACGATCATCCAGCGCGAGACCGACATGGCGTTCCTCCGCCGCCTCGCGCGGCGCAACGGTTTCGAGTGCTACGTCGAGGACGGCACCGGCTACTTCGGTCCGGCCGGGCTCGACGACGAGTCGCAGCCGATCCTCGCCATCCACTTCGGGGCCGAGTCGAACCTCAACTGGTTCAAGGCCGAGGTCGACGCTCTCTCCGAATCGAATGTCGGCATGTTCCAGCTCGACCGGGTCGAGAAGGAGGTGCTGTCGTCGGCAGCCGAGGCGAGTCTCCAAACCGCGTTCGGCGGCTCCACCGCCGTCGACCTGCTCCCCGCGGGCTTCGATCCCGGTCAGGCGTTCGTCTCGATGACCGCGACCACCGGCCTCGAAGAGATGGAAGCGCTGTGCCAGGGCCTGTTCCACCGCGTCGAATGGCTCGTCACCGGCGAGGGCGTCGTCGCCGGCAACCGGTACGGCAGCGTGCTGCGTCCCCGCAAGCCGGTCACGATCAAGGGGGTCGGCGAGACCCACAGCGGCGTGTACTACGTCACCCACGTCACCCACACGATCACCGCCAACGGCTACAGCCAGTACTTCAAGGTCAAGCGCAACGGTCTGCTCCCGACCGGCGGCGAGGACTTCGGCGGCGACGGACTGCTGGGAGGCCTCTGATGTCGGAGCTGGAGCAGACGGTCGCCGAACTCATCCGGCAGGTGGAGCACACGTTCCTCGGCAAGTACCGCGGGCTCGTGATCGACAACGACGATCCCGAGCAGCTCGGGCGACTCAAGGCCCAGGTCCCGAGCGTGCTCGGCGACGCGGTCGTGACCGGATGGGCGCTGCCGTGCACGCCGTACGGCGGCATGGAGAACCAGGGCTGGTTCGCCGTTCCCGACGTCGGGGCCGGCGTCTGGATCGAGTTCGAGGAGGGCGACCTCGAATTCCCGATCTGGACCGGCACGTTCTGGTCCAAGCCCGGCGGGACGACCGAGGTCCCGATCGCCAACGGCGCCGACGGGGCCGAGACCGACGTCGCCCCGGTGACCCGGCGCATCCTCAAGACGACCAAGGGGCACACGATCCAGTTCGAGGACGCCGACGACGAGGAGATGGTCGTGATCCACGAGGCGGTCAACGGCCACACGGTCACGCTCGACGCCGACGGCATCAAGCTGACCGACGGCGCCAACACCAACGAGATCGTGATGGGCGCCGATGGTGTCGCGGTCAGCGACGCCAACGGCAACACGATCGAGATGACGTCGTCGGGCATCACCGTCACCGACGCCAACGGCAACGAGATCGCGATGGCGTCGGGCGGCATCGCCGTCGGCAGCGGGGCGACGGAGCACCTCGTCCACGGCGACATGCTGCAGATCAACGTCGACGTCCTGCTCAACCTGCTCGGCACGCACATGCACCTCGGCAACATGGGGGCGCCCACCGGGCCGCCGTTGACCGCGCCGTTCAGCCTGACCGTACCCGTCTCGTCGAAGCACACGGTGGAGTGACCATGGCCATGGACGTCGGAACCGTCGCCGCGGTCAGCGGTCTGACCATGGAGATCTACAACCGGATCGACGGCTACCTGTCCCCGCCGCTGGCCGCCGAGCCCGACGCCCTCGCCGATGCCCGGGCGGCGTGGCGCCAGCTCTCCCATGCGATCGCCGACGGCGTGATCACGCACCTCACCGAACACCTGGAGGTGATCGGCGTGCAGACCGGCGGCGACGTCGTCGTCACGTCGGCCGGGACGTCGGCCGGCGCCGAGCCGACCTCCGGCCACACCCACGCGCTCGACATCGCCGACGGCGATCTGAGCGGCGTGTTCGACCAGGTCGGCTCCGGGAGGGTCCGGTGAGCACGTCGATGGGCTTCCCGTTCGGCGTGTCCGGCGGCGGCCGCATCGCGGTGTCCGGCGGGGACGACGCGCTGCGCGGCAAGATCGTGCAGATCCTGTTCACCGCGCCCGGCGAGCGCGTCGAGGTCCCCGACTTCGGGTGCGGTCTGTTCCGTCTCGTCTTCGAGCCGAACGACGAACTGCTCGAGGCGGCGACCGCCTTCAGCATCTCCGAGGCGCTCGGCAAGTGGCTCGGCGGCGAGATCATCGTCAACGGCGTCGAGGTGACGAGCGACGACGGGACGATCACCGTCGAGGCGGCCTACACCAAGCGCACCGATCTCAGCACCGAAGCCGTGCGCGTCAAGTTCGAGGAGGGTTCAGCATGGTCGACCGGGTGATCGCCCAACTCCCGCGGCCGTTCGACTACCAGGCCCGCGATTCCCAGACGCTGCTCGACCAACTCCTCGCGCTCGTCCCGGAGAAGCTCCCTGAGTGGACCGACACCTCCGAGGGCGACTTCGGGCGCGTGATCCTCGAGCTCGTGGCCCATCTCGGCGACGTGGTCGGCTACTACACCGACGCCGCGGCGAACGAGAGCTTCCTCGGGACCGCCCAGTCGCGTCGCAGCATCATCCACCACCTCCGGCTGATCGGCTACGAGCTCTCGACCGCGGCGCCGGCCGCCGCGGCGCTCACCGTGACCGCCCCGGTGGTCCCCGCCGGACCGGTCGAGGTCGGCCGGGGCGACGCGTTCGCCACCGCCAGCACCGAGCAGACCCCCAGCGTGCGCTTCGAGTACAACCGCAGCGATCCACTGGTCATCACCCCGGCCGACTGGGTTCCCGACGGCGACGGGAATCAGGTCGCGACGGTTGCGATCCCGGTCGAGGAGGGCCGGCTGATCACCGACGAGATCCTCGGCGCCTCCGACGGCAGCCCGAACCAGCGGTTCGCGCTCGCCCATCCCCGACTGATCCTGCGGCCGCCCGGCGCGGGCGACCCGATCACGCCCGACATCGAGGTGATCAGCGAGATCGCGGCGATCCCGACCGGCTGGACCCGGCAGGACACGCTGGCGTTCAGCGGGGTGAACGAACTCGACTACGTCGTCGAGATCGACCACGAGGATCGGGCCGAGATCGTGTTCGGCGCCGCTGTCCCGGCCGCCGGCGCGGAGATCCGGGCGACGTACCGCGTCGGCGGCGGCCCGCAGGGCAACGTGCCCCGCGACCGCATCCAGACGATCGCCGCCGCTCCGGCCCTCACCGCGCTCGGCGTCTCGCTGACCAACCCCGAGCCGGCGACCAACGGCGCCGCCCGCGAGACGATCGAGCAAGCGGTCGAGCAGGCCCCGAGCGTCTTCCGCTCGCTGCGCCGTGCGGTCACCGGCGCCGACTACGAGGCGCTGGCTCTCGGCTACGCCGGCGTCGGCAAGGTGCGCGCCGTCGCCACGAGCTGGAACGTGGTGACGCTCTACGTCGCACCGGCGGGTGGCGGGTTCGTCAGCGACGTGCTGACCGCCGGCCTGATCGGCTACTTCGAGGACCGACGGCCGCTGAGCACCCGGATCGAGGTGGAGAACGTCGAGTACGTCCCGGTGTTCGTCACGTGCGACGTGACCGTCGAGGCGTATTTCTCCAACGACGAGATCGCCGCGCAGGTCCGCTCGGCGGTCCGCGACATCCTCGCGTTCGACAACGTCGACTTCGCCGACCAGATCTTCCTCAGCAAGTTCTACGAGCGGATCGAGGCGATCGACGGTGTCGCCGGCGTCAACATCGCCGAGTTCCGGCGACCCGGTGAGACGGACGCGATCCACCCGGAGGGCAAGCTCGTCATGGGCCCCAATCAGCTCGCACGGGTTCCCGAGGGCGACGACTTCGACCTTCATCCCGATGGCGCCACCGCCGCCGACTACGCAGGCGGCGTGGCGGTCTCGACAGAAGGTGGCTTCTGATGGCGGTCGCCGAGCTGGTCGCGAGCGCCCGGCCCGAGGGCAACCGCGTCGACCTCAGCTGGACGAACCCGGACGAGGCGACGCTGCCCGGGATGCGGATCGTGCGCCGGGCCGGCGCGTACCCGACCACGCCGATCCCGGGGCTGGCGTCCGACGGGGTGGTCATCGCCGACTCGGATCCGGTCGTCGGCGCCCCGGCGCCGATCATCCGCCGCGGCGACGTCTACGGTGTCGCCGACACCGGGCTGCGCGCCGAGGCCGTGTACTACTACCGCCTGTTCCCGTACGCGGGCTCACCGCCGAGCTACGAGCTCGATCCCGTCCAGCGGATCTCCGCGATGGCGACCGGCCCCTATCGCTTCGCCGCCCTGATGCGCGAGCTCCTCCCCGGGATCTACCACCGGTACGACACGGTCATCCCCGCCCGCGTGCTCGACCCCGCGATCGTCGCCGCGATGTCGCCGGAGGACCGCGAGCGGGGGCAGCTCTCGCGCTTCCTCGAGCTGATCGGCGGGCTGTTCGACCAGCAGTACAGCGCGGTCCGCTCGCTCCGCGATCTCCACGATCCGCAGCGACTCGACGGTCGCCTGCTCCCCCTGCTCGCCGAGTGGATCGGCTGGCGGCCAGATTTCCACATCGGCCACGACCGGCAGCGCAGGGAGATCCGCGACGCACCGGCGATCTACCACGCCGTCGAGAACGTGGCGACGGTCGAGGCGACCGTCCGGCGGATCTCGGGATGGGAGACGCGCAGCAAGGAGTTCGTCGACAACGTCGCCGCGTCGAACCGGCCCGAACGGCTCAACCTGTGGCTGGCGACCGACCAGGGCGCCGGCTTCGAGGTCGCCCGGCTCTCGCTCGACCACGCGTTCGCCGGCCGACCCGCCGTCGCGTCGGTCGCCGGCGCGGATCGCCTCGTGTACCACACCCGGAAAAACGGTCGGTGGGAGATCTGGCAGAAGGTACGAACCGGCGGCGCCGGGTCCGACTGGCAGGGCTCCGAACCGGTGGTGCGGCGGGCGGAGACGACCGAGACCGACCCGGTGGTCGCGGTCCAAGGCGCGACCGCGTGGTTGTTCTGGTCGGCCTTCGACGCGGCGACCGGGCGGTGGCGGATCGACTTCCGCCGAGAGGCCGCGGCCGGCTGGACGGCGATCGAGACGTTTCGCGACGGCGCCGCCGACGTGGCCGATCGCCGGGCGCCCGCGGCGGTCGTCGACGGTGACGGCGCCCTCTGGTTGTTCTGGCTGGAGCTGGTCGGCGACGGGTGGGTCCTGCGCCACCATCGCTTCACGACAGACCCGTGGGCGCCGACACCGGCGGGCGCGGTCGACGTGCCCGACGGCCCCGACATGCGGGTCGAAGCCGACGTGTTCGTCGTCGCCCGCCCCCCGCAGCCGACCGACCCGCCCGGGCCGTTCCGCAGCGTCGGCCTGCTTTGGGCGCGCCATGATCCGGTTCCCGGCGATCCGGGCCAGAGCCGGTGGCGGGTGACCGCCCGATTCAAGAACGGTCTCGACCCGGCCGACGTCGGCGACTGGACCGGCCTGTTCCAGCTGCCGCCCGGAGATCCCCTGGACCACGATCGCGAACCGGCGGCGGTCGTCGACGGCGAAGGAAGCCTGCAGGTCGTGTGGAGCGCTACGCGTGACGGGAGTTGGTCGGTCTGGCGATCGCGCCTCGACGCCGCCACGGGCGGGTGGAGCCCGGCACTGCCCGTGACCGGCGCGCCGTTCTCCGATCGGAGCCCGGTCGTCCTCGACCTCGACGGGGGCACGGCGATCGCGTTCCGCTCGAACCGCAGCGTCGAGTACCACAGTGAGGTCTACCGCGGCACCGAGACGGTCGACCGCCGGTACTCGGGGGCGACGACGGTGCTGACCGGGAACGGCGCCAAGTCCGCGCTGCGCACCAGGTTCGACGACTTCGGCACGTACACCTACGACACCGGGCCCGCCGGCGGCCGGACCGACGACGACTGGTACGGCCGCGACACGCTGGGGCTGTACCTCGAGCCGGACACGCTGGACCAGGCCGCCCAGTCGGCGGCCCGCGCCCGGCTGCGGCGGGTGCTGCCCGAGTTCGTCCCGCTGACCGACCGAACCGTGTTCGTCAGCGGCGGGCCGACCGTCCACATCGACCACTTCTACGGCTACGGCGCCGTCGGGGGCGACATCCCGCCGGCGGTCGGCGAGTCGGCGACCGAGCAGGTCGTCGCGGTGGTCGGCGACACGCTGGTCGACGACGGCGACTTCTCAGATCTGTTGGAACCGTGAGGGGATCGACGATGAGCACGACATCACCGCAGGGCCGCTACCACGATCTCCTGACCGGCCCCGCCGGGCTCGTCGACGATCGAGGATGGCGCTCGAACCTCGTGGTCGACACCGGCCGGGTGCTCCTCGCCGCGTTCGTCAGCCGGCAGTCGAACTCCCGCGGCATCACCCGCCTGGTCGTCGGGCGCGGCTCGCCGGCCTGGGACTCGGCGGGCATCCCCGCGCCGACCCGCAACGACACCCAACTCGTCGACCCGTCCCCCCACGTCGTCAGGTTCGGCGACCTCGCGATCGACTTCATCGACGAGTCAGGCGCCGTCGTCGCCGGCCCCGAGCCGGCGATCCGGATCGAGTTCACGTTCCCTCCCGGGCGCCCGGTCGTCCCGCCCGGCGAGGACACCTACCCGTTGCGCGAGTTCGCCCTCTTCGGGCGGTTCGGCGGCGAGCAACGGATGATCAACTACGTCCGGCACCCGGTGATCCACAAGGGCCCGGACGACACATTGACCCGCACGGTGAGGTTGGTCTTCTGATGTCCGACGCCACCTCGACGAACAGGAGAGGCTCATGGGCGATTACTCGCGCGACACGTTCCGTCTGACCAACGCGCTCCACGCCGAACTGACCGGCGACCCGGTGGCCGACGCCCGCCACTACGTCGGGGTGCGCCTCCAGCAGGGCGTTCCGCTGCTCGACGCCGACTGGAACGAGCTCGAGGACATCCGGCGGTTCGACCTCGAGGCGACGCTGCTCAACTTCTTCGGCGACGGCATCCCGACGAACAACAACGGATTCGCGATCGGGCCGGTCACCGCCGACAACGACTTCTCGATCGGCGCCGGCCTGGCGCTGGTCGGCGGCAAGCTGGTGATCAACCGCGACGGCCAGCTCACGTACTCCGGCCAGCCCGCCGGCGTGTTCACGCCGGCGCCGGGGCCGCTCGCCCCGCCCGCGACGGGCACGCGCGACGATCTCGTGTACCTCGACGTGTTCGAGTCCGAGGTCGCGTCGACCGAGGCGCCGCTCCCCGACTTCCGCCTGACCAACCCGACCGTCGGCGTCGAGACCGCCCGGCGGGTCGAGCGGCAGTGGGTCGTGCGGGTCGAGGAGGGCGCCGCCGACCTCGCCGCGGTTCCCACGCAGGCCGGCCACACGTACCTCGCGCTCGCCCGGTTGCAGCGGGTCGAGAACCAGCCGAGGATCCTCGCGACGCGCATCTTCGACCTGCGCCGCACCGACCTGAACGTGGCCGAGAACCTCAAGATCCCGGTCAACGTCCAGCGCGGCCCCGACCTGGTCAACAGCGCGACGCTGGCGCAGCTCTTCGACAACCTCCGCGTCGCGCTGCTCGACCGGCAGGCCAACCACCTGCTGTTCGTCGACGGGGTTGCCGACCACGAGCGCAGCGTGGTGTACTTCGCCCTCCAGCACCTGGTGCAGGTGTGCTCGACCGGCGCGCTGCAGGCGATGACCCACAGCCTGGCCGAGGCCGACGCCCTCGCCGTGCTGCGCGAGCTGTACGACGCGCAGCACGACTTCGTCGACGTGCTCGAGGCGAACGGCGACGACTCCCCGAGTGGCCCGGGATCGCCGGCCGCGGCCGCCTTCGTCGCCCGCTACCGGGAGCTGCTCGACGGCGCCGTCGCCACGGTCGGCATCCAAGATCCGCTCGACGCGGCAGATGTCGTCGGCGCGTTCGCCGGCCAGCAGGTGCTGACCGCGTGGCTCGGCTCGGCGGGCGACAGCCTGCCGGAGGGAACCGTGCAGGTCGACTACCTCGACGTGCAGCCGGTCGAGGACCTGGTCGGGGGCAGCACGTACGACATCACGGTCGGGGTGACCAGCCAGGTGACCACGTCGAACCAGGCGAGCGAGACGTTCGACATCTCGATCGAGCTGTCGTCGAACCTCTGGCTCGTCGACCGGACCGCCGACGAGATCACCCTCGACAACAACGGTGGCAGCGGCGAGCTGGTCTTCACCGTGACGACCAACCCCGGCAACCTGCAGTGCGATTTCACCGCCACCGCCCGCGCCCGGCGGAACGTCACGATCGAGAGCCCGGTCAACGCGCTGGCGCTGGAGATCGGCCAGACGCCGACCGTCGCGGCGATCCTGCAGTACGCGGGCCCGCGCTTCAACTTCGACGGCCGGCTCGAGCTGCTGTCCGCGGCGCTCCCGCTGAGCGTGCTCAGAATCGACTACTCGTTGAACAACCGCACGCCCGCCGACCACACCTACCGGGTCTCCGGCTTCCTCGCCCTCGACACGGCCGACGAGACCGGGTGGGACCCGGTCGCCGGTTCCGAGGAGGTCGTCTCGACCCTGGTGACCGCCGATTCGAGCGTCGATCGCAGCATCACCGTGTCCGGTCCGGATGTCGGGGCCGGCGTCACCGGCACGTTCACGCTCACGCTCAACCGGATCGACGACGTCGACGTCCCCGTCGCCGACCGCGAAACCGTGGCCGTCCCGTTCATCACCGTCTGAAAGGCTCCCTCTCATGACCAGCAGCATCCCGCGCCGTACGTCGACCTTCATGGCGCTGCTCCTCGGCGCGTCGTCGGTGATCCTCGCGCCGGCACGACCGGCGGCCGCCGACGATGGCGGTTCGTTCGCCGTGCCCGAGCTGGCGCCCTCCACCGCCATCACGATCGACTGCGCGGACGGCGAGTGGCCGACGGGGAACGGCGTGCTCTCGCTCGACCTGATGACCCAGCTGAACCCCACCGACGTCGGCGACGGCTCGATCGTCGTCTACCACCCGCCGGATCTGACCGACAACGAGCGGCTGTACGTGTACCTGGAGCTCGACGACAGCACGAACGAGGTCCAGGACTCGGTGACGCTGATGTTCGACCTCCCCCACGACAACGGAGCGCCCGGCGCGGACGACCGCGGCATCGTGGTCACCCGCAACGGGACGGCGGTCACGGCGTCGGGCGACATCAGCAACCCGAACACCGGCGCGGCGATCCCGGCCGGGCAGGTCTGTGTCAACGCCGCCGGGGCGGGCGGCACGTGGATTGTCGAACTGGAGATCAGCCCGACCGACCTCGCACTCTCGGGCCTCAACGACGTGGTCGGGGCGGCGATCCGCGTGACCGATCAGAGCGATCCGCTACGCACCTCGGCGTGGCCGGCCGGGCTGGTGCCGAACACCACGATGAGCTACGCCAACCTCGTGACTCGGGCGCCGATCGACTACGTCCTCGTCATCGACCAATCGGGCAGCATGGGCGGCGACAAGTGGACCTCGGTGAACCAAGCGGGCGACAACCTCGCGCTCATCCTCTCCGAGTTCAAGAACCCGGAGATCGACACCGAGTTCGCCGCCGCCGGGCTCGACCCCGATCGCATCGGTGTGGCCACCTTCTCCTCGTCGATCGGCGGCAACGCGCAGGCGGCGTTGCCGTTGCAGGCGATCCCGGCCGTCCCCGGGACACTGGTCAGCGACGCCCTGCCGGCCAGCCCCGGCGGTGGCACACCGATGATCGACGGCGTCAACGAGAGCTTCGACATGTTCGGCGGCGCCGGCAACCTCGGCGACGACCCGCTGCGGACCAAGGTCGTCATGCTCCTCACCGACGGCAAGCACAACGTGCCGAGCACCACGGTCAACCTGACGAACCCGCCGTTCGACTACATCCCGTCGTCCGGCTGCGGCACCGACAGCCTGGTCCGGGTCAACACGGTCGCCGTCGGTGACGACGCGACCGTCAACGTCGTCCCGCTCGACGCGATCAAGGACTGTTACAACGGCCAGGGCGGGACCGACATCAACGTCTACAACACGAGCGGGACCACCAACTTCACTGGCGGACAGCTCACCGCGCAGCTGACCGAGTTCTTCATCACCGCGATCGAGCCGTACTACCGATGGAACTTCATCGGCGACAGCTCGGGCGGCGCGTTCAACAGCTTCACGTTGAACGCCGACGAGGGCCGGCTGATGCTGTTCGCCTTCTGGGGCAACAACGCCGACGCCGGCGATCTGACCGTCACCGACCCGGCGGCGGCGGTCCAGACCGGAGACTCGGACACGTCGCTCGGCTATTCGTGGCTGGTGATCGACGACCCGGCGGCGGGCGACTGGACGAGCTTCACCGCGCCGAACAGCCCGTCGCTCAAGATCGCGCTCGTCGATCTCAACCTCGATGCCCGGTTCGGCGTCGACAACGAACCGCACGGGATGAGCAGCACGATCCGGCTCACCGCCCAGCTCGACCAGGGCGGGAGCCCGGTGCTCAACGCCGACGTCCGGGTCGACGCCGAGGTCCCGACCGAGGGCTTCGGCACGTTCTCCGTGCTGTACCAGGCGAACTGCGAGCCGCAGGCCCCCGAGCTCCCGAGCATCGACACGCTGCGCGACCTGGTGAGGATCGACGTCCCCGGCCGGGACCTTCGGGGCGGATTCCGGCAGAACGCCCCCGACCCCGACCCGGGCGCGTACCAGCTCGTCGCGGGACTCCTCGAGGAGTGCGGCAGGGATGGGCTCACCCGCGACCTCGACCCCGGGCTGCAGCTGTTCGACGACGGCACCACCGGCGACGCCGTCGCCGACGACGGCGTCTACGTGCGCGAGTTCGACAACACCGACATCCAGGGCAGCCACGTGTTCCGCTTCACCGCGCGGGGCACGGCCCCCGACGGGTCGGCGTTCCAGCGATCCCGGCAGGTGTCGGAGTACATCGACTTCACCGTCGACTCCGGCCAGAGCGACACCGGCGACCGTGTGATCGATTCCGGTCAGGTCGCCACCTTTGCGGAGTACTGGGTGCTCCCCCGCTCGGCGACCGGCGAGTACCTCGGCGTCGGGCGGGCCGATGTGATCGACTTCACCGTCAACGGCGGGCAGGCGGTGAGCGAGGTCGTCGACTACGGCAACGGGTTCTACTCCCAGGTCATCCGCTACCGGACGGACGGCCCGAAGCCGGACGTGACCGTGCTCGTGCAGGGCGTCCCGATCGGTGAGGACTCCGGCAACGGCGGTGACGTCACCATCCCGCGGTGGCTGCTCCTCCTGCTCCTGATCCTGATCCTGATCCTGCTCCTGCTGCTCATCCTCTGCCTGCTCCGGCGACGGCGGAGGAGGTGAGGCGCGGCGATGCTGTCCACCGAGTTCTACCGAGCGCTGGCGGCGATGCTCGCCGGCGACTCGTCGCTGCCCGGCGAGCTGTTCATCGCCATCGGCACCGGTGACGCCGCACCGGCCCGGGAGGCGACCGGCCTTCGCCACGAGGTGGCGCGGCGGCCGGTGGACACCGTCGAGTACCTCGACGAGGCAGGTGACGTGAGCGCCAGCCCGACGACGCGGGTGCGCTTCGCCGCCCGCTTCGCGGCCGGCGACGACCTCGGCGAGATTCGGGAGTGTGGCCTCTTCGGCGGTGACGCCGACCAACGACCCGGCAGCGGGACGCTGCTGTCCGGCTTCGCCCACCCGTCGATCGTCGTGACCACCGCGACGACGTTCGAGCGGGCGATCGTCGTCGATCTGACGCCCCGCGGGTTCGTGCCCGGCGCGGTGCCGACGCGGTGGCTCGGCAACGCCAGCACGCTGGAGGTCCACGACGTCGAACACCTGACCGGGGCGTGCCACGAGCGGGACATCCGGGTCGATCACCGCTTCTACCTCTCCGATCTGACCGAAGCGGAGGAACTCGGCTACGACCGGTGCGCGTTCTGCTTCGGCCGCGACCAGTCCGAGCGCTGAGCCGGGCGTGGCGAACGGCACCCGCCACGTCGAGGGCTCGAACGACCGAGTCACCACGTCGACCCGGCCATCCCCGGATCGGCCGAAAGGGCCTGCCGGGCCGACGGGCCGGCAGGTCGCGCTCGGTCGGGCGATCGGGAACGCCGCGGGTCCTCGTGCCCGTGCCGGCGTCGGCGAACCCGGAAGCGCCTGGGAGGAGGAGGCCGACCGACTTGCCGGTCGGATGACGGCCCGGTTGCCCGGGTCCGCGCACGGCGCCGCCGAGCCACCAGCCGAGCCGGACGGGAGTCGGCCACTCCCAGCCCGGCTGGCGACGGCCTTCGGGAGCGAACTCGGAGCGGACCTGTCGTCGGTCAGAGTCCGCACCGATGCCGAGGCCGGTCGCACCGCCGAGCGGTACGCCGCCGTCGCGTACACGAGCGGGACCGCCATCGGCTTCGCCCCCGGCGCGTACGATCCGGCGACCGACGGTGGCCGCCGCCTGATCGCCCACGAGGTGGCGCACGTCGTCCAGCAGCAGCGCAGACCGGATGCTCCGCGAGTCCAGCTCCAGGAAGCCCCGGCCACGGGCACCGCCGAAGTGCAGATCGGATCGACCTACGACTTCGCCCTCGACGAGGCCGCCGGCACGATGGTCATCTCGTACCGGGGCCGCCAGTGGGCGCGGCTCGGCTGGACGCCGCAAGCGGGTCGGTCACCGGCGATCTACATCGACACCGCGCCGGGTGGGGCCAACCTCCGGATCGTCGCCGGCTTCCGGGTGACCGCGGAGGTGGATCGCTCGGTCGAGCAACAGATGGTCAACTGGGGCGAGCTCGGGGCGGTCGCGGTCGTCCGGCACCAGTTCGAGGCCCCCGGAAGCCTGTCGCTGAGCAACGCCGACGGGTCGTCGACCGCGCACCGCGGCCCGACCGAAGTGAGCAATCGGTATATCGCCAACTGGGTCGAGACGCCCGACCTCCCGATCGTGATCGGCGAGGAGCCCACGCTCGAAGTGGAGCCGAGGGAGTGGCAGCCGCGGACGTGGTCCTTCGCGACGCGCGCCGAGCTGGCCGAGTTCGCTCGCACCCATCCCGACACGAAGTGGGCCGGCATCGCCACGGCCGACGGCCAGTTCGTCGCATGGGGCATGACCAACGAGGCCATGCGCCGGGCCGCCGAATACGTCCGCGGAGAGCGCCCCGATCTCGCGCCGACCGACCACTTCCCCGGCAGCACGATCTCTGGCATCTGGCTCAACGGCGCCGAACTCGGATCGCTCGACGACCTCGGCGATCTGTACTACCGGTCGGCGTACGACGCCAAGCGGGGTACGCAGGGCGACGCCGAGGAGTGCGAGGTGTTCCACATGGGTGGCGGTTCGTACGGTCGGATCCCGTACACGCACGCCGAGGCGATCGCCCGGTGGGCCGAGCTCGATCGGCTGACTTATGACCAGATCACCGACCTCGAGTCGCGCCCCAATCAGGACTTCACCTCGCTGAACGTCCGGACCACCCGCGGGCTCGTCGAGATCAATTGGACCTACTACCAGGCCAAACGCACCTTCACGGAGCGGGCGGACGACTTCAACCGCTCGTCGAACTACGACGTCGACGGCGGCTCGCAGCGACCGCTGCACTTCTTCCTCGAACGAGCGCGGCGGATGGGTCCGCTCGTGCGCCGATTCCTGCTGATCGAAACCACGCGCGAGTCGGGCGACCCCGCGTTCCGACAGCTCCTGAACAACCGCGACCTGCTGGCGAACGACGTCGGCGAGGTGGTGATCAACGAGGTCGAGGCGGTCGGGCAGCGGATCGCTGTCGATTCCCTGAGGGCGGCCGAGCGCGAGATGCGCACACTGTCGCAGAACCCCGACGCGCTCAAGGTCTTCGTGCTCGGGTACCCGTTGCTCAGCGCCGAAGCCCAGGAGAACGCCCTCCAGGTGATGGGGCTCGAAGGTGCCGAACGACTCGGCGTCCATGCGCTGCTCGACAACCCTCAGTCGGCCCGCGAGATATCCCTGGGTGTTCAATTCGGATCGATCGATCTCGAGATGCTGGGCCACCGGCTACGGCGGAACGCCAACCAGGTGGCCGAGGTCGCCGAACAGCTTCGCCTGTGGCGGATGGCTGCAATCCACGCCGAAGGCGCGTTCGGCAACTCGGTTCGAGACATGGCGTACGCCCGCATGGGCTTCGGCCTGCGAGGGCGCGACTACCCCCATGGCGGCCAGACCCCTGGCATCTTCCCGGACGCGCTCGCCGGCAGCGCGTCGAGCTTCAACTCGATGGCCGAGCAGATGTGGGCGAACCGCGTTGCCGCCCGGGCGCACGGTCAGACCGTGTTTGCGGTGCTCGGCATCGTCGGTGCGGTCGCCGCGACCGTCGTCCTGGTACTCGTCGCCCAGGCCGCCGGCGCAGCCGTCGCCGGGCTGCTCTTCGCCGAGGGGTCGGCCGCGTTCATCGCCACCGAGATCATCGTCGGCGGCGTCGTGCTGACGGGGCTCGAGGCCGGCGCCGCCGGGGTGACCGGGCAGCAGTTCATCGATCCGAACGACCCGCGGAGTGCCGAGGCCCAATTCGGGATCCGCGCCCTCCAGAACATCGCCATGTTCGGGATCTTCAAGGCGCTGGGCGCGGCGCTGAACGCGGTCGGGCGTTCGGGCGCCACGGCGATCGTCGGGGGCGAGGAGGCGTACGAGGCGAGTGTGGCCGCCCAGCGCGGTGTTGCCGCGTTCCGGGTGACCGGTACGGGCGCTGCCTTCCTCGGTATGAGCCTGGACGGCTACCGGCGCGAGCACGGCCATTACCCGCAGGGCGAGGACCTCTATCTCCTGCTGTTCGAGAACATCTTGACGCTCGGGATGCTCGAGGTCGGTGGCGTGCTGGCGCGACCGCTCACCGCTCGCGCCCAACTGTGGGCCCGGGGTCGGCGGTTGGCGCGCCTGGAGGGTCGGATCGGCACGCTGAACAGCGACATCACGGTGCTGCAACGAGACCTCGCCGCCTTCACGACCGCGGCGTCGCAGCCGACCGCCGAGGCGAACGCCCTGATCGGGCGGCAGCGGGCGATGCTCCTCCGGCAGCGGGCGATGGCCGAGACGATCGGCCGGGAGCTCCGGGCGGCGGGAGATCGCACGGCCGACGCGCAGACCGCGCGCGAGGTGTCCCGCATCGACGACGCGCTGCGCAGCCTCCGCGAGGTGCAGTTCCTCGCCAGCACCAGGATCACCCCGGAGACCCAGGCCGGCGACTCGTTCCGCTTCCCGGCCGGCGCCGAGGCCCGCATCCGCCAGTTCTACGGTCCGGAGAACGTCACCGATGGGCCGGGTGGATCGCTGCAGGTACGCGTGGGTGGACGCCAGCTCTCGTTTCGACCGGTCGAGGGAACGAGCGCGGCGGCCGAGCCGGCGGGCGGCCGAACCGGTCAGGGAACCGGCGCGGCGACCGAGCCAGCGGCCGGCCGCCCCGGTCAGGGAACCGGCGCGGCGACCGAGCCGGCGGGCGGCCGAACCGGGGCGGAGACGGCGCCCCGCCCGGCGACCTCGACCGCACCGACCCGCGTCCCGTCGCCGCAGACCGGGGCGACCCGGCCCCTCCCCGCCCGCGTCCCGCCGTCGGCACCCGTCGATCCGCTGCGCGCCCGACAGGAGACGCTCAAGTCCCGTCAGCAGGAGGTCGTCGGGCGAGCGGGACGGTTCGGGCTCTCGAACCTCGCCGAGGTCGAGGCGGTCGCCCGGCTGGTGCCGCGCTCCCAACGGCTGGCCCGCACACTCGAGAACACCGACCGACTCCTCACGCGGGCCGAGCGGGCGGTCGACGCCCGGACCGCTGATCTGGGCCGGCAGGCGCTCGAGCGCGTGCGTCGGCGCCTCGGCCCCGACATCGACGCGCGACTCCGGTCGGGGAGATTGGCGGACATGACCATCGAGCAGGTCGGCGAGGCGCTGCACTTCACGCGCGGCGCCCGGGGCCTGGGGGTCGCGGAGCTGCGCGGCGTGCTGCACATGGCGCGCGCCGGAGTGCTGTTCGACAGCATCAACCTGCGGGCGCGTACGGCCGCGGAGCGCAACCTGATGTTGCGGGCGTTCGGCGAGTTCCTCGAGGCGGGAACGCCGGGCGCCGAGGGGGTCCTGCGGACGATGGTGACGAGCCGCAACCAATGGCGCGGCGGGACACTGCAGATGGAGTTCGGGCTGCGCGAGCTCGGCGTGAGTGGCGTCCGCGCCTTCGAGGTGCGGGAGAGCGCGATCCCGACGGAGGGAGGCCGTGAGGCGATCAGGATCTACGACATCATCGGAACCGACGGGACGCGCTACGAGATGAAGGACTGGAGCCGCTGGTTCGGCAGTTCGCTGCGCAGTCAATATCGTCGCGACATGATCATCGGGACGAGGTCCGGGACGGACCCGAACGCGCTGCTGTCGACCCGCTGGGTCTTCCGCTCCCCCGCCCCGCGCACCGCCGCCGAGATCAGGGAAACGATGCGGCTCGGCATGGAGGACGCGATCGCCCAGATGCCCCAGCTGACCACGCCACAGCAGCAGGCGTTGCGCGCCGCGTTCGCCCGGCACGCCGACGCGGTGACGATCTGGGCGGGCCCGACAGCGGGGGCCGGGGGTTCGCAGTGACCGCGATCGCCGACTACACGGTTGGCGCGCTCGACCTGGGCGGGCAACCGGTCCTGCCGCCGATCGGCGCCGAGGTGTTGTGGTCCGTCGACGGCGATCCGCAGGGGGCTCATCGCCGAGTGGCCAGGTTCGCGGGTTCCGCCGTCGTCGTCTCTGGCACGGCCGGGTGGGCAGAGGCGTTGCCGACCGAACCGAGCGCCCCGTCGATGTCGCCGTGGCCCGTCGTCGACGCCCCCATCGCGTATCTCGCGCCCGGCTACCGCAGCCGTCCGGTCGTGATGGCGCCGGACGGCGAGGTCGCCCGCTGGGAGGCCGACGGGAGCCTTCGGCCGGTGTGGCGCACGCCGTCCGACGCCGACGACGCGATCGTCACCGGCTTGCCCGACGACCGGCTGCTGGTGCGGTTGATGCGCGGCAGCGCACCGCACAGGTTCGGCGTCGTCGCCGCCGACGGCACAACGGATTGGCTCCACGACGACGACGTGTTGGACGTCCTCCCGGCCCCCGAGGGCGTGTTGACCGTGTCGGCCGCGCAGCACGGCGAGGTGGTCCTGTTCGACGTCGGCACCGGCGACGAGCGGTGGCGCGCCGCGCTCGAACAGCCACCGCTCCCGATCGGCGTCGTCGCCGACACCGTCTGGGCGACGACCGGCGGGACCCTCCACGGGCTCGACCTGGCGACGGGCACGCCGGTCGCGCAACACGAGCTGACCGGCAACGCCCAGGGAAGCGGCGTGCTCGACAGCGCGGGGCGGCTCCACCTCTGCAACGGCGCGAGCTACCAGATCGCCGACCTCACCGAGGGCGGAACGGTGATCGCCCACTTCACCATCCCGTACGATCCCGACGGGCCGGGGACGGTCACCGGGAGTGCCTGCGTCCCGATCGCCAACGGCATCGCCGTCGTCGATCAGCAAGGTCGGTCGTTCCTCCTCCGCACCGATCACGGCGACGACGTGGACGTCACACCGCTCGTACCGGGGGTCGAGACGATCGCGATGTCGGGCGTCGACTCGATCTTGCTCCTGCTCGGCGCGGAGGGCGAGTTGATCGCGATCGGGCCGACCGGCTGAAGTTGCTGATGAACCAGAGGACGTCGGCGGGCCGCGGACGTCGTCGACGCTGTAGCCCTCCGGGTCGGCGCCGACGAGGCCTTCGGGCCAGAACTCATGGGAGGTTTCTCTCGATCAAGGGTTGGCATACGAACGTTTGTTCGTAGACTGGGATACATGATCGAAGTGGAATCGATCGAGGACACGCTGTGTGAGGTTTCCGGCCATCTGAATGCCCAGCACGCACGACTGGTCGACGCCACCGTCTGGCTGCTCCACAACCCCATCGAATGGTCCGGCCCCGGTGTCTGGCGGGCCGATCAGTACCTGACCTGGAGGGTGGGGCTCTCGGCGCACCGGGCCCGCCAGATCGTGGAGATCGCCGAACGGGTCGAAGAGCTCCCGGTGTGTGTCGACGCGTTTCGGCGTGGCGAGTTGTCGATCGATCAGATGGCCGCGGTCGCCAAGCGAGCGCCGTGGTGGACCGACGCCGAGATCTGCGCCCACGCCAAGGTGATGACCGTCCGCCAGCTGTCCTCGGTGCTGGCCGCCTACCAGTTCCCCGACGTCCCCCGACCCGACGACCCGGCCGCCGACAACGACAGCGCGCCGAACGCCTCCGCCGTGGACGACGACCTGGACACACCGCAACCCGCAATCGAGCCGGTCGGCGAAACCCAGCCCTCGCCGGGTGACGGCGCGGCTGGTGAGCGGGCGCCGGTGGACTGGTGTTCGTTTCACCTCGGTGATGACGGCCGCTTCCAGCTCCATCTCGAGACCGACGAGATCACCGGCCGGATCATCGAAAACGCCCTCACCGAAGCCCGCGACCGGCTGTTCCACGACGGGAACCCCGACGTCTGCTGGACCGACGCCCTCCGGGAAGTCTGCCAGCGATCGGTCGACGCCATCCCGCAGTCGGGGCGCCGGAACCGGTTCCGGATCAACGCCCATCTCGACACCACAACCGGCGGCGTGTTCGACGCCCGCGGCGCCCGCATCCCCGACACCCTCGCCAAGTACCTGACCTGCGACGGCGACCTCACCCCCATCCTGCGGATCGACGGGGTTCCGGTGTCGGTCGGACGGTCCGAACGCGTCGTCCCCGACCGCACCCGCCGCCTCGTGGAACTCCGCGACAAGGGCTGCCGGGTGCCCGGCTGCACCCAACACCGCTGGCTCGATGTGCATCACATCATCCACTGGAACGAGCACGGGCCCACCGACACGTGGAACCTCGTCTGCCTGTGCCCCCACCACCACCGAGCACACCATCAAGGACAACTCGGCATCAGGGGAAACGCCGATGACCCCGACGGAGTCAAGTTCACCAACGGTGCCGGCAACCCCATCGCCCAGACCGGCGCCAAACCCAGGCCCCCCGGGGGCCCACCGCCACCACCAGTGAGCACGTACGAGCATCCGCTCGGCGAACGCCTCGACCGCCGCTGGATCTACTACAACCCACCACCTCAACACCGACCCGTCCCCGCCAACCGCATCCGACACCCGGAATGAAGCCCGGAGTCCGAGCGAGCGAGCACACTGGGTGGAGTCACGACGCCATGGGACCCGCGCCTCCGAGAGTTGATGAACGAGGTCGGCGGAATCGTGCAGGAGGAGCGTCTGGACGACGTGTTGGAATGAGCCCATCGCCGGCGGTCACGACGGCGCGTCGGGCTCGAACCGCGGGAAGCGCAGGCGCGCCCCGGCCTCGGCCCAATCCTGGTGGTTCCGGACGTACCGGTTGGCCACGTCGTTCGCCGGCAGGTGGTCCCACGACACGAGCGGGCCAGTCGCCATCGCCGCGTGCAGCACCCTCCGGTCTCGTTGCGAGGCCACCACCCGACGACGGATCTCGGTCGAGTCCCAACGCCGCGCCACCTCCGCGGCGAAGTCGCCGGCCAGTGCCGCGTGCGCCGGATCGTCGGCCAGGTTCACCCGTTCGAGCGGGTCGGCGACGACGTCGTAGAGCTGCGGCGGATCGGTGTCGCAGTGGATGTGCTTGTGCGGGCCGCGACGGATCATGAACATCGGCGCCGAGGTCATCTCCGCGGTGTACTCGCCGAACGTCTCGTCGACCGGGTCGGCGGCGCCGGACGCGGCCGGGAGCAGGCTGCGGCCGACGACGCCGTCCGGCGCTTCCCCGCCGACGCCGGCGACGTCGAGCAGCGTCGGCAAGAGGTCGAGGTGGGAGCAGACGTTCGGCACCGTGGTGCGGGCGATGCCCGGCCCCGCCATCACCAACGGCACCCGGGCGGACCGTTCGTGGAACGACATCTTGAACCAGGCGCCGCGGTCGCCGAGCATGTCGCCATGGTCGCTGGTGACGATCACGACGGTGTCGTCGAGCCGGCCCGTCTCGCCGAGCGTCGCGACGAGCCTGCCCAGCCAGTCGTCGAAGTAGCTGACGTTGGCGTAGTAGCCGTGGCGCGCCGCCCGCGTCTGCTCGTCGGTGTAGCCGACGGTGTCAGCCTCGATCGCCGTGCGGATTCGGCGCGTGTGGGGATCGAGCGCGGCCTCGTCCCAGTCGTCGGACATGTCGATGGCGTCGTGGTCGTACCGGTCCCACCACTCCGGGCGGGCGACGTACGGGTCGTGCGGGTGGATGAACGACGCGCAGAGGAAGAACGGCCGGTCGTCGGCGTCGCGGGCAAGGTCGAGCAGCTTGCGGCGGGTCGCGTACCCGACCTCCTCGTCGTAGTCGATCTGGTACGTCGTGACCGCCTGCCCGGCCTCATGCAGCGCGTCCATGTTGTGGTACCACTTGCCGATCCGCTCGCCGGCCCGGTCCCAGTCGGGCGTCCACGCGAAGTCGGCGGGGTAGATGTCGGTGGTCAACCGCTCCTCGAAGCCGTGGAGCTGATCGGGGCCGACGAAGTGCATCTTGCCGGACAGCACGGTGCGGTAGCCGGCCAGCGCGAGGTGGTGGGCCAGCGTCGGCGTGGACGCCGGGAACTCGGCGGCGTTGTCCCACGCGCCGATCGCCGACACCGGCCGCCCGGCGAGCATCGTGAACCGCGCCGGCGCACACAGCGGGGAGTGGCAGTAGGCCGCGTCGAAGCGGGCGCCGCGCGCCGCCAGCGCGTCGAGATTCGGCGTCGACACGAGCGGATGCCCGTACGTGGCGGTGAAGTGCGGCGCGAGCTGATCGGCCATCACCAGCAGCACGTTCGGCGACCTCACGGCGGCGCGTTCATCACTCCGCGCCGAAGATCTGGATCTCGACGGCGCCCGTATTGCCACCCGTGGTCCGGTCGGCGTCGAAACGCAGAAACCGCCCGACCACCGGCTCGGCGAGGGCGACCGGACTGCTGCCGGTCGGGAACGGCCCGAACGACGCGCCGTCGATGGCGACGGCGAACGTCTCGGTGATCGCGCTGCCGTCGCTCATCTCGCGCGTGCGGTACGCGAATCCGGCGATCTCGCGCTCGGCGCCGAGGTCGATCTCGATCCACGCGTCATCACCGTCGCCTGCGGTCGACCACTCGGTGCCCAGATCTCCGTCGATCGCCATCGACGCGGCGAATGCCGCCGAGAACTCCGAACTGGCGCCGGCGACGGCGCCGTCGAGCGCGATGTTCGCTCCGAGACCGGTGTCGGTCGCAACCGGGGTGCGGAAGGTCATGACCTCGCTGCGGTAGACCACGCCGGCCGCGTCGGAGCCTTGGAGGATGTAGCGGTACTCGGTGTCGGGTGTGAGCCCGGTGAGCCGCGGACCGTGCTCCTGGTGGGCGCCGCCTCTCATGTCGTCGTCGACGGCGATCGAGCCGAACGAGTCATCGGTGCCGTAGATGACCGAGCACGCGACCGGGATGGTGGTGTCGACCTCGACGGTCGCCGCGGTGCCCGACGGGTCGGCGACGACGTCGATCTCACCGGCGAGGACGACGTCGATGTCCCGGATCGTGGCTGACGAGTCGTCGGCGCTCGAACAGCCCGCCAGCCCGGCGAGCGAAACGCCGGCGACCAACAGCAGACCTCGAGGGTTCCTCATCGCGAGGTCCACCCTAGATCCGGGGAACGAGGGGTGGCTCGTCCGCGAGCTGATCGCGGCCAAGCTCAACGTCGCCAAGGGCGCCGACGACCCGGCCGTGGCAATCGCGATCGCCGGGGCAGACGCGCTCATCGGTGCGCCGGTCGTCCCGCCGGTCGGCCCGGGCTCCCTCGCGCCATCGGCCACGAGTGGCAAGACAGCTCGTCCTGGCCTTGACTGCCATGTACAGCTATGCTCATATTAGCGAACACGCACATAGGAGACCCTTGATGAGCGACGTTGACAATCACGTACTCGATTGCCGGGGCATGGCCTGCCCCCTGCCCATCGTGAAGACCGCCGCGGCGATCAAGAAGATCGACGTCGGCGACGTGCTCGAGCTCCTGGCGACGGACCCGGGCGTCGAGCCCGACATGCAAGCGTGGTCCCGGCGCACCAGGAACGAGCTGCTGAAGATCGAAAAGGACGACGACGTGTTCCATGTCTTCGTCCGCCGGACGAGGTAGGACGGCGACGATGTGGACCGGCGAGGGCGAGGGCAAGGTCCTGTACGTGCAAACGCACGGGGTGGACGATCCCGGGCGGTCGGCGACCCCGTTCTTCCTGGCGGCATCGGCGGCGGCGATGGACTGCGAGGTCGGGATCTACTTCACGATGTACGGGCCCCAACTGCTGCAGTCCGACGTGGTCGACAAGATCGGACCCAAGGGCGACGCCGGACAACCGCTCCGGTACTTCATCGACCAAGCCACCGACCTCGGCGTCCGGCTCTACGTCTGCCAGCCGTCGCTCGACCTGAACGACCTCGCCCTCGCCGATCTGATCGACGATGTCGAGATGATCGGCGGGGCGGCCTTCAACGACATGGCGATCGAGGCCGACACGGTGATCTCCTTCTGATTCTCTACCACGCTCCGCGATGGGGCATCCCGATAGGATGCGCGACATGACACAGGTCGTCGACCAGGCACTCCGCAACGAGCTCGACGAGCTCGTCGCCGGCATGTGCAAGGGCCTCAACGACTCCAAGCGACTGCTCGTGCTCTACGCCCTGAGCGACGGCCCCCACACGGTGTCCGAACTGTGCGACGTGCTCCAGACGCCACAGTCGAACACGTCGCAGCATCTGGCCGTCCTGCGCACCGCCGGCATGGTCGACACCGAGCGCCGCGGCAACAGCGTCGTCTACTCGCTGCGCCATCCGAGGGTGATCGACGCGATCGACACGCTACGCGAGATCCTGGCCGACGAGCTCGTTCGCCGCCAACGGGCGATCAGCGCCTGACCCGTCTCCGCGTCACGCCCACACGAGGTGCACTCGGCCCGCCTCGCGCTCGATCTGATGGGCCATGACGCCCTCGTCAGCGGGTCCACGGAGCCGCTCGCCGGTCCGCACGTCGAACTGGCTGCCGTGTCGCGGACACGTGACGACGCAGCCCTCGACGACGCCGGCCGAGAGCCGCTCGCCGGCGTGCGGACACACGTCGCCGACCACGGTGACCCGTCCGTCGACGTGGTAGACCGCGACGGCGCCGACGGGTGAGTCGTCGACTCGGGCGACGAGTCCGAGGCGGCCGGAAATGTCGGCCTCGTCGATGAGCGGATAGCGGCGCCGCCGCGCGCCGCCCTGTGCGAGCCGGCTGGAGAGCTGCCGTCCCACGGCGCCTCGATTGGCCACGATGTCGCACCCCGCGCGCTCGGCTTCCAACCACCGCTCCGAGTCGGGAACCGAGACGTGGCCGACCAAGATGGCGTCCGCGTGGGCAGCGCGCAGCTCGCCGACCGTGTCGATGGCGCCGGGCTGTTCCAGATCGACCACGATCACATCGGGGTCGACCTCGCCGGTGTCGGCGGTGGTCGCCACCGCCATCCCGGCCGTGCCGGCAGCCTTGCGCGCCCCGCGGACCACCACCGGATCGGCGGTGAGCAGCAGCAGCGTCGGCCGGCTCGCGGTCACGCGCGCCGTGGGTGTCCGCGCCGGGCCATCAATCGAGCGTCCGGGGCCCTAGATGAACATCTGGATGTCGGCGTTGGCCGCCATGTCGATGAAGTTGGCCGCGCCGCACACCGGCTCGAGGCCGTCGATGAAATCCTCTTCCTTCAGGCCGTAGAGATCCATCGTCATCTGGCACGGGTGCATCCGGACGCCCAGCTCCTGGGCCATCTCGATCAACTCGGCCGGGCTGGCGACGCCGTGCTCTTTGGCGAGGCTCTTGATCATCCCGGTGCCCATGCCGCCCATGTGCATCTTGCCGAGCTTGAGGTTCTCCGCGCCGCCCTTGTCCATGAAGCTCTCGCCCTTTTGCTTCCAGTCCTTGCCGGTGATGCGTTTGTCGGGCTTTTGGAGCGCGCGCAGCCCCCAGAACGTGAAGAAGATGTCGACTTCGAGCCCGGATGCGGCGCCGGTCGTGGCCAGGATCATGACCGGCCACACCCGGTCGAGGTCCGAGCTCCAGCAGACCAGCACCATCCGCTTGGGCTCCTCGTCGGGCTCGGTCTCCTCGAGATCGACGTCGGTCTGTGGGTCAATGTCGAGATCTGACATGCCATCTCCCATGTTCGATGTATGTATCCACATTACCATATGCGCATACCCTCGTCACGGGGGTCTGCGCCGAGCTCGTCAGTCAGCACAACGGAAGCAGCGCACCTCGTTCTCGTCGATGAAGCCGCGGTAGCGATCGAAGGCCTCGGCGCCGTCCTGGAGCAGGTCGCGCTCGTTGTCGAGGTCGGTCGGGGCGATGCGCACGAGCCAGCCGGCGCCGTAAGGGTCGCGGTTGGCGGCGGCGATGTCGCGGCCGAAGGTTTCCTCGTTGTTGGCGACGAGCACGCCGGTGAGCGGCGCCGTCACCGGACCGACCCATTTCGCGCTCTCGACGACGGCCAGGCTTCGACCGCGCGCGATCGTGCGGCCCGGCTGCTTCCAGGAGATCTGCACGAACCGCCCGCACATCGTCTGGCTCACGTCGGTCATCCCGACGACCACCTCGTCCCCCTCCCAGCGGACCCACACATGCCGCTCGACGTCGTAGCTCAGGTCGGCCGGGAGCACGCAGCCGTACCAGCTCGGTTCAGACACCTGCGCCTCTCCTCATCGGGTGTGGCCGGCTCACTCGGCGCCGCAGTCGATGCCTTCCGCCTCCAGGAAGCGCTCGTACGCCGCGACTCCCTCGGCGCCGCTGACGAGATCGGCGGCGTCGGCCTCCCAATCCTCCGGTCGCAGCCGTGCGACCCAACCGGCCCCGTACGGGTCGGAGTTCATCAGGGTCGGATCGGCGAGCACGGCGTCGTTGACCTCGACCACCTCCCCGAGCACAGGGCTCGGGATCGGCCCGACCCACTTGCTGCTCTCCACCGTCGCGACGCTGCGCCCCTTCTTGACGGTCTTGCCCGGCGCCTTGGCCGAGACCGACAGGAACGTCTTGGCCAGGTGCTGCGCGACATCGGTCATGCCGACGGTCACCAGCTCGCCGTCGTAGGTGAGCCACACGTGTTTCTCGACGAGGTAGTAGCAGTCGTCGGGGATATTGCAGTTACGGACGAGGGTCATCAGCGCCTCCGCTTTCGGTCTCGGTGTGCTCGGCGAGGAGATGGTTCAACAGCATGTCGAAGGCGACGAGGCGGATCTCCCGATCGAACTCCTCGAGGAACGCCGGGTCGAAGAGCCGCGGCTTGATCGGTTGGCTGTACCCGTCCCCGCAGATCGGGCAGACGACGTCGTAGCTCCGTTCGGTCGCGGTCTGCGTCACCTCGATCTTCTCCGGGTGCGCGTCGGCGAAGTGCGCGTGCAGCGCCCGCGGCGACGCGTCGAGGTCGCAGTACGGACAGATCATGGCGCGCCGCCCGCAGAACGAGCGGCCGCGGCCGACGCCGCGGCCGCCATCGTCTCGGCGACGAAGGCGGCGAACTCGCCGCCGGCGCCGGTCAGGCCGATCGAGTCCCGCTCGACCGATCGGGCGACGAGCCCGCATTGCACGAGATCGCCGACTCGCTCCCACGTCACGACGCGCGACGCCCCGAGCCGATCGCTCAGCGCGGTCAACGACACGTCTGCGGCTCGAAGGTGGCCGAGCAAGCGGTGGTTGACCGGATCGGCCGCCGTCCGCATCGCCCGCAGGACCAGGTGCTCGACCACGCCGTCCACGTCGTCGGCCGCATCCCCCTCGGCGGCGGGATCGCCGGGCGCGACCACGAACGACTGCTGTCGCGCCAGCGCGGCCTCGATGCCGGCCATGCGCTCGGCGATGCCGGCGCCGATGACGGTGGGATCGACCATCAGCGCTCCGCCGCGCCGAGGGCGGGCTGGCGGTCGAGCGACTCGGCCACGAGCTCGATGACATCGACCACGCGCAGCGCCTGGTCGTGACCTGTCGTCTTCGCCGCGTCGGTGTACATGGTGAAGTCCTTCGGACAGGCGACGACGAACAGCTCGACGTCGAGCGTGGCCGCCTCATTGATCCGGCTCTCGCTCGGGCGCTCGGTGAGGTCGGAGTCGTCCATCCAGATCCGGCCGCCGCCCGCGCCGCAACAGAACGTGTTGTCCTTGTTGCGCGGCATCTCGACGACGTCGCATCCGACCGACCGCAAGATCCGCCGGGGCGCCTCGGTGAGGTCGTTGTAGCGCGCCAGATAGCAGGGGTCGTGGTACGTGGCGGTCCGCCGCAGCGGCGACACGGCGAGGTCGCCGGCTTCGATGAGGTCGGCGAGCACCTCGGTGTAGTGCCTGACGGGCTTGGTCAGCCCGTAGCCGGGGTACTCGTTGCGCAGCGTGTTGAGCGTGTGCGGGTCGGTGGTGACGATCTCGTCGAATTCTGCGTCTGCCAACTGCTGCATGTTCTGCTCGACGAGCAACTCGAACAGGCCTTCCTCGCCGACGCGCCGCACGTCGTTGCCGGCGTTGCGCTCACCGTCGTAGAGGATGCCGAAGTCGACGCCGGCGTCGTGCAGGATCCGCGCGAACGTCCGCGACAGCGCCTGGAGCCGGTCGTCGAACGACGCGAAGTCGCCGACGAACCAGAGGTAGCGGACGTGCTCCTTGCGGGCGTCGGTGATCGTGAAATCGAGTTCCTTGGTCCAGCGGGCCCGCTGACGGGCGGACTTGCCGAAGGAGTTCCCCTTCTGGGCGATGTTCTGCAGGGCGGCCTGCAACGGCGCCTCCATCGTGCCCGCCTCGACGAGGCTCCGGCGCAGCTCGACGATCGTCGGGACGTGTTCGATGCCGACCGGGCACGCCTCGACGCACGCCATGCACGTCGTGCACGACCACAGCGTGTCCGCTCGGATCACGTCGCCGGCGAGCACCCCGTCGACCACGAGCGGGCCGCTCTGATCGGGTCGTTGCTCGCTGTCGAGCAGGCTGAACGTGCCGCCGCCGACCGCCGCCCACTGGCGAAGGTCCAGGATCAGGTCGCGCGGCGACAGCGGGGCGCCGGAGGCGGCGGCCGGGCACACGACATGGCACCGACCGCATTTCGTGCAGGCGTCGAGGTCGAGCAACTCCTTCCACGTGAAGTCGTCGAGCGTGCGGTACCCGACGTGGTCGGCGGCGGGGTCCGGCGCCGGGAGGCGGCGTGACGACGTCGAGTCGTAGGTCAGCAGGTTCGCCGGGTCGGTGAGCATGTGCATCGCCTTGGAGTACGGGATGTAGGCGACGAACCCGAGGGCCAGGA
Source organism: Ilumatobacteraceae bacterium (assembly GCA_041581055.1). Lineage (GTDB taxonomy): Bacteria > Actinomycetota > Acidimicrobiia > Acidimicrobiales > Ilumatobacteraceae > JBFGCT01. The sequence goes on along the minus strand of JBFGCT010000002.1, from coordinate 15,009 downwards.
TGGCGTGCACCCACCAGATCACCGTGCGGATGGTGTCGCTGCCGGCTTGCGGGATGCCGACCCCGCTGACCGCCGTGGCGATCAGCCAGCCCACCGGCGACCAGATCTCGAAGTCCGGGAAGTCGCTGGCGCGGATCCGGAAGCCCTCGTGGAGGAAGCCGGTGAGCAGCACCAACCCGAGCAGGCCGATGAAGAGCTGGTCGCCGCGCTCGTATTGGCGGCGGTCGTACCCCTCGGCCGGCTCCTGGGCCCGGCGGTAGTCCAGCTGCGGCAGGTGGAACATGCCGCGCCGGGCGGCCATGTACACCAGCGCGATCAACGCCGCCGCGCCCATCGTGTCGAGGGTGAAGGAGTAGACGGCGTAGAAGACGCCCTTGAAGAAACTCCGCTCCTCGCCGAACTGGCGCGTCGCGATGCGCACGATGTCCTCGTCGATCGTCAGGATGACCGTGCCGATGAACAGGGTGATGAAGCCCCAGAACATGAAGAAGTGGGCGATCCCCATCGTCCGATCGCGCTTGGCGACCGTGCTGTTCGAGGCGATCGACCAGAGGGCGTTCCACCTGCTCCGCCGCTTTGCCGACACGGCGTCGCCCGGCGCCGGATCGGCCGGCGGTGGCCGGTCACCGTTGCCCGTCGGCGCGGGCGTGGGGCGACGGATGCGGCCGGCCGGCCGGCCACTGCGGTACTTGGCGATCCGCTTCCACCAGCCCCAGAGGAACAAGGCGATCGCCGCAGCCGACAGGATGTAGAACACGACCTTGCCGAAGAGGTCGATGTCTTCGAAGACCTCCCTGGTCTCCCCTTCGACGGCAAGGATCGTGAGGATCATCCCGAGGCCCGCTCCGTCAGCTCGGGCAGCAGATCGAACAGGTCGAGCGTCGTCCCATAGTGGGCCACATCGAAGACGGGGGCCTGCTCGTCGGTGTTGCAGGCGATGATCAGCTCGGCGTCGCGCATGCCCTCGAGATGCTCGGGCGCGCCGGAGATCCCGAACATCAGATAGCCACGCGGCTTGACCTTGAGGCCGGACTTGCCGACCTGGCGGCTCTTCGGGAGCCAGCCCGCGTCCGTGATCGGCCGGCTGGCGGCGACGGGCGCGCCGAGCGCGTCGGCGAGCTCCTGCACCAGCTCGATGTCGTCTTCGCTGCCGATGCCCCGGCCGACGGCGACGAGCAGGTCGGCGGCCGTGATGTCGACGTCGCCGGCATCGGGCGTGCGGAGGGCGACGAACGTCGTGCGCAGCGTCGCGAGGTCGGGCGGGTCGGCCGCCTCGACGTTCGCCGCGCCCGCTGCGGATCCGGCGTCGGCCGGAAACGACCCGGCGATGACCCCGCAGATCGCGGGCCGCGACTCGATCGCCACCTCGGCCATGATCTTGCCGCCATAGATCTGGGCCGTGGCGACGAGCGTCTCGCCGTCGACCTCGAGGCCGACGACGTACGACACGAGTGGGCAGCCACACGCCGCCGAGAGCGCGGCCGCCAGGTCGAGGCCCTTGGTCGACATCGAGATCAGCACGGCGCCCGGTTCCCGCTGCCGGATCTGGCCGGCGAGCACGCTTTCGTAGGCTTCGGAGGTGTAGTCCGACAGTTGAGCCGCGTCAGCGGTGACGACGAGATCGGCGCCGACGACTTGACTGGCCAGCGCGGCGTCGCCGACGAGGACGACCACGACCTGCCCGCCCCACGAGTCGGCGATGCCGCGGGCGGCGCCGATCAACTCGAACGTGCCATCGGTCAGCGTCGAATCGGAGTGTTCCGCGACCACGAGTACGTCGTTGCTCATCGTTGTTCCTCTCAGCCCTGCATCAAGCCGCGGTCGCGGATGAGTGCGATGATCTTGTCGGCGACTTCCGCCTCGGTTCCGGTGAGCATCTCGGCCCGGTCCGACCGCTCGGGTGGGTACATCCGGCGAACGGTCAGCCCTGAGCTGGTCGCCGGACGGTCGATGTCGATCTGTTCGAGACCCCCCTCCTGTTGGGCCTGGCGGATCTTGGTGATCGCCGCGTAGCGGGGCTCGGCGCGGGCCGCCTGCACGCCGATGACCGCCGGGAGGGGCACGTCGAGCTCGGACACGGCGCCGCCCGCGAACTCCTGTCTGACCCGCGCCGCCCCATCGGCCGCCTCGACGCCGACGACCACCGAGACGTGCGGGACACCGAGCAGCGCCCCGAGCATCGGCGCCAACTGCCCGTCGAGGTCGTCGGCGGCCTGCACGCCGGTGAGGACGAGGTCGTAGCCCTCGCCGCCCAACCATGCGGCGAAGGCCGCGGCGCGGGTGTGCGTGTCGAGCCAACCCTCCCCGCTCGCCCCCACGAGCTTGACCGCGCGGTCGGCGCCCTTCGCGATGGCGGTGTAGAGCGCCTGGTCGACGTCGGGGTCGTCGAGCGCGACCACCTCGACGGCCGCCCCGGTCGCGTCCTTGATCAGCAGCGCCTCCTCCAGCGCGTGGTTGTCGAACTCGTTGAGGAGGAACGTCAGGTACTCGCGGTCGATGTCGGTTCCGTCGCTGTCGATCTCGAACTCCTCGACGAGATCGGGAACCTGTTTCAGGACGACGACGACGCGCATCGCTCAGACCTCCTTGGCGTAGATCTCGCCGAGCGCGAGCTGCTCGCGGATGTCGACGAGGTCGGTGGCGGTGGGTGGGAAGGGGTAGTCGCGGATGGGTTCCGACGGCCGGTACGACCCGTACGGGCGGGTGCAGCCGGGCTCGCCGTCGCTGCCCGGGCACCCGTCGGTCATGAAGGCGATGCCGTCGTCGACGGCGCTGAGCACGTGGTCGACGGCGCCGTCGTCGGTGCCGATCTCGATCAGGCCGCCGCGGTCGTCGAAGTCGAATCGCTCGGCGCCGAACCCGTCGGTCTCGATCAGGTGCTTGACGAGCTGGAGCCGCCGCCAGCGTGAGATGTTCGACTTGGGGTGGTCGGCGAGCCGCGAGTCGGGCTCGGGGTTGAAGCAGAACAGGTAGGAGAAGATCTCGCGGTCGCGCAACCTGACGAACATGTCGACCATGTCGTGGTCCGTCTCCCCCAATCCGACCAGCGTGTGGCAGTTGACCTTCCACGGGCCGAACACGTCGCGGGCGTCGCCGACCACCTCCCAGTACTTGTCCCAGCTGAGACCTCCGCCGGAGGGGACGTCGGTGCGATGCCGGCGGAAGAGATCCTCGGTCACCGCGTCGAGGCCGATGCCGATCATGTCGGCGCCGGCCGACTTGAACGCCTCGAGCCGGTTCCGGTCGAGCGTCGGCGGCGCGACGAGGATCGAGAGCGGGGTCGCCACGTTCGCCCGGATCCGCTCGGTGATGTCGACCGTGTCGGCGAACGCTCGGCCGTGGGTGACCATCGAGATGCACAGGCGCGTGAGCGTGTCCTCGTGCCGCGCCATCCGGTCGACCAGGTCGTCGGTGCGCACCGCCGGCCACTCGACGCGGATGAACGACTTGTCCGCGTAGTCGCCCGGCCGGGTCCGCGCCAGCCCGCAGTACGAGCAGTCCGAGCGGCATCCGCTCTCGTAGTCGAGCAGCAGGTTGATGCCGCCGAAATCGAAGTCGCGGTTGAACCGGCCCGATCGGAACCGCAGGGCGATCGCGCTGGCGGTCGAGATGCGCACCCAGTCGGGGCTGACCTGCGGCGCGGCGTCGCGCTCGACGACGAGCTGCAGCGACGGGCTCGGGCCGTTGATCGTGTCGCTCACTGGTCAGCTCCTTGGGTCTCGGGGAAATAGCACGAACCGCCTCGTTCCGGCGCGGCGACCACCCGCTCGCTCGCCGCGTCGGCGGCTTGGAGCACGGCGTCGACCACCTCGTCCGCGCCGATCCCGATCGCCGAGGCGTCGCCGAGCGTCCGGTGGGCGAGCGCGGCGATCTCGCCGCGCGCCGCGCGCGTCCACTTCAGCCCGGCCTCGAACTCGCCGAGCGCGTCGGGAATCGCGTTGAAGTCGCCGGTGAACAGCGCGCTCTTGATGACGTCGCGGTCCATCGACAGGTAGAGCCGCAACCGCCCGAGCGGGGTCGCCAGCACGGCGCTCGCGGTGGCATCGGAGCTGGGACTGCGCTGGAACCGCCACGCGTCGGCGCCGTACTTGGTGGCGACGAGCTCGCCGGCGCGCTCCTGCTCGTCGTCGGCCAGCGTCGAGTCGACGAGGTCGACGCCGAGCGTCTCGGCGAACCCGAGCGCGATCACCTCCCGCAGCCGCTCGCCGTCCCACGCCTCGTCCGTCTCGCGGCTGACGGTCGTGACGCGCTGGCCGACCGCCGCGGCGCCGGCGTGGCCCAGCTTCGACGCCGGCGTGTCGAGCACCTCCAACATGAGCTCGATGTCGAGATCGGCGAGGACGCTCGAATGGAACAGCAGCCCGCCCTGACCGTCGAGGTACAGGCCGAGGCCGGCGATCTTGCGGCCGTCGACCTTGAGGTCGTTCTTGCCCGCGAACTCGGCGTCGATCCCGATCTTCGCCAGTCCGGCCACGATGCCGCGCGACAGCTCTTCGAGCAGTCCCTTGGGATGCTGCGCGGCGGGGGCCCGGGTCGCCACGGCGACGCCCAGCTGCCCGGCCCCCATCACGATCGCGCCCCCGCCGGTCGGGCGGCGGTTGAACGCCGTGCCGGTCCGGACGCAGGCGTCGACATCGATCTCGGACTGCAGGTGTTGGTAGCGCCCGCACAGCGCAACGTGGTCGCGGTAGGTGTACAGCCGCAGCGCGGGTTCCCGTCGCCCCGCTCCCCGGGCGTGGCCGGCCATCAGCGCCTCGTCGACCGCCAGGCCCCAGGCGGCGTCGACCCGGTCGTCGCACAGCATCCGCCACGTCATCGCAGCGCTACCGAGACCTCTCGATACGCGTTGCCCGCCTCGCCCGCCCAGGTGAGCGAGCAGCAGTACTCGTACAGGTTCGCCGTGAGGCCGCGTCCGCGGGCGTACTCGATCGCGCCGTCCGCGGGGTAGGCGATGCCGTTCAGGCCGTGGTCGATCGCCGCCCGGTCGAGCTCGACCTTCATCGCGCCCATCGGGCGGCCGCAGCCGAGGTTGATCGTCGTCGTCGGAAGCGTGCTCCTGGCCACGTCGAAGAAGTCGATGACGTCGGCGACCGGCGGCGGCGCGATGTGCTCCATCGGCGTGCCGACGAGCGGGACGAGCACGACGAGGATCAGCGTCGACACCGGATACGACGCGATCATGTCGAGCGCGGTCTGCTCGCCGAGGAACCGGCCGTAGTGCATGCCGAGCACGATGTGGGGAATGATCCGCAGCCCGGCCTCGGCGAGGTGGCTCAGCGACCGGTCGAAGTCGGACGTGGTGAGATCGAGGTGGTAGACGTCGCGGATCGTCTCGTCGGCGCCGATGATGTCGAGCATCACGGCGTCGACGCCGACATCGGCGAGACCGCGGGCGACGGTCGGGGTGACCACCCCGGAGTGGACGACGACCTTCATGCCCAGTTCGCGGCGGATGCGCCCGATGTCGTCGAGGTGGCGTTCCAGCGGGACGGCGCCGGTGCGCGTCGACCCGCCCGACACCAGGAGCCCGTCGGTTCCCTCGGACTGGAGGCGGGCGGCCAGCTCGAAGAGGTCGCGCCGCCCGGTCACCGCGATCATGCCCTCGAGGACCTTGGCCTGGCAGTGGTCGCACTGCAGCGCGCAGGCGTCGCCCGTCACCGACACGGGGAGAAAGCGGCGGGGGTTGGTCGGTTTCCACTCCCGCGTCTCCCAGCGCTTCAACCCCGGCGCGAAGAAGTCGATCGCGTCGCCGAAGTTGGCGGTGCGGACGTCGAAGCCGGTGGTCGCCGTCGAGCTCGTCACTCGGCCAACACCCCGTCGCGGCGGTACTCGGCGACGCGCGCCCGGAACCGCTCGGTGATCGCGTCCACCCCGCGCACCAGCTCCGCGATGTCGGTGGCGCCGGCGCTGGGCGAGATCTCGATCATCCACCCACCGTCGAACGGCTCGCGCTCGACCACGCCGGGATCGTCGGTGACCGCGGTGTTCACCGCGACAACCACGCCGGCCACCGGGGCCACCAGCGGGCCGACGAACTTCTCGGCCTCCAGCGTGCCGAACGGCTCGCCTCGTTCGAGCACGGTGCCGACGTCGACGAAGTCGAGGTGGGCGAGCGTGCCGGACGTCTCGACGCCGAGCGTGTCCATCCCGACCCGCAGCCGGCCATCGTCCCGATCGGCAACCCACATGTGACGCTCGAGGTCGTACGCCAGGTCGGCGCGCACGGCGAAGCCCTCGATGGTGAGATCTGACACGGGATGGTCCTCCTCGGGGTTCATGATCGACGCGGCTCCGCCAGCCGGAGCAAGGACGACAGCCGCCGCCCCCCGGCGCCTGAGTTCTCCAGGGTCGTCGCCGCCGAGGCGAGATCGAGCCCGAGCAGCGAGCTCTGCACCGCCGCCGTCGCTCCGTTGAGCGTGGGATCGCTGAGCCTGACGCCGACGAGGCGCCCGCCGTCGACCCCCGCCATGATCGTGGTGCGGCCGTCGGAGGCGGCGAACGCGAAGACCCCGGCGCGGACCTTCACCTGCCACGCCGCCGGCGCCGGCCGGTCGGGACCGGCGAGCCAGGCCGGGTCGACGAAGCGACGGTCGAGTTCGTCGAGGCGTGTCAGCTCGGTGCCCGTCAGCTCGCCGGCCCGCGGCTCGACGGCGAGCCGCGCCGCGAAGGCGGCGATCGCCGCGTCGCGGAACGCGGCCGGGTCGGCTGGTGTCGCGGCGACATAGCGGCGCATCAGCCGCGCCAACTCGGCGCGCGCCTCGGGCGACGGGACGCGCAGCACGGCGGCCGCCGCGTCGTGGTCGAACGTCTCGATGAGGTTGCCGACGACGATCGCCGCGTCGCCGATCTGGCCGGCGCCGTAGCCGCACACCTTGCGGTCGCCGACGACGATCTCGAGCCGGTCGTCGATCTCGGCGTCGACGCCGACCGCCCGGTAGGCGTCGATCACCGGGGCGAGCAACCAGCGCAGCGCACGGGGGCGGGACGGCGGGACGGCGCGCATCGGCACCGTGATCTGGAAGAACAGCTGCCCGTCGTCGAGGTACACGGGCCCACCACCGACCATCCGCCGGTACACCGGCCAGCCCCGGCGGGCACACTCGTCGACGTCGACCTCGCTCATCCGGCGGTGGTAGCCGATCGACACGTAGGGGCGCCGCGGCCGCAGGAACGACAGCGTCGGCGGGCCGCCGGCCGACACGCCGTCGGCGATCGCGTGCCACAGCGTCTGGCTGCGCAGCGGCGACACCGTGCCGAAGTCGGCGACCCGCAGATGGTCAGTCGGCGGCATCGACGCCCATCGCCTGGTCGATCAGCTCGACGATGTCGAGCACCTGGAGCTGGGGGTTGCCGGTGGACTTGGCGGCGTCCTCGAACCGCGAGACCTCGTAGGGGCAGCACACCGCGAGGACATCGGCGCCCGACTCGACGGCCTCGCGCACGCGTCGCTCCGACAGCCGCTCGGTGGTGTGCTGGTCGGTGAGCCCGTCGAGCCACATGCCGCCGCCACCGCCGCCGCAGCAGTAGCCGTTCTCGCGGCAGCGCTGCATCTCGGTCAGGCGCAGCCCGGGGATCGCCTCGAGCAGCCGGCGCGGCGCGTCGTACTCGCCGTTGTGCCGGCCGAGATAGCACGGGTCGTGGAACGTCACGGTGACGTCGAGCGGGTTGCGCCACTCGAGACCGTCGATTAGCGGCGCCAGCAGTTGCGTGTAGTGCAACACGTCGTACTCGTGCCCGTAGGTCGGATAGACGTTGCGCAGCGCGTTGTACCCGTGCGGGTCGGGGGTCACGATGCGCTGGAACTCGTACTTGGCGAGCGTGGCCACCACGTCCTCCATCAGCGACTCGAACAGGCCCTTCTCCCCCGCCAGCCGCTGCGAGTCGCCGATCGTCTTCTCCTCGGCGCCGAGGATCGCCCAGTCGACGCCGAGCGCGTCGGCGATGCGGGCGAACGCCCGCGCGGCAACCTGCCCGCGGGGGTGGTAGCTCCAGTAGTCCTCCACGTAGAACAGCACGTCGACGGGCCGGGGGTCGTCGGCGAGCACCCGCACGTCGGCGCCCTTCGCCCACGCGTGGCGGCGCTTCGCGTTCGAGCCCATGCAGTTCCCGTAGCGGAAGGTCTTCTCGAACACGTCCTGCAGCTCGGCCGGAACCGCGCCGGCGCCGACCGCGGTCTCGCGCACGGCGGGCATGATCTTGACCATGTCGACCTCCTTCGGGCAGACCCGCAGGCAGTTCTGACATGTCGTGCACAACCACAGGTCGTCCGACTCGGCGAGCTTCGTGCCGAGCTGCACGAGCTGGTGGATTCGCATCGGGCCGTAGTTCCCGACCAGGTCGACCGGGCACACCGGGATGCACTGGCCGCACCGGTAACACCATTCGAGCGACTCACCGCCGTCGAGCGCCGAGATCTCCTCGAACCCCTCGGTGTGGTACTCCCAGATGACCCGTTGTTCGAACATCCGGTTCCAATGACCGGTCAGCTCCCACGGGCGGCCGGTCAGCGTCGAGTTGACGGTGACGGACTCGAACTCGTGGGCGACGGGCTCTTGCTTCCTTCCTCCGACCGGCATGGTCAGACCTCCAGTCGATGGACGCCGAGCAGGCGTTGGACGAGCTCGGCTTGCTCGGGGACGATGCGATTGAACTCCTGGGTCATGCGCAACCGCAGGACCGTGTACATGTAGACCGCGTAGACGCAGCCGAGGAAGACGTCGACGCCGAACGGGCCGGACCCGATCGCCGCGAAGCCGGCGGCACGACCGGTCTCGGTGACGAACGCGGTCGCTTCACCGATCCGCAGATAGGTCGCGCCCGGGCCGTCATCGCCGAAGTCGAAATCCTCGTCGGTGACCAGCGCGAGCGCCCCGGTCTCGGTGCGCGGATCCCACATCCACCTCGACCACAGCCAATACCGATCGGGATACGTGAAGTGCAGCAGCTCCGCGGGCAGGTCGAAGGCGGCTTGCGGATAGTCGGCGAGCACGGCCTGGCACCGCTCGAAGCGAACGGGGAGGGGGTGCTCGCCGCGGAGCAGGTCGTCGATCGCCTCGACCAGTCGGGCGGATCCGATCTGGTCGAGGATGGCGCCCGCCTTGCGGCGCGTGGAGAACGTGTTGCGCAGCACGATTCGGAGGTCGGCGGGATCCGCCTCGCCGAGCCGGCCGGGCGCCAGCCGCTCGGCGAAGACGGCGGCCTTGCGCTCGAGCTTGGAGGAGATGTCGACGAGGTCGTCGGGCGACACCTTCTCGAGCGTCTCGCGCATGAACTCCTTCGCGGTTTCGGCGTCGACCACCTGTCCAGCCACGACTCGCCCCGTCAGCCGGCGATCGCGCGCAGTCGCAGCGAGCTGATCGCCTTGGTCGCGGCCGCCGCCCCCGAGTTCGCGCAATCCTCGAGGTCGGCAGGCCCGAGTGCGGCGCCGCAGGCGAACACGCCGGCGACGTTGGTGCTGACCACGTCCATCGGCGCCTTCACGCTGTCGATGAACCCGTACTTGTTCTGCTGCACGCCGAAGAGCTGGGCCAGCGACCGCGTCCCCTCCGACGGCTCCATCCCGACCGACAGCACCACCATGTCCATGAGCACCTCCATCGGCCGGCCCATGGTCGTGTCCTCGCCCCGCACCAGCAGCCGGTCGCCCTTGACCAGCACTTCGGTGACGATGCCCTTGATGTACTGCACGTGGTGCTGCTCCTGCGCGGGCCAGTAGATCTCGTTCTCCCAATACCCGTACATCCGCATGTCGATGTAGAAGATGAACACCTTGCAGTCGGGCAGTTGCTGACGGACCTCGATCGCCTCCTTCGACGCCACGCCGCAGCAGACCTTCGAGCAGTACTCGTTGCCGATCTGGCGATCGCGGCTGCCGACGCACTGGATGAAGCACAGGCTCTTGGGCGGCTCGCCGTTCGACGGCCGGACCACGTTGTGGTCCTTGAGCATCGACTCCAGATCCTGCAGCGCCATGACATCGGGGTGCTCGTAGTAGCCGTACATCTGCGTCTCGCCGCCGGGGTCGAAATGCCGGAACCCGGAGGCGATGACCACCGAGCCGGCCTCGACGCCGCTCGGCCCGTCGGCCCCGGTGACGGTGAGCGTGAAGCCGCCGGCGTTCCCGGAGACCTCGGTCACCTGTGATCCGGTGCGGACCTCGACGAGATCGCTGCTCGTCGCCCGCTCGATCAGGCGGCCCATCGCCACCTCGGCGCTCTCCATGTGCGGCGTCAGGGCGGCATAGTTCTCCGCGATCGGCGTCCCCCCGAGGAAGTCGCGCGCCTCGACGAGGACGACCTGCGATCCGAGCTCGGCCGCCGAGGCGGCGGCCTCCAACCCGGCCGGCCCGCCCCCGATGACCGCGATGACGTTGCTTCCCATGACCGTCCCCTTCTCTCGCTCAGCCGACGTCGTCCCAGGTGATGAACTCCACGTCCCCACGTTCGAGCCGGGCCAGGTCGGCTTCGAACTCCGCCCACGCGGCCTCCCAGTCGATGCCCATCTTCTCGAGCAGGGGCCGGTAGTCGGTCGAGTGCCAATGGAGCTGGCACACCTTGTACGGATGGGCGCCCATCGCCAACGCCGCGAACTGCGCCTCGGACATGACCGGAACGCCGACGTTCTTCTGGTGGGCCTGGGCCGCGAACTGGCTCTTGTCGAGGGTGGTCACGCAACCGGTGTCGTGGGTGAGCACGACGTCGGGGTCGGCCTCCTCCTTCATCACCTCGATCTTGCGCTGCGTGGCGAACGACCGCGTGAAGTCGCGCTGCACCAGGATGTGCCGGAAGCCGAAACCGCAGCAGTCGAACCACGTCGAATAGTTCCGGACCTCGGCGCCGAGGGTCTCGACGAGCGCGGTGACGATCGCCGTCCGCTGCCCGCCGTACACGTCGGGGTCGTAGATCGCATCGCCCTCGACGAGCTTGTAGTAGTGGCACGCCGGGTGCACCGTGACGGCGATGCCGGAGAAGTCGCGCACCTGATGCTCGGCGATGCGGTGCCGCATGGCGTGGAACCACTCCGAGTAGTGCACGATCTCCTCGGGCATGACCATCTGCTTGCCGAGCTTGGCGAGCACGTCGCGCACCTGACGCCTGAGCTCGGGGTGGCGGATCAGCTCGTCGCGCACCTCCTTGTAGTGGCCGTACGACGTCCCGCAGTGGATCAGCGGGAAGAACCCCGACTCGTGGGCCGCGGCGAAGTTGCGCATGGCGACCGCAGCCTGCGCGGCCGAGTTGGAGGTGGCGCTGGCGTAGTAGTTCCACGCCGTGCACGACGTCTGGTCGCGTGGATCCTCGTACTCCAGGCCGAGTTTGCGCATCGCCCAGTAGATCGACGTCGAGTACCCGGGGATGTGACCGCATTGGCCGCACGACTTGTGATGCCACAGGTTCTCGACCGGGATCTTCTTCGGTCGCTCGAACTTGGTCGCAACCGCGACGTGGTCGTCGGGGACCCGGTGGACGATCCAATCGCCGGCCTTCTCGATCTCGAAGATCTGTTCGTAGAAGTCTTCCGGCCCGTGACGCGGGTCGCGGTCGTAGCGCTCCTTCTTCTTCAACAACACGCTGACGGGAATGCTCATCGACCTGTCCTCTCCCTCATAGCTCGATCCCCTCCTCTTCGAGGCGCTCCTCCATCACTTCCTCCAGGATCATGTGCAGTCCCTCGTCGACCTCGCGGATCATCTCGAGCGCGCCGGTCTCCATCCAGATGAGGTACAGCTCGACGAGCGTTCTGTCGGCGACGTCCCAGCCGGTGGAGGTGGTGTGCATCGTCTCGGGGGGAAGGGCCCGGCGCCAGAGATCGAGGTTGTCCGACACGTCCCTCACCTCGGGCCCCCAGTCCGGGAACGCGTCGGGCTGCAACATGTCGGGGGACACCTGCGTGCCGGTCGACATGATCTTGTAGATGATGCGCGAGTAGCCCTCGAGCGCGCTCCGCGCCGAGCCCAGGCCGTTGTTGACGGCGACCTCGCGCAGGATCGTGATGACACCGCCGGGGTTGTTGCCTCGGGGGCAGCGCACACAGGAGAAGCACTGGGAGCACTCCCAGATGTCCTCCTCCATCTGTTGATAGACCAGCTCGACGTCCTCGCGGGCGGCGGCCTGCGCGATGCGACGGGGACTGAAGTCGTAGAAGCGGGCCGAGGGGCAGGCGGCCACGCAGATGCCGCACTCGTAGCACCCGTACATGTAGTCGGGGTACCTGATGTCGGCGACGACCTCGTCGAACAAGCGCTGTTTCTCGGCGAACGACACGTCCCCGTGACCGGCGACCTGGGGCGCCTTGTAGAGCGCGCTCGCGGCGTCGGTCATCGCCGTGGCCTCGGCCCGACGGATGGTTCGGCGATGTCCCCGGTGTCGCTCACAAGCCCCTCAATATTCGTATCCGCTAATATCAGCACGCGAGCGAACTCCTGTCAAGCAAGAGCGATCCCCGCTGTTCACAGTGGTGGTTGACCGTTGTACGTGAGTGGGCAAAGATATGCGCACGTACGAATGAGACCCGCAAGGCAGCAGAAAGGGAGAGGGCATGGCGAGCGGCGTTCGCAGGGGCCCACTCCTCGCGATCGTTGCCATCGGCGTCGGTCTGGTGGCGGCGCCCGCCATCTTCCAGATGTTCAGCCGCGCCCCCGAGGGCGCGGTCATGATCGACGAGTTCCGGCCGTTCATGACCGAGGAGCAGGTCACCCTCTTCACCGGCTATGTGTCCGACATCGGCGCCGCCGACGAGGAGTCCCGCGCGGTGCTCGAACCGGCGATCGTGGGCTCCGGCGCGCTCGACGCGGCGGAGTACGACGACCAGTTCGGTTTGCTCGCCACCCTGAACGACCAGTGGCCGGCGATCGACGCCGACATGACCGATCTGCTCGACAGGATGGACGGCAACCTCGGCAATTTCGCGGCGGTCGACGCGTTGCCGTCGTTCAACCTGTTCCCGTGGTTCTTCGTCGTGCCCGGACTGATGGTCGTCGGCCTGGGGGTCGCCGCCCTCCGCGTCGCTCGCACGCGACGGCCAACCCGGCTGCTCGTCGCGATCGGCGTGCTCGGTGTCGCGATCGCGCTGGCGCCGGTGATCTTCCAGATGTTCACCCGCGCCCCGAAGGGCGGCGACATGATCGACGACTTCCGCCCGATGATGGTCAGGGAGCGGGTCCAGAACGTGCAGGGCTACTTCATCACGATGGGCGGGGCCGAGAGCCAACTCCGGACCGCCGTGATCCCGTTGGCCCGCGAGGAGGCCGGCCTCGGCGACGGGGAGCTCCCCGCCATCACGCGCTTCTCGGACCAATGGCAGTCGATCGTCGGTGACTTCGCCCCGATGGTCGCGGCGATGAGCGACAACGTCGACAACTACGAAGCGGTCGACGCGCTTCCGCCGTTCGCGCTGTTTCCCTGGTTCTTCGTGCTGCCCGGAGTGCTCGTCGCCGTGCTGGCGTTTCGAGCGCGCCCACCCACCCCGCCCATCGAGCCCGATTCAGCTGGAGAATGAAATGCGCACTCGTCGTCCGATCCTGAGCCGTGTCGCCCCGCTGTTGGCGATCGCCCTCGTCGCCGCGAGTTGTGGCGGCGGCGACGACGAGCCCGCCGCCACCGACGCCCCACCCGGGACCGACGCCCCACCCCGGTCCGACGCCCCGCCCGCGTCCGACGCCCCACCCGCGTCCGACGCCCCGCCCGAGTCCGACGCCCCGCCCGACGCGGGCACCGAGCCGGCGCCGGAGGCCCCGGCGACGTTCGAGGGCGAGCTCGTCGGGCTGTTCGAGATCGAGCCGGGCACCTGCGACGTCGCCGGCTCGGAGTCGGGTTCGTTCTTCCGCATGGTCGCCATCGGCGGCACCGCCGAGGCCGGCCCCTACGTTCCCAACGGCGACTCGCCGTGCGCCGACCAGACATTCATCCCCCTGCTCCCGGGCACCGACGGGGGTCTGCTGACCAACACATTCCAGCCGGGGGCCGATCCCTCCTTCGACGCCGCCGGCAACGCGACGGCGGATCAGATCGCCGAACCCACGCTCTTCTTCGGTGTCGCCTTCGGCATGGCCACGACCGACGAGGCCGAACCGCCGGAGATCATCGCCACCGGCGGCGAACTGTCCGGCAACGTCGCCGCGGTGTCCGCGTACTACGCGGGCGAGATCTTCAACCAGGGATCACCGAAACCGGACGGATCGGCGCCAGGGGCCACGACACCCGGTCCGACCGGCGCCATCGATGTCGAGACCGGCAGCTACTCGCTCACGTGGGCGAGCCAGATCGTCGGCGGCGCGTTCAACGACTTCACGGGCGTCTGGCAACTGGAGGGAACCTTCACACCAGGCGCCTGACGTTCTCGGTCTTCGAGCGCAACCGGTGCGTTCGAGAAAGGAAAGCAACAATGACCCGATTCAGAGCAACACTCGGACTCGTCACGATCGCTGCGGCGACGTTTCTCGTCTCCGGCCCGGCGGCGGCGCAGGACGCGTCGGTCTCGGTCGATCCCAGCACGGACCTCGCCGACGGAGACACGGTCACGGTCACCGTCACCGGGTTCCCCGCCAGTAGCACCGAGTTCGTCTCGGGCCAGTGCGTCACGCCCGTCGTCGACCCGCTCGCGCAGTGCGACACCGGCAACATCGTTCCCGTTCCGTTGGACGCCAACGGCGACGCCACGTTCGAGATCACGGTCAAGACCGGGCCGGTCGGCAGCGGCAACTGCGGATTCGGCGCCGACGACTGCGTGATCCTGGTCGGCAGCCTGTCCCAGCCCGAGAACGGCGCGGCTCCGATCGCCTTCGCCGACCCGGCGGCCGGCGATGGCACGCCGCAGCCGACCGCCGTCAATTCCGGCGACCAACCGAGTGCCTCGAACAACGCCGCCTTGCTGTTCGCCGCGGCCGCGGGTCTGTTCTTCGTCGCAGTCGGCGCCTTCGGTCTCCGCCGCCGCGCCGTGCGGAGCTGACACACCACCTGAGACCGTGGACGCCCTGGACGCTCGAGCCGCGCCACCGAACCGCGGCGCGGCTCG
>JBFGCT010000001.1:0-70950 GCA_041581055.1 Ilumatobacteraceae bacterium | reverse complement strand
CCCCCCCCCCCCCCCCCCCCCACGGCACCATCAGGGTGTGGCCCCTCGATCCACAGTGGTCGCTAGATCCGGATTCGCTCGACGCCGAGACGCGCCCGATCGCGGGGGTTTCGCTCCCGGCGGTCGACGAGGGCTGCGAGAAGCAGTGCTTCGTGCTCGGTCTGGCGTTCGGCCGGGATGCCGGCGGCCAGCTGCTGGCGTCGGCCGGGTCGGATGGCGTCGTTCGCCTGTGGCAGCAGCCGTGGGACCCGCAGCGGGCGTGCGAGCTCGCGCTCGAACGACTTTCCGCCGGCGGGGCCGACGGCCGGCAGCGGCTCAGCGACGAGCTCGGCGGACAACCCGCGCTCTGCGTCTGACCTCCCCTCGTCTGCCGACCGTCCGACCGATCCCACCGGCCATGCCGGTCGTCGTCACTCCGCCGCCACCTCCCAAGGGGCCGTCCAGTCGCCGTCCAGCCGGAACGACAGCCCGGTGTCGTCCTCCAGCCGTCGGGCCACGTGCATCTCGCCGGCGCCGGTCCCGTACCGCTCGCCGGCCTCGGCGAACGCGGCGCGGGCGGCGTCGGTCAGGAGCAAGCGCGCGCCGACGTCGTGCTGGAGCTCGGCGAGCAATCCGAGGTCTTTCAGGCAGAGCGCGAGGCTGAACGACGGGTCGTAGTGGCCGGCGAAGATCGACGGCGCGTCGTGGCGGGCGACGAACGAGTCGCCGACCGAATCGCAGATCGCCCGGTACAACACCGCCAGGTCGACGCCGTGTGACATGCCGACCGCGAAGCCCTCGCCGATCGCCGCGGCGGCGACGAACCACAACTGGTTCGTGACGAGCTTGACGACGTTGCCGGCGCCGAGCGGCCCGCAGGCGATCACCGTGCCGAGATGATCGAGGATCGGCGTCGCTCGTGCCACCGGCGCGGGCTCGCCGCCGACGAAGAGCGTGAGCCGACCCGTGCGGGCGCCGTCGACGGCGCCGGTGACGGGCGAGTCGACGACGTCGACGCCGGTGGGCGCGGCCGCGGCCAGCGTGGCGACCAACTCCTTGCGGTTCGTGGTCAGGTCGATCCACAGCGATCCCGGCCGGAGCGCGGCCAGCGCGCCGGCGTCGGCCATGACCGCCTGGACGTCGTCGGGCCGGGGGAGCGACGTCAACAACACGTCGGCGCCGGCCGCGCAGTCCGCAACCGAGCCCGCCGGCCGCGCCCCGGCGCCGCCCGCCGCCGCGAGCCGCTCGGGTTCGAGGTCGAACGCGACGATCCCGAACCCGGCGCCGGCCAGACGCTCGCACATCGGCCCGCCCATGGTGCCCAACCCGATGAAACCGATCGTCTCCGTCACCAAGCCCTCTCGACCGTCGTGTGCCCTCGTGAGCACTCTGTGGTCCGTCGGGCCCGCCGTCAAGTCCCAATCACGGCCGCCGGTCACGGGCAGGCCGGGACGGCGGGCCGTGTCACGTACAGGATCGCCGACCCGGACACGGTACGGTCGTCTCACGGAACGCGCGCGAGAGAACCGGGTGACGAGATGAGTGATCAGCTTCCTCCCCCGGCAGCGGGGGCGACAGGTGCGCCGCGCGCCGTCGATCCGCCGTCGGGAGGCGGCGACGGGATCGAGCTGTTCATCAGCTACGCGCGTCCCGACGCCGCGGTCGCCGCGACGCTGAACGACGATCTGCGACAGGTCAGCTCGCAGGTCTGGTTCGATCGCGAGCTGCGCGGCGGGCAGCAGTGGTGGGACGTCATCCTCGATCGGATCCGGTCGGCGGACGTGTTCCTGTTCCTGCTGAGCCCGGCCTCGCTGCAGTCGGGGGCGTGCCGTTCCGAGCTGGCCTACGCGGTCGCGTTGGGCGCGCCGATCATCCCGGTCATGGTGCGGGACACCGACGTCCAGCTCGCGCCGGATCCGATCGGCACCACGCAGTACGTCGACCTCCGACAGCGCACGCCGGAGAGCGTGACGGCGCTGGCCGTCGCGGTGCTGCAGAAGGGGAAGGCCGAGCGGGTGCGGCCGTCGGGTCCGCCGCCCGAACCGCCGCCGCCGCCGATCGTCGACCTCGCGCCGCTCAAGGACCGGCTGGCCTCGACCGACACGCTGACGCTCGACGAGCAGGAGGAGCTCGTCGCCCTCCTGCGCCAGCACGTCGCCTCCGCCGACCAGCACCCGACCTTGCTGGCGCTCGCCGAGCAGCTGCTCGGACGGCGCGAGCTCGCCGTCGCCGTCAAGCGCGACGTCGATCGGTTGATCGCCACGCTCCCGATCGCCCGGGAGCGCCGGGCCGCCCGCCAGCGGCGCTCGCTCGCCGAGTTGGAGCCCGACACCGTCGACCTGCTCCGCTCGCTGATGACCCACGTCGACAACGACCACTTCACGCCGATCATCGGCCGGGGCATCACCGACTCGCTGGTCGGCCCGATGGACGACCTGGCGAAGCGCTGGGCGCAGAGCTTCAACCTGCCGACCAAGCTGCGCCGGCGCAACGACCTGCCGCTCGCCGCCCAGTTCGTCGAGGTGATGAACAACGTCGACACGCTGCGGTCGGCCCTGACCGACGGTCTACGCGAGCAGATCGTCGAGAACTTCGGCGAGTCGGTGGAGGACGGTTCGGCCGAAGAGTTCAACCAGGTGCTGAGCGCGGTGTGGCGGGACCGTCTGGCGACCGTCGACCACGACCCGCACCAGGTGCTGGCCGGGCTTCCGTGCCGGATCTACGTCATCGCCCATCCGTGGGCGCTGATGGCCGACGCCCTTGTCGAGGCGGGCAAGCAGCCCGCGGTCGAGCTCTGTCGGTGGCGGCCCGACGTGTACGAGGAGGACTGGCCGCCGTCGGTCTTCGACACCGAGCCCGGGTACGTTCCGTCCGTCGAGCGCCCGCTCGTGTACCACGTCTTCGGCACCGTCGACACGCCGGACTCGCTGGTGCTCAGCTCGGACGACTACCTCGACTTCCTGATCAGCGTCACGCAGGATCCGTCGCTGATCCCCAAGCCGGTGCGCCGCGTGCTGGCCGACTCGGCGCTCTTGTTGCTCGGCTTCGGCCTCGACGGCGTCGACGTCGGGGTGCTCCTCAGGGCGCTGATCAGCGCCGAGGGGGGGCACAAGCTCAACAAGTACTCCCACGTCGGCGCGCAGGCCGACTTCCGGCCCGGGGCGGAGGGGCGGTCGCGCGAGCAGAAGTACCTCGAGCGGTACTTCGGCAAGTACCGGAACCCGTCGATCGACATCTTCTGGGGCTCGATCGACGAGTTCGCCGCCGGGCTCGCCGAGCTGAGGGCGGCCGTCCGATGACGTCGGTCGCCGATCCGGCCGAACGCGTCGAGCCCGGCAGCGAGCGCCGCAACCCGTTCGTCGGCCCGCGCTCGATCCGGCGCGGCGAGAAGATCTACGGGCGCGACGTCGAGATCGGCGACCTCCGCGACCTGTTGATCGCCGACCGCATCGTCTTGATGTACTCCCCGTCGGGCGCCGGCAAGACCTCGCTCATCGACGCCGGCCTGCGTCCCGAGCTCGAGCGCCGGGACTTCGCGGTGCTCCCGACGATCCGCGTGGGTCATCTCGACATGGTCGACGGCGGTGGGGCGCCCGCCGAGGGCGGCGGGGTCGGCAACCGGTACCTGCTGAGCGCGCTGTTCTCGCTCGACGGGGCGCGGCCGGCCGAGGAGCGCGTCGATCCGGCGGCGCTGGCGAGGATGGGGTTCGCCGAGTACCTCGCGCTGTTCCCGACCGGCGACGACCTCGATCCGTGCCTGGTGTTCGACCAGTTCGAGGAGTTGCTCACCCTCGACCCGACCGACCACGACCAGAAGGTCGAGTTCGTCGCCGAGGTCGGCAAGGCCCTGCGCGATCGCCGCTGGTCCGCGTTGTTCTCGATGCGCGAGGACTTCGTCACGCAGCTCGACGACTTCGTCAGGTACGTGCCGACCCGGCTGCGGACCCGCTACCGACTCGACCTCCTCGACGCCGGCGCGGCCACGGTCGCCGCCCAGCGGGCCGTCGCCGACGCCGGGGCCGACTTCACCGACGTCGCGGCGCAACGGCTCATCGACGATCTCCGCCAGGTTCGCGTGCAGCGCGGCGACTCGGTCGTCGAGGAGCTCGGGCGCTACGTCGAGCCGGTCCAGCTCCAGGTCGTCTGCCGGCGGATGTGGGACGGGCTGTCGGCCGGAGCGTCGTCGATCGAGCTCGCCGACGTCGAAGCGCTGGGCAGCGTCGACGACGCGCTCGCCACGTTCTACGAGGAGTTGGTCGCCGGGGTCGCCGAAGCGACCGGTGTCAGCGAGCGGGCGATCCGGCAGTGGATCGACAACGAGTTGATCACCGAACACGGCTTCCGGACCCAGACGCTGTCCGGACCGGGCGACGCCGGCCACGACGTGTTGCGCAGGCTGGAGGACGCCCATCTCACTAGGGCCGAGTCGCGCCGCGGCGCGATCTGGTACGAGCTGGCCCACGACCGGCTCGTCGAGCCGATCCGCGCCTCCAACGCCGCCTGGGAGGCCCAGCATCTGTCCAATCTCCAGCTCAAGGCCGACGAGTGGGGCCGGCGCGAGCGGTCGTCGGGGTTGCTGATCGGCGGGGAGGTGCTCGTCGAGGCCGACGACTGGGCGGCCGCCAACCCCGACGAGCTCAACGACATCGACCGCGAGTTCCTGGAGGCCTGCCACGAGAGGGAGCAGCGGGCGGCCGCGCTGCGCCGGAGCTCGCGCCGGAACCTGGTGCTGGCGGTCGCCGCCATCGTCTTGTTCGCCGTCGCCGCGATCGGCCTCGTCGCCGCCGTCCGCGCCCAGGGCAGGGCCGAGGACGCGCTCCGCGAGGCGACCGCGTCGAAGCTGTCGACGTCGTCGCGCTTCCTCCAGGAGTCGAACCCGGCGCTGGCGCTGGCGGTCGCCGCGGAGAGCACGGCGCTGATCGAGCCGTCGACGCCCGAGTCGATCCGCGCCCTCGTGTCGGCGCGGGCCACCTTCGACGAGCGTTGGTCGCCGTACGGCGATCCCTTCGAGTTCGATCGCGGGGTCGTCGGGTTGTCGCTCGGCCCCGACGGCGACGTGGTCGTCGGCGAGTACACCTCGGTCCACCTCGGCGACCAAGCGGCGGCCGGCGCGGTCTTCGTGGGGCGGGAGGAGTCGCCGGCGAACGTGTACGACACGAGCCTCAGCCCGGACGGCCGCTGGCTCGCCACGTCGTCACAGGACGGAACGGTCACCTTGTGGGAGCGCGCCGGATCGGCGTTCGACGCCGTCCACGTCCTCGACCACGCTCCGCCCGGCGAGCCCGCCGGCCGGCTGATCCACGCGGTCGCCTTCGACCCGACGTCGGAGCGCGTCGTGTCGGGCGACGACGAGGGACGGGTCTGGCTGTGGGATCTCGCGGCCAGCCCGCCGACCCCGACCGTCCTCGACCGGGGGTCGTTGGGCGTGCCGGGGGACGTGTTCGACGTCGCGTTCAGCGACGACGGTCGGGTGCTCGTGTCCGCCGAGGGTGATCGTCAGAACCCCGACGGCGACCGGACCGACGACGACGCCGGTGGCCAGGTCGTGCTCTGGGACGTCGCCTCGGGGTCGGCGGTCCGGCGACTCCTGGCGCCGGCGGCCGGCGTGGACGACGAGGCGGCGTTGACCGCGGCGTACGTCGCCGCCTTCCATCCGACGTCCGGCGCGCTCGTCGTCGGGTACGCCGACGGCACGATGTGGCACTGGTCCGACCTGGAGGGCCGCGATCCGTCGCCGGTGCCGCTCGTCGGGCACAACCGCGCGGTCCGCGGGCTGGCGTTCGATCCGGCCGGCGACCTGCTGGCGACGTCGAGCACCGACCGCACGATCATCGTCTGGTCGGCGGAAGACGCCGATGCCGGGCGATGGGCGCCGATCGGCGTCCCGCTCACCGACCACAGCGAATGGGTGTCGGGGGTGGCCTTCTCCGCGGACGGCTCGCGGCTCTATTCGAGCAGCGGCGACGGGACGGTGCGCACCTGGGCGACCACGGCGGTCGACCTGGCGCCGGAGCTGGTCCACAACGACTGCGGCCCGCGCGGGCCCAACGACACGTGCTTTCTGACCTCGGTCGTGTACAACCGCGACGGGACCCTGCTGGCGTCGGCCGGTTTCGACGGGGCGATCCGCCTGTGGGACCCGAGCACGCACGAGCGGGTCGGCGCCGATCTCGTTCCCGACCCGCGGGACCTGCTCGTCGAGGACGGGAACCGGAACCGGTTGTACTCCCTCGCGTTCAGCCCGACCGAGGACGTGATCGTCGCCGCCGGCCACGGCCGCGTCTGGCTGTGGGACCGGAGCGACGGCACGAGCGAGTTGACCAGCCTCGGCTACGAGTTGCGGGAGCCGGGCGACGTGGACGGCGCGACCGACAACGAGGTCCGCCGGGTCGCCATCGACCCGACGGGTCGCTGGGCGGCGTCGGTCGGCGACGACGGTTGGGTTCGCCTGTTCGACATCGGACGCCGCGAGCTCGTCGACGAGCACAAGATCGATCTGGGCGAGGACCTCCAGGAGGTCACCGCGGTGGAGTTCGAGAGCGACGGGCGCCTCCTGGTCGGTGACATCGGCGGGAACGTCCGCGAGCTGGAGATCACCGGCGACGCGCTGGTGGAGTCGGAGGGCGGACTCGCCTCGCCGCACTCCAGCAATGTCAGGGGGATCGCCGTGACCGCGGACCTCGTGGCCTCGGCCAGCAAGGATCAGACGATCGGCCTCGTCGACCGCACGACCGGCGAGCGGTTCGTCCTGACCGGGCACACGAACGAGGTCGGTCCGGTCGCCTTCGCGCCCGATGGCGGGCTGCTCGCGTCGGGCGGCAACGACGGGACGATCCGCATCTGGCCGCTCGGACCGGCCGGGCAGCTCGGGTCCAGCGGTCCGATCGCCGGAGAGCCGATCGACGGCCTGCCCGGCTGTTCCGACGACCAGCCGTGCTTCGTGCTCGGCCTGGACTTCAGCCCCGACGGGACCGTGCTGGCGACCGCCGGCTCGGACGGCGCGGTCCGGCTGTGGGACGCGCCGTGGGATCCGGAGCGTGCCTGCACGCTCTTCGCGGGGTTCTTCACCTCCGACACGTTGAGCGCCGAGGTCGGCGCCACCCCGACCGCCTGCGACTGACGCCGGGGACCCGCGATGGCTCAGGCCGCGATTCGCACCGAGCGGCTGGTCAAGGACTACGGCCAGAGCAAGGGACTGGCGGGCCTCGACCTCGAGGTCGACCGCGGCGAGGTGTATGGGTTCCTCGGCCCCAACGGTTCGGGGAAGACGACGACGATCAGGCTGCTCCTCGATCTGATCCGGCCCACGAGCGGGCGCGCCGTCGTGCTCGGTGTCGACCCGCGCCGCGACGGCGTCGGGCTGCGCCGCCGGATCGGTTACCTGCCCGGCGACTTCGCCGTCGACGGTCGCCAGACCGCCGCCGAACTGCTGACGTACCTCGGCAACCTGCGCGGCGGAGTCGCGCCCGGCCGGGTCGCGGAGCTTGCCCACCGGCTGCAGCTCGACACCGGCCGGCGGATCAAGACCCTGTCCAAGGGGAACCGCCAGAAGGTCGGCGTGATCCAGGCCTTCATGCACGACCCGGAGCTGCTGGTCCTCGACGAGCCGACCAGCGGACTCGATCCGTTCCTGCAGCAGGAGTTCGCCGCCCTCGCCCGGGAGGCGGCCCGCGATGGCCGGACCGTGTTCATGTCGTCCCACGTGATGAGCGAGGTGCAGCAGACCGCCGATCGAGTCGGAATCGTCCGCCGAGGCCGTCTGGCCGCGGTCGAGAGCGTCGAGGACCTTCGCGAACGCTCGATGCGCGCGGTCGAGATCCGGTTCGACGGCCCCGTCTCGGCGTCGTCGTTCGCCGGGCTTCCCGGGGTCGGCGCCGTCGAGGTCGACGGCGCCGTGCTGCGGTGTCGGCTCGACGGAAGCGCTGACGCACTTGTGAAGGAAGCGGCGCGTCACGTCGTCGTCACGCTGTCCGTGGAGGAAGCCGACCTGGAGGACCTCTTCTTCCACTACTACAGCGACGGGGACGAGGCCGGCGGTGCTGCGTGACGTCTTCACCAAGTGGCTGTGGGACGCCCGGCGGTCGATCGCCGTCTGGACGCTGGCGATCGTGATCGTCGGCGGCGGCTACGCCGCGTTCTGGCCGACGATCGACTCGCCGGGGATCCAGGAGGCACTCGACAGCTATCCCGAGGGCCTGCTCGAAGCGCTCGACTACGGCGACATCTCCACCGCTGCGGGGTACCTCGCCGCCAGCGTGTACGGGCTGATCGTGGCGGTCCTCCTGGTGGTCTACTCGGTCGGCGCCGGCGCCCGCGCGATCGCCGGGGACGAGGAGGCCGGGACCCTCGACCTCATCGCGGCGCAGCCGGTCAGCCGGGTGGGGCTGGCGGTTCGGCGATTCGCCGCGTTCCTCGTCAGCGTCGCGATCATCGTCGGCGTGTTCTGGCTGGCGATGCTCGCGCTGATCGTGCCGGCCCGACTGGACGACATCCCGATCGCCGGGTTCGCCGCGATGCACGCTCACCTCGCCCTGTTCGCCGCCGTCTTCGGCGCCCTGGCGTTCGCTGTCGGCGCCGCGTCGGGACGCCGGTCGCTGGCCCTCGGCGTGGGCGCCGGCGCCGCGGTCCTCGGATACGTGGCCAATGGGATCATCCCGCAGCGGGACGGGCTCGAGTGGGTCGAGAACCTGTCGCCGTTCGACTGGCTGACGGGTAACGATCCGCTCAGACGCGGACTCGACGGTGGCGACTGTGCCCTCATGATCGTCGTGGTGCTGATCCTCGTCGCCGTCGGGAGCTGGGGCTTCAATCGTCGCGACATCGGCGTGTGACGGCGCGGCGTGAAGGTCCTCGGCGCGGTCGAAACGGGCGAAGCCCCAACCGTCCACCCGCAGTAGGGTCGTGGTGGTTGTAGATCGGAGCTACGTGATGACGAATCCCTACTTCTTCGTGAGCCACAAGCATGCCGATCGCGGCATCGCGTTGGTGTTGGCCGAGTTCATCCGTGATCTGACCAACGCCCAGGCCGACATACACCTTTCGTCCTCGCCGAACTTTCAGGGTCCGCGTGCGGGTAAGGAGCTGAACGATGAGCTGAAGAACGCGCTGGCGAGCACGGACGTTCTTTTCCTGGTGTACACGGGCGAGGACCAGGACTGGTCCTATTGCATGTGGGAATGCGGGGTCGCAACGGATCCTCGTGACACGACGCCGACGAATGTCATCGTCCTTCAATGCGGTAGCCAGGCACCAGTGGTGTACGGCACCTCGCTGCGCGTCGACGCGACGTCGGTCGATTCATTGGAGGCGTTCGTCGTTCAGTTGGCCACCGACGCGACATTCGTCCAGGGGCACGACGGCCCGCTCACGGGGTACGACCGCCGGGAGGAACGCCTCAGGGAGTTGGCGCAGTCGTTGCACGAACACCTGCGTCCCTGGTTGGAACGGCTCTCGATGGACAAGACCACCCGCGTCACCAGTCCGTTCGTCCGCGTCGAGTTGCCCGGCTCAGCCGTCGAGTCGATCATGAGCGCCACTCCACAGAGTCGCGAGGACGTCGCCGCGGCGGCTCTGGCGTCGGAGGCCAGGATCGAGTCCAGCCAGCGAGTCGAGGGGTTGTTCAGCATCGCGATCGGCCCCACGACCGGCCTCGCCCGCCTGATGGGCCTCGAGGGCCAGCCGCGCAGTCTCGGTGATCTTCCACCCTGGATTCAGTCCATCGTCCGTCAAGTGGTCTCAGCGCTCCGTGAGGAGCTCCGCTCCGTGCCGTGGGCGCCGTACGAGTCCGAAGGCGGGGGATTGCACCTCCCGTTCGTGAGCGCGTACCGGGCCGGGGCCGATGGCGAGCCCGGACATTTCGACATCTCGTTCATGCCGGTCGAGAGCCCCCAGGTGCTCGCCCGCGACCGCATGTTGCGCATGGAGGACATCTACGCTCTTCAGCTGGGAGCGATCGACCCGGAGACCGTGATCCTTCGAGAGCTCCTGGGTAACGGCCGGTCGCGCATCCCGATCATCGACGCCGAGGGTTACGCCCATATGATCGCCCATCGCTCGATGATCATGGAGTTCGTGGCGGCGAAATCATTCGCCGGTCAGGACACCGCGAAGCTCAGCCTTCGCGACCTCTTGAATGACGAGGAGATGGCCAAGATGTTCGAATCCACGTTCGGCACGGTCGCTCCCGACTCGACGCTCGAGGAGGCGCGTGAGGCCATGGCGCGAATGCCCGGCTGCCAGGACGTGTTCGTCACCGAGAACGGATCACGCAACGCTCCGGTACTCGGTTGGCTGACCAACGTCATGTTCGTCGAGACCTGACGCGCGCCGAGTCGACGCGCGCGTGCGGGGTCGACCGAGCGTGGCCCGAGGCGCTGCCCCGGCGCCCTCGTGCGGCGTGGTCGAGCCCGGCGTCGATCCGGGGACCTTCCGCTTTTCAGGCGGACGCTCTGCCAACTGAGCTACTCGACCGTGGTTCGGAGCGGCGCCGCGCTCCGAATTCGCAGGAGCCACCCGTCATGTGGATGACGGGTGGCCCCTGTGCGGTCCCGACGGGATTTGAACCCGCGACCTCCGGCTTGACAGGCCGGCGTGAACTCCTGACTTCACCACGGGACCATTGTGATTTGCACCCCCAACGGGATTCGAACCCGTGCCGCCACCTTGAAAGGGTGGTGTCCTAGGCCACTAGACGATGGGGGCCTGTGAGGCGAGGACCTCGTCTCGTTGAGAGCGAGTCGAATCTAGCAGGGGCCCGGCCGCCTTCCACCGCTGGTTCCGGGCCGCCGGGCGGCCGGTCGCGGCTCGATTACCATCCGCGGATGCGAGTGCCACCCGTCGTGCGCCGATGCGCGTGGGCGGTGTCGATCGGCTACGTCCTCGGGATGTTCCCGACCGCCGACCTCGTCGCCCGGCGGATCGGCGATGGCACGACCGACCTGCGGCGCTCCGGCAGCGGCAACCCCGGGGGCGCCAACGCGCTCAAGCTGCTCGGCGCGCGCGCCGGCGCGACGGTGATGGCCGGCGACATCGCCAAGGGTGCCGCGGCCTGCGCGGTCGGCGCCGTCGTCGCCGGCCCGACCGGCGCGCACCTCGGCGGGACCGCCGCCGTCGCCGGGCACTGCTATCCGGTGGCCAACGGGTTTCGCGGCGGCAAGGGCGTCGCGGCGAGCGTCGGCCAGTGCCTGGCGACGTTCCCGGCGTACTTCCCGATCGACGTCGCGGTCGCCGCGGTGACCGCGGCCAATCCGGCCGCCAAACGGCGCGCCTTCGAGGCGACGGCCGTGTCGAGCGCGTGCTGGGTGCTCGGGGGGCTCGTGTGGTGGGCCAAGGGTTGGCGGAACCTCTGGGGCCCGAAGCCGTCGCTGGCGCTCCCGCTGGCCAACTTGGTGACCAGCGCGATGATCATGCGGCGGTTCGCGGACGCCGGTTGACCGTCGGCGGGCGGCACGCGGCGGAACGGTGTCGGCGGTGTGGAAGCATCGGGAGCACCATGATCGGACTCGTCACCGACTCGAACAGCCAGATGCCTCCGTCGCTGGCCGAGAGGTACGAGATCGAGGTCGTCGCGCTGCCGGTCACGATCGACGGCCGCGAGTACCACGAGGGTGTCGACCTGACCGTCGACGAGTTCTACGCGGCGTGGGACGGCGGGCACGAGCCGGTGATCGAGACGAGCCAACCGTCGCCCGGCGACTTCGCCGCCGCGTACGGCCGGCTGATCGCGGCCGGCGCGACCGAGATCCTGTCCGTGCATCTCTCGGCCGCGTTGAGCGGCACGCTGAACTCGGCGCGGCTGGCCGCCGAGCAGGTCTCCTGCCCGGTCCACCTGGTCGACAGCGGGACGGCGTCGTTCGGTGTCTCGTGCTGCGTCTGGGCGGCCGCCGAGGCGCTCGACGCCGGCGCTTCGGTCACCGAGGCGTCGAGCGTGGCCCGGCGCCGGGCCGCCGACCTCGGCACAGTCTTCATCGTCGGCGTGCCGGCGCTCACCGAGCGGTCGGGTCGGGCGGACGGCGTCGGTGTCGCCGCCGCGGCCGAAGCGGGGGTGCCGGTGCTGGCGATGTCGGGTGGGAAGCTCGAGGTGCTCGACACGGTGCAGACGCTCAACCAGGCGATCGCCTCGATGACGCACTACGCGCTCGAGTGGACGCCGAGCAATCCCCACGGGCTGCGGATCGCGATCGGGACCTCGGACGAGACGAGCCGCCCGGTCGGGGTCCAACTCACCGACGTCCTCGCCGGGCATCCAGCGGTCGGCGACATCGTGCAGTACCGCATCGGTCCGTCGGTCGGGGCCCACACGGGGCCGGGTACGGCCGGGCTGTTCGTCTTCTGACCGACCGCGCCGTCAGGCGCGCACCAGCGGGTCGCGGCGGGCGGCGGCGGCCCGCTCTCGCAGCTCGCCCGGGACGACCGGCAGCAGCATGCCGTACGGGGCCTGCCCGTACAGGTGGTGGATCCGGTGGGCGTCGACGAGTCGGTCGAGCATGCCGACGCGACGTGCCGGGAACCACGGCGCCCGGCGGTGGATGTACCCGTCGTGGACCAGCGCGTACGCCGCGCCGTACGCCGTGACGCCGATGGTCACCGGGACGAGCGCCCCCAGACCGTCGCGGTTGAATCCGGCCCACATCGCCACCATCACGATCGACGCGAACAGCACCGGGTACCAGTCGTTCGCCTCCCACGACGTGCTGCCCGGCCGCCGATGGTGGCTGCGGTGGAGGCGCTCGCCGACGCCGTGCATCACCCAGCGGTGGATCGCCGCGGTCACCGGCTCCATCACCGCGAACGCAACCAGCGCGACGACGACGCCCGGCACGATGCTCACGCCCTCACGCTAACCGCGCGGCGAGCGCCAAGGAACCCGTCGTTTGCGTCGCGATTTCGGTGGGACGCCCGTTCACAATCGCGACGCAAACGGAGTGGGCTGCGGGGGCGGCGCCGGCGGGTTGCGCCACCATCCGTCGTTTGCGTCGCGATTTCGGTGGGACGCCCGTTCACAATCGCGACGCAAACGGAATGGGCTGCGGGGGCGGCGCCGGCGGGTTGCGCCACCATCCGTCGTTTGCGTCGCGATTTCGGTGGGACGCCCGTTCACAATCGCGACGCAAACGGAGTGGGCTGCGGGGCGGCGGGGGTCAGGCGAACCGGCGGAGGGCCTCGGCCAGCGGGAGCTCCTCGACGCCCTGCTCGTTGACGACGGCCTCGACCCAGTCGGGGCGGAAGATGCAACAGACGGCGATCGGCTCGTCGAGCGTCGAGCCGGCGAGCGCCAGTCGGACGAACGACGTCGCGTAGTCCGGCGGGCGAAGGTCGCGCCCGAGCTCGACGAGCGCGTACGGGTCGGGCGCCGTGCCGTTGGCCGGGAGCGAGAAGAAGCTCTGCGACGTCGGGCCGCTCGGTCCGCCGGCCAAGCCGGGCCCGTCGAGCAACACCGCGCCGTGCACCGCCGACGCGCGGGCGCCGGCGAGCTGCAGCGCGATGTACGCGCCGAGCCCCCGCCCGACGACGGTGATCGACGCGCCGGGGTCGTCGTCGGTGAGCGCGGCGAGCGCCGCGTCGGCGTCGCCGAGGAGGAGCTCGGCCGTGTAGCCGCCGCCGCGGGGGATCGTCGAGTCGCCGTGGCCGGTGAAGTCGAGGGCGGCGATCGGCCCCCGCCAGGACTCGGCCCACCGCGGCACGGCCCGCGGCGCCGTCTCGCCGAGCCCGTGGAGGATCAACAGGGGCCGCCCGCCGTCGTCGCGTCCGCCGCCGCGGCGGAGGTGATGGAGGGCGAGCTCGACCCGGTTGTGCCGCAGCCGGGTGACCGGGACCCCGGTCACGACGGGCGCCCGAGGAAGTCGAGCACCATCGCGCTCACCTGGTCGGGACGCTCGATGTGCACGAAGTGGCCGACGTCGTCGAGCACCTCGCAGCGGCCGTCGAGCGGCATGTACGGCAGCACCTTCTCCGGCGGCGTGCCCCAGCCCATCTCCTCCATCTCGGCGCCGAGGATGCCGAGGAACGGCATCGGGATGCCGGGCAGCCGCATCAAGGTCCACTCGGGCCGCCACGGGCCGAAGCCGCCGAAGCGCATCGACGGGTCGATCTTCCAGCGCCACCCGTCGTCGGACTCGTAGCCGCCGACCGTCACCAGGCGGCGGAGCCAGTCGAGCGGAAGGCGCGGGTTCATCCGCCCGCGGCGGCCCGCCAACTCGTCGATCGTCCCCGGGCGGCGCCGGGCGTCGGCGGTGCGGCGGCGGTGGTCGAGCCACGCCCCGAGCTCGGTGGCCAGCATCCGGTTCCGCTCGTGCTCGGCGACGTCGGGGATGCGCCGCTTGTAGGGGATGCCGTCCATGTTCACGAGATGGGTGAAGCGGAACGGCTGCGCGTCGGCGAGCTGGGTCATCATCGCGCCGCCCTTGGAGTGGCCGACGACCGGGAGCGGGTGGCCGGGGCTGACGTGGTCGAAGATGGTCAGGGCGTCGCGCATGTCGGCGTCCCACGAGTACAGCTCGGCGTGCGCGCTGTCGCCGTGGCCGCGCTGGTCCCAGCCGACGACGCGCCAGCCGCCGGCGGCGAGCTTGGGCGCGAAGACGTCGAACGTGCGGGCGAAGTCGAACCCGCCGTGCACGACGAGCAGCGGCGGCGCGCCCTCGTCGCCCCACTCGTACACCGCCAGGCGGACCCCGTCCGCGCCCAGGTCGTAGGACCGATCGGGACGACGGGCGCCCGGATACGGGTGTTCGATCGAGTCGGTTGGCGCCACGGCAGCGAGGGTAGGCCGCGGGCGATGCGGCGCCGCATTCCGAGCGCCCTAACATGACGGCGTGGCTGGACCCCGACGCGCCCTGCTCGCCCTGCCGGTCGGGGTCACCCTGATCGCGGTCGGGTGCGGCACGACCGACAAGGCGTCGCGCGAGACGCTCGCCCCGATCCGCACGACGACCTCGACCAGCTCGACCTCGACGACGTCGCTTCCCGAGGGTCAGAAGTTCTACGTGATCAAGCGGGGCGACACGCTGGCGGTGATCGCCGCGTCATTCGGCGTCCCGGTGCAGTCGATCGTCGAGATCAACGGCCTGCCGAACCCCGACGCGATCCAGGCCGGCCAGACCATCGAGATCCCGAGCGACGTGTTCGTCGTCGACGAGCTTCCCGCGATCCCGGCGACGACGACCGGCTGAGCGGCGGTGGACCGCCTCGACCGGCTGGCCCGCTCCGAGGTCGAATCGGTGGTCGCCGTCGCCGAGGCGATGCGCTTGGAGCGCGGCTCGGAGGTTGCCGTCGAACCGCTCGGCGACGGGGCGATGGTCGCGCTGTTCGCCGCGCCGACTCGGCGCGCGACCGAGGTGGACGACGTCGGCGCGCAACATCGAACGCGCCGGGCTCCGGTTGGTCGACGTCCAGGCCGTGATGACCTGCCGGGCGCTGTGACGGAGTTCCCCGCCGCGGCTGTCCCGCGGTTCATAGACTTGCCGTCCATGAGCTTCTGGCCGAACGCCGACCACTGGAGCGTGGAGATCCCGCTCGACACCCCCCATCGCCGGCTCGACGTCCTCGCCGAGACCGGCTTCGTGCAGCTCGCCGACCTGCCCGACGCGGTCCCGGAGGCCGAGTTCATGGCCCTCGAGTACATGGATTGGAAGTCGGGCGGCGACACCAACTTCGCGCCGATCGCGTCGGCCGACGGCGAGCTCGACTGCCGTGGATTCTGGGACAAGGGCAAGACCGACAAGGACGCGCGGTGGACGACGAACGCCGAGATCGCGCCGACGATCCGCCGGTACGTCGACGACGTCGGGGCGAACTTCGGGCGGGTGCGGGTGATCAAGCTCGAGCCGCAGGACCGCGAGACGGCGATCCGGTCGCTGCACCGTGACGACAACAACCGCTTCAACCCCGACGACGAGGGCTGGGTCGTGCGGTCGTGGGTCGAGCTCACCGACAACCCCGACAGCTACATGCTGCTGATGGACAACGGCGCCGACGGCCTTCCCGACCCGGCGACCGAGATCCGCGTGCCCCTGCACCGCGGCGCCCGCTTCGTCGTCGACACGCAGCGGCTGTGGCACGTCGTCGTGCACAGCGGCGACGAGCCGCGCTACGCGCTGATCACCAGCTTCGAATCCGGCCCCCAGCTCGACTCGTGGATCGCCCGCCAGCTGCCCGACAACGCCACCGTCGGTGTCTGACTGACGCCGGCGGTCACGCGGAGCGGTGGGCGACGGCGAGGTCGGCGACCTCGCGCATGATCGTCGCGAACTCGAAGTCCTTCGGCGTGTAGACCGCGGCGACGCCCATCGCGGTCAGGCGAGCCCGGTCGTCCTCGGGGATGATCCCGCCGACCACGACCGGCGCGTCGACGCCGATCGAGCGCAGGCGGGCGAGCACGTCGGGCACGAGCGCGAGGTGCGAGCCCGACAGGATCGACAGCCCGATCACGTCGGGATCCTCGTCGCGCGCCGAGGCGGCGATCTGCTCCGCCGTCGACCGGATGCCCGAGTAGACGACCTCCATGCCCGAGTCGCGGGCGGCGACGGTGATCTGCTCGGCGCCGTTGGAGTGCCCGTCGAGGCCGGGCTTGGCGACGAGGAACTTCGGTGGCCCGCCCGGAATCGAGCGGACGTACTCGGCGACGGCGCGGAGCGCGCCGGCCGCGCCGCCCGCCCCGTGGCCGGCGCCGACGCCGGTCGGTGCCCGGTACTCGCCGAACACGGCGCGCATGACGTCGCCCCACTCGCCGGTGGTGCCGCCGGCCCGCGCCAGCTCGATCGAGGGCGGCATGATGTTGTCGCCGTCCTCGGCCGCCCGCCGCAGCCCGGCGAGCGCGGCGTCGACGCGCTCCTGATCGCGATCGCCGCGCCAGCGCCGCAGGTCGTCGACCAGCTCGGCCTCGACCCGCTCGTCGACCGTGAGGATCGCACCCGCGCCCCCGAGCGGCGACTCGGCGGTCTCGACGAACTCGTTCACCCCGACGACGGTTTGCTCGCCTGACTCGATCCGCCGCGTCCGCGCCGCCATCGACGACACCAGCCGCGACTTCAGCGTGTCGACCGCCTCGAACGCGCCGCCGAGCGACAACACGTCGTCGAGCTCGGCCTGCGCCGCGCCGCGCAGCTCGGCCGTGCGCGCCTCGACGACGTGCGAGCCGTCGAAGATGTCGTCGTACTCGAGCAGGTCGGTCTCGTAGGCGAGCACCTGCTGCATGCGCAGCGACCATTGCTGGTCCCACGGGCGCGGCAGGCCGAGCGCCTCGTTCCACGCCGGGAGCTGCACCGACCGGGCCCGGGCGTTCTTCGACAGCGTGACGGCGAGCATCTCGAGCACGATCCGCGGCACGTTGTTCTCGGGCTGCGCCTCGGTGAGCCCGAGCGAGTTGACCTGCACGCCGTACCGGAAGCGCAGCGCTCTCTCGTCGGTCACGCCGTACCGCTCCCGCCCGATCTGCTCCCACATCTCGGTCATCGCCCGGAGCTTGCACACCTCCTCGACGAATCGGATCCCGGCGTTGACGAAGAACGACGTGGCGCCGAAGACGCGGGTGAACCGCTCGTCGGCCACCTGGCCGGACTCCCGCACGGCGTCGAGGACCCCGATCGCCGTCGCCATCGCATAGGCGATCTCCTGGACCGGCGTCGCCCCGGCCTCCTGCAGGTGATACGAGCAGACGTTCATCGGGTTCCACTTCGGGGCGTGCTCGGAGCACCAGGCGACCATGTCGACGATCAGCCTCCGCGACGGCGCCGGTGGAAAGATGTGCGTGCCCCGCGAGAGGTATTCCTTGACGATGTCGTTCTGGGTCGTGCCGCGCAGCACGCCCGGCGCAACGCCCTGCTCGTCGGCGTTGGCGACGTACAGCGCCAGGAGCCACGCGGCGGTCGCGTTGATCGTCATCGAGGTGTTCATCTGGTCCGGCGGGATCGCGGCCAGCAGGGTCCGCATGTGGCCGAGGTGGGCGACGGGCACGCCGACCTTGCCGACCTCGCCCCGCGACATCGGCGAGTCGGGGTCGTAGCCGGTCTGGGTCGGGAGGTCGAACGCGATCGACAACCCGGTCTGGCCCCTGGCGAGGTTCGTGCGGTAGAGCTCGTTCGAGGCGGCGGCGCTGGAGTGGCCGGAGTAGGTGCGCATCGTCCACGGACGGTCTCGCGGCCGCGACGTCCGGTCGGGCGGCCGGTCGGAGGCCGGGTCGTCGGCGGCGGGGCTCATTCTCGTAAGTGTCGCCCGTCGGGCAACATCTCCTCAAGTTCCGGGGAAGGGGTCCGATGAATGCTTTGTGCCCACCGAGCAGGTGACGCACAGGAAACACGGCCCAGGCTTCGTCCTCCCCCTTGGCGACGCGCAGGGCCGTCACGGTTTCCCTTGGCGGGAACCCCGCCGGCCGAATGGCGGATTCGGCCGGCGATGGTCTCGGAGCGGGCGGTTGGCGGACCGCCCGCTCCGTGTCATTTTCGAGTCGGTGTCAGCCGATCGCGTCGGCGAGCATCGTCAGATACGTCGGCCGTGGCACGGAGACGGCGCCGAGCGACTCGAGGTGCGGGGTGGTCCACTGCACGTCGAGCAGCCGCGCCCCGATGTCGTTCAGCCGTTCGACGAGGCGCACGAGGGCGACCTTCGACGCGTCGGTCTCCCGATGGAACATCGACTCGCCGGCGAAGAACGCGCCGACCTGGACGCCGTAGAGCCCGCCGACCAGCTCCCCGTCGCGATACGTCTCGACCGAGTGCGCCCACCCGAGACGGTGGAGCTCGCAGTACGCCTCGACGAAGTCGGCGTTGATCCACCGGCCGGGACGGCGATCGTCGGCGCAGCCGAGCATCACCTGGCGGAACGCGGTGTCGTGGCGCACCTCGAACCGCTTCACGTGCTTGCGCAGCGAGTGGCTGACGCGGAGGCCGTCGAGGGGCAACACGCCGCGCGGGTCGGGTGAGTACCACGCGATCTTGCCGCCGCGCGTCGCCGGGTCGTCCGGCATCGGGAACAGCCCGGCGCGGTATGCGGCGAGCAACGTGCCGGGCGCGAGGTCCGCGCCCATCGCGATGAGGTCGACGCCGGGCGGCGCGACGAGCGGGTTCGGCATCGCGTACCGGGAGGCCGGGGGCTCCCTTCGCGGTCCGACGGCGCTGCTCACGAGTCCGAGTCTTGCAACTCCCCGGCCGGCTGAGGCAAGCCGGACGCGAATTCGGGTGCGCCACCGGGCGCGTCACTCAGTACGTTCGGAACCCACGGCCGGACTTGCGGCCGAGATGCCCGGCGGCGACCATGCGCCGCAGCGTCGGCATCGCCGCGTAGTTGGGGTCGCGGAACTCCTCGTACAGGGCGTCGAGGATGGCCACCGACGTGTCGAGCCCGACCAGGTCGAGGAGCGCGAACGGGCCCATCGGGAAGTTGCAGCCGCCCGTCATCGCCGTGTCGATCGCCTCCATCGACGCGGTCCCCTGCTCGAGCATCCTCACGGCGTTGTTGAGGTACGGAAACAGCAGCGCGTTGACGACGAAGCCGGCCCGGTCCTGGACCTCGACCGCGTCCTTGCCGCAGGACCGGGCGAACGCGATCGCCGTCTCGATCGTCTCGTCGCTAGCGGTGATCGGACGGACCACCTCGACGAGCGACATCACCGGCGCCGGGTTGAAGAAGTGGATGCCACACACCTTCTCCGGTCGTTGCGTGGCCATCGCCAGCTCGACAACCGGCAGCGTCGACGTGTTGGTGGCGAGGATCGCGTCGGGCTTGGTCACCTCGTCGAGCGCTTTGAAATGCTCGCGCTTGTGATCGAGGTCCTCGATGATGCTCTCGATGACCAAGTCGCAGTCGCCGAAGGCGGCGAGGTCGTCGGTGGCGGTGACCCGCCCCCTGATCTGATGCATCGACTCGTCGTCGAGCTTGCCCCGCTGCACCTGCTTGGCCAAGCGGGTGTCGAGGTCGACCAGCATCGAGTCGGCGCTGAGCTGGCTGCGCGAGCGCACGACCACGTCGCGCCCGGAGCGCGCGACCACTTCGGCCAGCCCGGAGCCCATGATCCCCGAACCGAGCACTCCGACGCGTGATATCTCAGCCATGCCCTTGACGATAGTTACCGGCGGGTAACTACGCCAAGTCGTCCTCCACCGGCCACGATCGTTGATCACGGAGTTCGTTCCGGGGCCGTATCGTGCCAGGTCGCGTCCGGAACGCCCCGCCAGCCTCGCATGTTCGCCGTCCTCATCCTCCACCTCGTCGTCGGCGTCGGGATCATGTTGTCCGGCGACCGGCTCGGGCGGCGGGCGTTCCTCGTCGCCGCGGTCGCCCCGGCGGCGGCGCTCGTCTGGGCGCTCGCTCGCTCGGGCGGGGTGCTCGACGGGCGGCCGGTGGACGAGTCGGTCGTCTGGATCGACGGCCTCGACCTCTCGCTCGACCTCCGGTTCGACGCGCTGGCGCTGGTGATGTTGCTGCTGGTGTCGGGCATCGGGTTGCTGGTGTGCGTCTACTCGGTCGCCTACTTCGCCCACATCGAGCCGGGTCAGGCCCGCCTCGCCGGCCTGATCACGCTGTTCGCCGGGGCGATGCTCGGCGTGGTCCTGACCGACCATCTGCTCGCCCTGTTCGTCGCGTGGGAGCTGACGTCGATCACGTCGTACCTGCTGATCGGTAACGCGGACCGCAACCCCCGGGCGCGGGCCGCCGCGCTGCAGGCGATCTTCATCACCGGGTCGGGCGGCCTCGCGTTGCTGCTCGGCCTGATCATCCTCGGCCAGAGCGCCGACACGTACCGGATCTCGGAGATGCTCGAGTCGCCGCCCTCCGGGGGCGCGGTCGGCGCGGCGGTCGTCTGCGTGCTGGTCGGGGCGTTCACCAAGTCGGCCCAGGCGCCGTTCAGCAGCTGGCTCCCGGCGGCGATGGTCGCGCCGACGCCGGTGAGCACGTACCTCCACTCGGCGACGATGGTCAAGGCCGGGGTGTACCTCGTCGCCCGGATGTCGCCGATCCTCGCCTCGACCGGTCACTGGCGGGCGCTCGTCCTGATCGTCGGGTCGGCGACGATGATCATCGGCGGGTTGCGGGCGCTGCGCCAGCACGATCTCAAGCTGCTGCTCGCCTACGGCACGGTGAGCCAACTCGGCTTCATGATGCTCCTGTTCGGCACGGGGGAGTACAAGATCGCCCAGGCGGGGGTCGTGCTCCTGCTCGCCCACGGCGCGTTCAAGGCGACGCTGTTCATGCTCGTCGGCATCGTCGACCACCAGGCGGGGACGCGGGACGTGCGCCGGCTGGGCGGGTTCGGCCCCGGTTGGGCGCCGGTCAAGGCGATGGCGCTGATCGGCGCGGCGTCGATGGCCGGGATCCCGCCGCTGCTCGGGTTCATCTCCAAGGAGAAGGCGCTCGACACCTACCTCGAACACGGCGGGTTCACCGGGGGCGCGGCGGTGCTCGTCGTGATCGTGCTCGGCTCGATGCTCACGTTCGCCTACTCCGCGCGCTACGTCCTCGGCCTCCTCGGCCACCTCGCCGAGGACGCCGAGGACGCCGAGGACGCCGAGGCGCCGGCAAGCCGGACGGCGCCGCCGCCGCCGCTCCTCTTCTACGGTCCGGCCGCCGTCCTCACGGTCGTCACGATCGCCACCGGGCTCGCGCCGGTGCTGGTCGACGACCTCGTCGGGGCGGCGACGATCGCCATCGACCCGGTCGCCTCGCCGTCGACGGTCAAGCTGTGGAGCGGGTTCAACACGGCGTTCTCGCTCTCGCTCCTCGTGATCGGAGCGGGACTCGCGCTGACCTGGTTCCGCGACGCGGTCGAACGCGGCCAGGCCGCGGCGCACAGCCGGCTGGCGAGACTGCCGAGCGGCGACGACGGGTTCGTTGCCGTCCTCCGGTCGATCGAGGCGACCGCCAACCGGACCACCGCGTTCGTGCAGTCCGGCTCGCTTCCCGCCTACCTGCTCGTCATCCTCTCGACGGTGGCGATCGTTCCGCTCGTGCCGATGGTCGGCGAGCTCGACGCGCTTCCCGACTGGGTCGAGGACCCGATTCAAGTTCCGCTCGTCGCGATCATCGTCGGCGCGGCGCTCGGCGCGGCGCTGGTCGAGCGGCGGATCGCCGCGGTCGTGATGCTCAGCGCCGTCGGCTTCGCGATGGCCGGGCTGTACGAGGTGCGCGGCGCGCCCGACCTCGCGCTCACCCAGTTCGCGATCGAGACGCTCGGCACCGTCCTGTTCGTCCTCGTCCTGCGGTTCCTGCCGGCGCGGTTCGTCGACCTGGCGCCGGCGATCGTCCGGCCGGTGCGGCTCGTGGTGTCGTTCCTGGTCGCCGCCGCGGTGTTCGTCTATGCGCTCGTCGCCAGCGCCGCCCGCAGCGACGTCGCGGCGCCGTCGATCTCCGGCGAGATGATCGCCCGGTCGAAACCGGACGGCGACGGCAACAACGTCGTCAACGTGATCCTCGTCGACTTCCGCGGGTTCGACACGATGGGCGAGATCACCGTCCTCGTCGTCGCCGCGGTCGGAGCGGTGTCGCTGGCGCGCGTCGGGCGCCGCCGGCGTGGCGGGCACGAGGTCGTGACATGACGCGTGACGGGCGCGAGGTGGTGCTGTGAGCCGGCTGCCGATCCTCGATGTGGCGGTCCGCATCCTGTACCCGGCGATCCTGGTGCTCTCGCTGTACTTCCTGTTCGCCGGGCACAACCAGCCGGGCGGCGGCTTCGTCGGCGGGTTGGCGGCGGGGGCCGGCATCTCGTTGCGGTACGTGCAGGGCGGCGTGCGGGCCGTGCGGGACTCGTTCCGCGTCCGGCCCTCGACGATCCTCGGCGGCGGCCTGACGATCGCGCTGACGACGGTCATCGTCCCGTTGCTCACCGGGAACAACGCGCTCGAGCACGCCAAGCTCGAAGGCGATCTGCCGCTGCTCCACCACGTGAAGGTGACGTCGGCGCTGACGTTCGACATCGGCGTCTACTTCGTCGTGCTCGGGCTCGTGCTGATGGCGTTCGAGGCGTTCGGCGAGGATCTCGACAGCGAACTCGACGAGGTCGAGGCGCCGAAGCAGGCCGCGTCGCACGGGCTCGAGGAGTACCGGATCGGGCGCCGACCGCCCGGCACGTCCTGGGGCGGCCGGTCATGACGGTACTGCTGGCGTTCACCGCCGCCGCGCTGTTCGGCATCGGGACCTGGTTGCTCCTCCAGCGCCGGCTGACGCGGATCATCATCGGGCTCGGGCTGGTCAGCCACGGGACCAACATCCTGCTCATCACCTCCGGCGGGCGGGGCGGCATCCCGCCGCTGATCGGGAGCGGCGACGAGGCCGACTTCGCCGACCCGCTCCCGCAGGCCCTCGCGCTGACCGCGATCGTCATCACGTTCGGTGTCACGGCGTTCCTCCTGGCGATGGCCTACCGCAGCTGGCAGCTCACCCACGACGACCTCGTGGCCGACGACATCGAAGACCGCCTCATCGCGACGCGCCGTCGCCTCAGCCGTGATCTGGCCGACGCCCAGCTCGCCGACCTCGAACACTCCGCCGACTCCGCCGACGACGACGACCTGTACGACATCGAGTCGATCCCGTCGCCCCGACCGGGCCCGGAACGGCCCTACGACGGGGGTGAACCGTGAACGCGTTGATCCCGTTCCCGATCATCGCCCCCCTGTTCGCCGCGGGCGTCTCGATCATCTTCTCCCGGTCGCGCCGCGCCCAGCGGGCGATCAGCGTGGCCGCGCTCTCGACGGTCGTCGCCGCCTCGGTCGCGTTGCTCGTCCGCGCCGACACCGACGCGGTCGTGACCACACAGGCCGGCGGGTGGCCGGCCCCGCTCGGGATCAGCCTGGTCGTCGACCGGCTGTCGGGCATCATGCTCGTCGTCTCGTCGTTGATGCTGGTGCTCGTGCTCCTGTTCGCGATCGGCCAGCGCGACGTCGAGGTCCAGCACTCGGCGTTCCACCCGACGTACCTCGTGCTCGCCGCCGGCATCGCGGCCAGCTTCATCACCGGCGACCTGTTCAACCTGTTCGTCGCGTTCGAGACGATGCTCGCCGCGAGCTACGTGCTGATGACGCTCGGGGGTCGTCAGGACCAGGTCCGGTCCGGGATGACGTACGTCGTCATCAGCCTGCTGGCGTCGACGCTGTTCATCACCGCCCTGGCGCTGATCTACGCGGCCACGGGCACCGTCAACATGGCCGACCTCTCCGAGCGGATGCCCGAGCTGTCGAGCGGGGTGCGAACCGGCTTCTCGCTGCTGCTGATCGTGGTCTTCGGCGTCAAGGCCGGGTTGTTCCCGCTGTTCTTCTGGCTGCCCGACTCCTATCCCACCGCGCCGGGGCCGGTCACCGCGATCTTCGCCGCGTTGCTCACCAAGGTCGGGGTGTACGCCATCATCCGCACCCAATTGCTGCTCTTCCCACTCGACTCCCGGCAGGGCACGATCCTGCTCGTCGTCGCCGCGCTGACGATGCTCGTCGGGGTGGTCGGGGCGCTCGCCCAGGACGAGATCAAACGCATCCTGTCGTTCCACATCGTCGGTCAGATCGGCTACATGATCTTCGGCCTCGGCCTGCTCTCCGTCGCCGGCGTGACGGCGGTCGTCTTCTACATCATCCAAACGGTCCTGGTGAAGACCAACCTGTTCCTGGTCGCCGGGCTGGTCGACCGCCACGCGGGGTCGAGCCGGCTGTCGGAGATCGGCGGCCTCGTCAGGACCGCGCCGGTCATCGCGGCGTTCTTCGCGCTGCCCGCGCTCAGCCTCGCCGGCATCCCGCCGTCGTCGGGGTTCGTCGGCAAGCTGGCGCTGCTCGACGCCGGTGTCTCGATCGAGCAGTGGCCGATCGTCGTCGTCGCGCTGGTCGTCAGCCTGCTCACGCTGTACTCGATGACCAAGCTCTGGTCCGGCGTGTTCTGGGGCGAGGCGGAGGAGGAGCGACCGCATCGGGAGGAGCACCGCGACCATTGGTGGCTGATGATGTCGGCGACGGGCGCGACCGTGGCCCTGTCGGTCGCCTACGTCGTGTGGGCCGGCCCGATCTACGAGCTCGCCGCCAGAGCCGGCGCAGACCTGCTCGACCCGTCGTTGTACGCCGAAGCCGTGCTGGGGGCGAACCGGTGAGGCTCGCGCTCCGGCTGCCCGCCCAACTGCTGGCGCTCACCGTGTTGTGGATCGCGCTGTGGGACGACATCTCGGTGGCGAACGCGGTCGGCGGTCTGCTGGCCGCCGCCGCGGTCGTGGCGGTGGCGCCGAGGGAGCAGAGCGACCGTCCGTTCGCCCACCTCAACCCGTTCCACGCGGTCAAGTACGTCGTCTTGCTCGGGTTGAGCCTGCTCGAGTCGAACCTGCGGCTGGCGTGGGAGATCCTGACGCCCGGCGTCGGCACCCACACCGGCATCATCGCCGTCCCGATGCGTGGGCGCTCCGACGACGTCCTGACGCTCATCGCCAACTCGATCACGCTGACCCCGGGCACCCTGACCGTCGAGGTGAAGCGGGACGGCGAGGACGCCACCTTGTACGTCCACGGCATGTTCACCCACGATCCCGAGGCCGTCCGGCGCGACGTGCTGCAGCTCGAGGCGAGGGCGCTGCGCGCCTTCGGCACCGCCGACGAGGCGGCGCACGCCGAGCTCGGGCTGCAGCGCCACGACGCCGCCGTGCGCGAGCGCGCCGAGGAGGAGACGTGAACACCGTCGCACTGGCGCTCACGTCGCTCGCGGGGCTGCTGTTCGTCACCCGACTCCTGCGGGGCCCGTCGCTGCCCGACCGAGTCGTCGCCAGCGACGGGTTCGTGTCGACGATCATCCTCGGCGTCATCATCGCCGCCGCCCGGCCCGACTCGGGTCTCGTCGTGTCGAGCGTGCTGATCGTGGCGCTGGGCGGATTCGTCGGCACGGCCGTGCTCGCCAGATACATCGAGCGGAGGGGCGGCTGATGGAGGCGGTCGGCGACGTGCTCCTCGTCCTCGGCAGCACGTTCGCGCTCATCGCGGCGATCGGGGTCAACCGCTTCACCGACGTGTACTCCCGGATGCACGCCGCGGCGAAGGCGCCGACGCTCGGCCTCATCCTCGTCGCCATCGGGGCCGGACTGCGGATCGGCACGCTCGCCGCCGCGGGCACGTTGGCGCTCGTCGTCGTGCTGCAACTGGTGACCGCTCCGGTCGGGACGCACGTCGTCGGCCGTGCGGTGCACCTGCGGATGCGCGTTCCCGTCGACGGCGTCGACGAGCTCACGCGCGACGAGCGCAAGGGCGAGGAGTACTTCCCGCCCGACTGATCGACGGCGACGGCCCGACGGCCCGACGGGGCGGGCCCGGGCCGGGCCTCAGCTCTCGACGATCTCGACGGAGATGATCTCGATGTCCTCGCTCGGGCTGCCGCCGGCGGTGCCGGAGGCCTCCATCACCGTGACGGTCTCCGCGAAGCCGCCGGTGACGTCGCCGAACAGCGAGTACTGCGGGGGCAGCGCGGCGCCCTGCTCTCCGGTGACGATGAAGAACTGGCTGCCGTTGGTGTCCGGCCCGCTGTTGGCCATCGCCACCGAGCCGATCTGGTACTCGCCGTCGTCGGGCAACTCGTCGGCGAGCCGGTAGCCCGGCCCGCCGGTGCCGCTCCCCGTCGGGTCACCACACTGCACGACGAACCCGGGGATGATGCGGTGGCAGGTCGTGTCGTCGAAGTACTTGTACCGGGCGAGGAAGACGAAGCTGTTGACCGTGCCGGGCGCCCGCTCCTGGTCGAGGTCGATCGTGAACTCGCCCTTGTTGGTGGTGACGACCGCCTGGTACGCCGCGTCGGGGTCGAGGCAGTCGGGCGGCGGGCCGGAGAACGATCGGATGGGCTCGGCGCTCCCGTCGGCCGGCGGGCAGCCGACATCGGCGGCGGCGACGGCCTCGGTGGTGTCGGGGGCCTCGGTCGTGTCGGTCGCCGTCGTGTCGGACGGGGTCTCGCCGGCCGTGTCCGACTCGAAGAATGCGTCGTCGAGGACCACGGGCTCCTCGGTGTCGTCACCGACGAACTGGCTCCCGATCCACACCAACGCGCAGACCGCGGCGATCGCCCCGATCACGATGATCGCGATCCGGGTGCCCTTCCGCTTCTGCTCGGCCCGGACGAGCTCGTTCTGCTTCAGTGCCTTGTTCGCCTTCTGGCGTTCACGCTTCGCGGTACCCACAGCGGGGAGAGGCTACCGGCCCGGAGCTCCACGCCGCGGTCGCCCCGGCCCCCGCCCCCATCGCCCCGGACCCCGCCCCCATCGCCCTCAAGCGGCCCGGTCCTCGTGCCGATACGGGGTGAACGCGTGTGGGTTCGGTCCACTCGCCCGGTGGCGTGGCGGCGCCCTGTTCACAGGTGGAGGAGTCAAGCGGTGTTGGCGAAGGTGGGCACGTGGATCGGGCGGCTGCTGTCGGCCGGCGCGCTCGCCGCGTGGTGTGGATGGCTGGCCTGGTCCCTGTCGTCGTTCACGCCCGGCGTGCTCGGTGCGCTCGTGCTCGCCCTCCAGTTCATGGCCTTCTCCGCCGCGCTGGTCGTCACCGCCGGGCTGTGGGCCATCCCGCGACGGCCGGGTGGCTATGCGCGGACGAGAGGGCGGCCGACTCCGATGCCGGTCGTGATGGCCGACGCGCTCGGCCTCGATCGCTCGTTCGTGGCGATCGCCGGCGAGCCCGACGTCGGCGAGGACGACACCGGCGAGATCGCGTGGGCGCGCCGGGGGCTCGGCGTGCTCGGCGCCGCGCGGTCGCGTTCTGCCACGCCGCCGGCCGTCCGGATCCGCGAGGCCGCCTGGTCGGTGGTGTCGATCGACGGGCTGCGCCGGATGCTGGCCATCGTCCTGCTCATCGCCGTCCTGTTCACGGGCCAAACGCCCTTCGATCGGCCGTCCTGGTCCGTCGTCGCCCTGCTCGCCGGCGGCGTCGGCGGTCTCTCGCTCGGGCACTGGCTGCTCTCGGGCGGCCGGATCCGCCCGGGCGCGCGGCTGGTCTGGTCGATGGCGTCGGTCGGCGCCGGCGTCGGGAACGGCACGTCGAGGTCCGGCCTGCCCGTCCGATGGATGACGACGATGGCGACGATGGTCGCCCTCAACCTGGCGGTCGCGCTGCGCGGCCTCAGCGACCGCTGGACCCACGGCCTCGGGCCGATGTCGCACGACGGGCGCGTCTCGGCGATGTCGTTGGCGATCGGCCTCGTCTTCGTGGGGCTGGTCAGCCTGCGAACGCTGCCCCGCCCCGAGCTGGGGTTCTACGGGGCGACGAACCGCCTCGAGGAGCCGTCGACCCGACGACTCGCCCTGGGCTGCACGTTGGCGGTCGCGGTCCTCGGCTTCGTCGTCGGGGTGCTGCCGGCGGACGGGCCGTCCTGAGCGCCGTCGAGCGCCGCCCGCCCGGCGTCGGGCGTCGCCGCCGCGGCCCGATCGCGAGCGCCGCCATCAGGAACAACCCCGGTCGGCCGCCGCGCGCTTGTAGATTGTCCGACGTGCCAACGATGCGCCTGTTTGCCTCGGCTCGCGAAGCCGCCGGGACGGGCGCCGACGTGATCGAGGGCGCCACTGTCGGCGAAGTGCTGGCGCGAGCTGAGCAGCGCTACGGCGCGGTGTTCAGCCAGATCCTCCCGACCTGCAAAGTCTGGGTCAACGGCGACGACGCCGGCCCGGACACCGCCGTCGGGCCCGACGACGAAGTGGCGGTGCTCCCGCCCGTCTCAGGAGGAACCACGTGACGACCACCGATTCGATCGACCCGGCGGACCTGTCGCTTGCCGAGTTGCGCGAGCGGCGCCAGGAGCTGCAGGCCGAGGACGACGTCGTGTCGTACGCCCGCCGGGTCGCCCAGGCGCGGCTCGACCTCGTCAACTCCGAGATCGCACATCGGGAGTCGCACTCGGGAGAGATGCTCCGCGACGAGTTGAAGTCGGTGCTGTCCAGACACCTCACCGGCGGCCCGGCCCGGCCGCCGCGGCCGACCGAGGATCTCAGCGACCACCCGCTCGCGCTCGAGCTCGAGGCGGTCTGC
Organism: Ilumatobacteraceae bacterium; assembly: GCA_041581055.1. GTDB lineage: Bacteria > Actinomycetota > Acidimicrobiia > Acidimicrobiales > Ilumatobacteraceae > JBFGCT01. Next base: position 42,025 of record JBFGCT010000001.1, on the reverse strand, counting down.
GCGGAGAAGGGCTTCGGCCGCTTGGAGGATCTGAACAACGCCGAGCTGACGGCGCTGAGCGAGGCGATCACCGAGTTCGAATCGCGGGTCTCCTCGGACCGTCGCGACCGCTACGACCGGCTCGACGCGCTCAGCGCCGAGCTGGTCCGCCGGTATCGCGAGGGCGAGGCCGACGTCGACAGCCTGCTCGCCTGACCGCCGCGGGCCACGCCGGCCCCCCGCCAGCCGACCCGCTCCACCGACCCGCTCCACCGACCCGCTCCACCGGGCCGCTCCGCCGAGCCGCTCCGCCGGACCACTCCGCCGGACTCGGGCGCCGACGACGCCAGATATCGTGTCGCGGGCCGTGCAACGCGTCGCAGTGATCTCACTCCACACGTCGCCGCTGCTGCAGCCGGGCTCCGGCGACAGCGGGGGGATGAACGTCTACGTCCGCGAGCTGTTCTCCGCGCTCTCGCAGGCCGGGGTCGAGACCACCACGTTCACCCGGGCCGACCGCGCCGGTCTGCCGGCCGAGGTGCTCGTCGAGCCGGGGCATCGGGTGGTGCACGTCGAGGCCGGCCCGCATCACCTGCCGAAGGAGGCGCTGTGCGACGTCACGTACGACTTCCGGGAGGGCGTGCTCGACTGGATGGCGCGCAACGAACGCCCGGACGTGATCCACGGCAACTACTGGTTGAGCGGGCTGGTCGGCCACGAGCTGAAGCACGACCTCGACGTTCCGTTCGTCACGACGTTCCACACGCTGGCCAGGGTGAAGGCGGAGGGGGGCGATCTCGAGCCGACGTGGCGCGACGGCGCCGAGGCGGAGATCATCTACTGCGCCGACGCGATCTGCGTGAGCTGCGTCGAGGAGGAGGAGCAGTTCCGGCGCCTGTACGGCGACCCGCCGGGGCGCGTCGAGATCATCGCCCCCGGCGTCGAGCACGCGTTCTTCGCCCCGGGCGACCAGGCCGGCGCCCGCCGCGCCATCGATGTCGCCCCCGATCGCCCCGTTCTGCTGTTCGTCGGGCGCATCCAGCCGCTCAAGGGCCCCGACGTCGCGATTCGGACGCTCGCCGCGCTGGCCCGCCCGGACGCGCTGTTGCTGATCGTCGGCGGGGCGAGCGGTGAGGACGGCGACGGCGAGTCGGCCCGCGCCCGCGCCCTCGTCGACGAGCTCGGGCTGCACGACCAGGTGCGGTTCATCCCGCCCCAGCCACACCACATCCTGTCGACGTACTACCGCGCCGCCGACGTCGTGCTCGTCCCGAGCCGCAGCGAGAGCTTCGGGCTGGTCGCCCTCGAGGCCGCGGCGTGTGGCGTCCCGGTCGTCGCCAGCGCGGTCGGCGGCCTCGTCAGCCTCGTCGACGACCGGGCGACCGGGCGCCTGATCGACGGGCGGGACCCGTCCGACTTCGCCAAGGCGGTCGCCGAGATCCTGGACGACGACTCCCTCCGGCGTTCGATGAGCGAGGCGGCGGTCGCCCGGGCCCGCCGCTACACGTGGAGCATCGCCGCCGCCAGGCTGCGCCGCCTCTACGCCGACCTGACCGTGCGCGAGCTGGTCGTATGCGAGTGACCCGGCGGCCGGCGCGGCCGGCGCGGCCGGCGCGGCCATGACCGACGCCTACGACCTGCCGGCGCTCGCCGCGTTGGAGCTGCTGATCGACGGCTGGCTGGCCGAGCTCGCCGCCAGCCACGACCACATCGTGGCGGTCGATCGGTCGACCGGCGACGAGATCAGGTGGTACGTCCGGATGCGCGGCGAGGACAAGGACTTCACGACCGTGTGGCTCACGTTGTGGCAGCGCACGCTGCGCTACGAGACCTACGTGCTGCCGGCCCCGGAGGAGAACGCGGCGGCGTTGTACGAGCACGTGCTGCGGCGCAACGACCGCATGGTCGGCGCGCACTTCTCGATCGGCGTCGAGAACGCGCTGTACCTGCGCGGTGAGCTGCCGGTGGCGATGGTCGGCCACGACGAGCTCGACCGCGTCCTCGGGACGTTGTACGCCCAGGTCGAGCAGTGCTTCCAGTCGCTGCTGCGGATCGGCTTCGCCAGCCGCTTCGGCTGACCCGCCGCCGGCGGCCGTTCCGTTTCGCGGGCGGCGTCGCCCACCGTCTGGGTGTCCGGGTGGGCGCGCTCGGGGGAGTCGGTCCTCTGCGCCCGCCCGGGCCCCCGGCCGCCGGTCGGTCGGCGCCGGGCGCGAACTAACGTCGCCGCCGTGACCGACCACGCACCCGACAACCCCGATGCGCGCCACGAAGCGGTCGAGCTGGCGCTGATCGGCGGCGGCAACATGGGCTCGGCGCTGCTGCGCGGCGTGATCGACTCCGGCGCGTTCGTGCCGGCGGACCTCGCCGTCGTCGAGGTGCTGGCGGCGCGCCGCGCCGAGCTCGGCGACATGTTCCCCGGGGTCGCCGTGTCGGGCGAGGCGCCCGCCTGCCGGGCGGCGGTGCTGGCGGTGAAGCCGGGCGACGTTCCCGCCGCGGCCGCCGCCGCGGTCGCCGCCGGCGCGACCCGACTGTTGTCGATCGCCGCCGGCGTCGGGATCGCCGCGATCGAAGCCGCCGCCGGCCGGCCGATCGCCGTCGTCAGGGCGATGCCCAACACGCCGGCGCTGGTCGGCAGGGGGACCTCGGCGATCGCCGGCGGCGCCCACGCCGCGGCGGAGGACCTGGCGTGGGCGGAGTCGATCCTGTCGGCGGTCGGCGTCGTCGACCGGCTCCCCGAGCCGTTGCTCGACGCGTTCACGGGCGTCGCCGGCTCGGGCCCGGCGTACGTCTTCCTCGTCGCCGAGGCGCTGATCGCCGCCGCCGTCGCCGAAGGGCTGCCCGCCCCGATGGCCGAGCGGGCGGTGACGCAGCTCCTCGTCGGGTCGTCGCTCCTGCTCGAACGCGAGGGCGACCCGGCGGCGCTGCGGGCCAAGGTGACCTCGCCCGGCGGCACGACCGCCGCCGGCCTGGCCGTGCTCGACGAGCGGGCCGTGCGCGAGGCGTTCGCCGCCGCGGTGCACGCCGCCACCGAGCGCTCCCGCGAACTCGGCTGACGATCGGCGAAACGGTCGGTCAGTCGGGCCCAGACGCGACGAGGGCCGGTGCCAACCCCCCGATGGCACCAGCCCTGTCGGCGCGATCCACCGTTGCCGGTGAATGCGTCTCCACGGCGGTCACGATAGGCCACGTATTTCGATGTGAAAAGGGGCACGTTCAAAAAACAGTGACGAAATTTGCCAAAAGATTCACGTGCCGTGTCCACACGGGCCGTCTGGGTGAGATTCTCCGGTCCCGACCGGGGGCCGCGAGCGGTCGCCGAGCCGACCCCGCGGACCGTTCCGACCGGTAGCGTCGGCGGTCTATGGGGCGTCGGTACGAGACCGTTTCCTTCCTGACCGACTACGGCACCGACGACGAGTTCGTCGGCGTCGTCAAGTCGGTCATCCGCGACCTCGCGCCGCACGCCACGGTCATCGACCTCACCCACGGCGTGCGCCCGTTCGACGTGCGGGCGGGGTCGCTCGCGCTGGCCCGCAGTATCGGCTATGTCGCCTCGGGCGTCGTGCTGGCCGTCGTCGATCCCGGCGTCGGCACGCCGCGGCGGGCCGTCGCCGTCGAGGTCGCCGGCGGCGAGGGGGTGCTCGTCGGCCCGGACAACGGTCTGTTGGCCCCGGCCGTCGCGCTCGCCGGCGGGGCCGGCCGGACCGTCGAGCTGACGAACCCCGACTTCCACCTCGTGGCGGTCGGCGCCACGTTCGCCGGGCGCGACGTGTTCGCCCCGGTCGCCGCCCACCTGTGCAACGGCGTCGATCTCGGCGAGCTCGGCGACATGGTCGATCCCGAGCTGCTGATGCCGGGGGTGGTCCCGCTGCCGCAAGCCGACGAGCGGCGGGTGATCGCCCAGGTGCTCTGGGTCGACCACTTCGGGAACGCGCAGCTCAACATCGGCCCCGACGACCTCGCCGACACGTTCGGCGAGCTCGTCGATCTCCGGTTCTCCGACCCGACCGACCCGTCGGGCGGGACCACGCGCAGCGCCGCCCGATCGGCGTCGTTCGCCGACCTGCCGGGCGGGGCGGTCGGGCTGGTCGTCGACTCGGCGGGGATGTTCGCGATCGCCATGGATCAGCGCTCCGCGGCCGCCGAGTTGGGGCTCGACGCGGGCGACCAGGTGACGCTGACGCCGGCCGCCGAGGGCGCCGCCGGCCAGGGCGGCGCCGCCCAGCGCGTCGAGTTGCGGCGCCACGGGTGACGCTCCCACCAGTAGCCTGACCGGCGATGCGGCCTGCCACCACGCTCACGCTCGGCCTGCTCCTGGCGGCGATCCTCATCGCCGGGATCCTCTCGCTGGCGCGCTTGTGATCAGCTGATCTTGCACACCGGCTCGGCGCGACAACCTGGGCCGAGTACGCTGACCACGGATTCTGAGGGGGGTTCGTGAACCTGGCGAGCATCATCGACGGTCATCCGGACGACGCGATCGCACTGATCAGCCGCGGCCGCGAGACCACCTACGGCGAACTGCGCGAGCAGGTCGACCGGACGCGCGGCGGGTTCGCCTCGATCGGGCTCGCGGAGGGGGACCGGATCGCGTTCATGTGCGGCAACGGCCGGCCCTTCGTCGTCGCCTACCTCGCCGCCGTGGGGCTCGGCGCAGTCGTCGTGCCGCTCAACCCGCTCAGCCCGGCGCCCGAGCTCGAGGCCGAGATCGCCAAGGTCCGGGCCAAGGTCGTACTGATCGAGCAGCTCAGCTCGGCATCCTGGGCGAACGTCGACCGCGACAAGGTGCCGTCGGTCGAGACGGTCGTCACGACCGAGAGCACCGACCACGGCGGCCCGACCGACGCGGTCCACCTGGACGAACTGCTCCGATCGGACCCGGTCGACCGGGTCGAGGTCGAGGCCGACCAGCTCGCGGTCCTGATCTTCACCAGCGGCACCGCCGGCTCGCCGAAGGCCGCCAAGCTGACGCACCACAACCTGCTGAGCAGCATGACGCAGAGCCTGAGCAACCCGGACTCGATCGGCGCCGGCGACATCGTCTACGGCGTGCTGCCGCTGTTCCACATCTTCGGGTTGAACATCGTGCTCGGACTCGGGTTGCGGGTCGGCGCGACGATCATCCTCGTCCAGCGCTTCGACCCGCTGACCGCCGCCGAGACGATCCGCGACCGCAAAGTCACGATCGTGCCCGGCGCGCCCTCGATGTGGACCGCCTTCGCCCACTTCGACGAGCTCGCCGCCGACACGTTCGCCACGGTCCGCCGGGCGCTGTCAGGGGCGGCGCGCTTGCCGATCCCCGTCGCCGAGCGGATGAAGGAGCGCTTCGGCGTCGAGATCCTCGAGGGCTACGGGCTGACCGAGGCCTCGCCGACCGTGACCACGCAGGTCGGCGAGGTGGTCCGCTTCGGCTCGGTCGGCCGGGCGCTCGACGGCGTCGAGGTGCGCCTGGTCAACAAGGACGGCGACGCGCTCGTCGGCGACGTCGGCGAGATCTGGGTGCGCGGCGACAACGTGTTCGCCGGCTACTTCGAGGACCCCGAGGCGACCGCCGCCGTGCTGACCGAGGACGGCTGGCTGCAGACCGGCGACATGGCGATCTGCGACGACGACGGCTACCTGTACCTCGTCGACCGGGCCAAAGACCTCGTCATCGTCTCGGGGTTCAACGTCTATCCCGCCGAGGTCGAAGAGGTGCTGGCCCGGCATCCCGACGTGGCCGAGGTCGGGGTCGTGGGCGTGCCCCACCCGCACACCGGCGAGGCCGTCAAGGCGTTCGTGGTGGCCAAGGAGGGCGCCGACGTCGACGAGGAGACCCTGATCGAGTTCGCCTGCGACCACCTCGCCCGTTACAAGTGCCCGAACAAGATCATGTTCGTCTCCGCGCTGCCGCGCAACGCCAGCGGCAAGCTGGTCCGCCGCAACCTCGCGGACGCGATGGCGGCCCAGTAGGGCGCACCCGGGCCCGTCCCCGCGCCGGTGGTGACACAGGTCGCAGGGGCCGTTCGACGCCGCGCCTCGTGAAAATGTGCACGAGCGACCTAACGTGGGCGGCGCATGGCCGGGCAGCGATCGCGCAGACGAATTCCCGAAGCGACGGTGGCGCGCCTGCCGGTCTACCTGCGGATCCTCTCGGACCGGTTCGCCGAGGGGGCGACCAACATCTCTTCCGACGGGCTCGCCGAGCTGGCCGGCGTCAACGCCGCAAAGGTGCGCAAGGATCTCTCGTACCTCGGCAGTTACGGCACGCGCGGCGTCGGCTACGACGTCGAGTTCTTGACCTACCAGATCCGCCGCGAGCTCGGGCTCACCCACGACTGGCCTGTCGTCATCGTCGGCGCCGGCAACCTCGGCCAGGCCCTCGCCGGCTATGGGGGGTTCGGCGAACGCGGGTTGCCGGTCGGCGGCATCGTCGACATCGACGACGCCAAGGTCGGTTCCGTGATCGGGGGCGTGCGGGTGCGGCACCTGACCGAGCTCGGCCAGGTCGTCCGGTCGAGGGGGATCGCGATCGGCGTCATCGCCACGCCGAGCGCCACCGCGCAGGTCGCCGCCGACGCGCTCGTCGAGGCCGGCGTCACCAGCATCTTGAACTTCGCCCCGACGGTCATCAACGTGCCGCACCACGTCAACGTCCGCAAGGTCGATCTGGCCGTCGAGCTGCAGATCCTCAGCTACTACGAGCAACGGCGGGCGAACCTCGCCCAGTCGAGCGGGCTGCGCGCCGTGCCCGGCGACCGGGGTCGCGGAGTCACGGCCTAGTCTTGGCGTTGGCATGTCGATTCTCGTCGTAGGCGTCAACCACCGCAGTGGGCCGCTGACACTGTTGGAGCGCGTCGCGATCCCGCCCGAGCAGGTCGGCAAGGCGGTCGCCGGCCTCGCCCGACGCGACAACGTGCGCGAGGCGTTGGTGCTGTCGACGTGCAACCGCACCGAGGTGTACGTCGTCGCCGAGCGGTTCCACGGCGCGTACGGCGACGTCCGGGAGTTCCTGTGCGAGCTGGGCGACCTGACCGTCGAGGAGTTGACGCCCCACCTGTACAGCCAGCACGACGCGGCGGCCGCCGCCCACCTCTTCTCGGTCGCCGCCGGCCTCGACTCCGCCGTGCTCGGCGAGAGCGAGATCCTCGGCCAGGTGCGTGCGGCGTGGGAGATCGCCCAGCAGGAGGGCGCCGCCCGGGCGACGCTCAACCTGCTCGTGCGCGCCGCGATCGAGACCGGCAAGCGGGCCCGGAGCGAGACCGGCATCGGCCGGGGCACCGCGTCGGTCAGCCACGCCGCGGTCGAGATGCTGCGCGACGTCGTCGGCGAGCTCGCCGGGCGGAACGTCCTCGTCGTCGGCGCGGGGTCGATGGGCGAGGGGGTCGCCGTGGCGCTCGGACGGTCCGGGCGGGCCGAGGTCGTCGTGGCCAACCGCTCCGCCGACCGCGGCGCGGCCCTCGCCGACCGGATCGGCGCCGCCGCCGTCGGGTTCGACCAGATCGGCGCGGCGATCCGCCGGGCCGATGTCGTCGTCGCCGGGACCGGCGCCGGCGCCCCGGTGCTGAGCGAGTCCCTGATCCGCGAGGCGATGGCCGGCCGGGCCCCGGGCCGGCCGCTGCACATCGTCGACATCGCCGTGCCGCGCGACGTCGAGCCGGCCGTCGCCGACCTCGACGACGTCACCGTGTTCGACCTCGACGACCTGCGCGACTGGGCCGACCGCGGACTGGCGCACCGCGCCGTCGAGGCCGAGTCGGTCAGGCAGATCGTGCGCGAGGAGGTCGAGAACTTCGCCGTCGAGTCGACCGCCCGCCAGGCCGCCCCGCTCGTCGCGTCGATGCGCGCCGCCGCCGAGCGCGTGCGCGCCGAGGAGATTCAACGATTCGGCTCGCGGCTTGCGGCGCTCGACGACGCCGAGCGGGCGTCGGTCGAGGCGCTGACGAGGGCGATCGTGTCGAAGCTGCTCCACGAGCCGTCGGTCCGGCTCAAGTCCGGGGCGGGCACCCCGCAGGGCGAGCGCAACGCGGCGGCGGTGCGCGACCTGTTCGACCTCGGTTGAGCCCACCGATGTTGCGCCTCGCGACGCGCGGGTCCCCGCAGGCGATCGAGCAGTCGGGCGCCGTCGCGCGGGCGATCGAGGCGGCGACCGGTCTCGCGGTCGAGCTGATCACGGTCCAGACGACCGGCGACGTGCGCGCCGACGTGCCGCTGCACGTGATCGGTGGCCAGGGCGTCTTCGTCAAGGAGGTGCAACGGGCCGTGCTCGACGGCCGAGCCGACCTGGCCGCGCACTCCAGCAAGGACCTGCCGTCGCAGACCGAGCCGGGCTTGCAGCTCGGCGCCTTCTGCGTCCGCCGGGACGCCCGCGACGTCCTGATCGGGCGCCGGCTCGCCGGGCTGGCCGACGGCGCGACGGTGGCGACCGGGTCGGTTCGACGGCGGGCCCAACTCGGGCGGCGGCGGCCCGACCTGAACTTCGTCGAGCTGCGCGGCAACATCGGCACCCGGCTCGAGCGGATCCCCGAGGGCGGGGCGATCGTGATGGCGGCGGCGGCGCTCGACGTGCTCGGGCTGTGCGACCGCGTCGACGAGTGGCTCGACGTCGACGAGTTCGTTCCGGCGGTCGGGCAGGGGTGCGTCGCCGTCGAGTGCCGGGTCGGCGACGAGCGGGCGCTCGCCGCGCTCAGGGCGATCGACCATCCGCCGACGCGCGCCGCGGTCGAGATCGAGCGGGCGTTCCTCGCCGAGCTCGGCGCGGGGTGCTCGATGCCCGTCGGCGCGCACGTCGCCGACGGCGTGCTGCGCACGTTCCTCGCCGACCTCGACTCCGGCGTGTCGATCGGCGACGTGATCGAGTTGGACGGCGGCCCGGGCGCCGGCGCCCACGCGGCCAACCGCGAGTTGGCCCGGGCCGCGGCGCGAACTCTGCTGGCCGCGCTGACGTGAGCGCGCCAGGGCCGCTGCGGGGCCGGCGGGTGCTGGTCACCCGGGAGGAGCCCGGACGGCTGGCGACGTTGCTCGAGGAGCGGGGCGCGACCGTCGTGCACGTCCCGCTGATCGCGGTCGTCGACGCGGCGGACGGCGGCGCCGAGCTGCGGGCGCACCTCGATCGGCTCGACGAGTTCGACTGGCTCGTGGTCACGTCGCCCGCCGGCGCCCGCCGGGTCGCCGACGCCGCCCGCCACCACCCGACGGTTCGGCTGGCCGCCGTCGGCTCGAGCACCGCCGGCGCGCTTGCCGCGGCGGCTGGCCGCGACGTCGACCTCGTTCCCGGCGTCCAACGCGGAGCGGCGCTGGCCGAGTCGTTCGCCGAGCTCGCGGCGGCGCGGGTGCTGTTGGCGGTCGCCGATCGGGCGCCGGCGACGCTGGCGGAGTCGTTGACCGCCGCCGGGCACACGGTGACGACCGTCACCGCGTACCGCACGCTGTCGAGCCCGGCCGCCGCCGCCGACGCCGAGGTGGCCGACGCCGACGCGCTACTGTTGGCCAGCGGCTCGGCCGCTGAGACCTGGGTCGAGCGGTTCGGTGTGGCGGGCCCGCCGGTCGTCGTGGCGATCGGCCCCTCGACCGCCGCCGCGGCCACACGTTCGGGGCTCAAGGTCTCCGGAGTTGCGACCGATCATTCCTTGTCGGGACTGGTCACGGCGCTCGAACGTTGTTTCAGCAGCTCAGGGGCACCTGGGTGAGGGGCGGCGTTGTCAGGCCGGCGCCCGGACGTGTCAGAATTTCCGCCGGAGAACGATCGAAATGAGGGACAACGTGGCGCAAACCGGCCGGAGACGACATGTCATCTCCGTGACGGCGGCCGCATTGGGCGCAGGATTGCTCCTGAGCGCGAGTGGCGGCGGCGTGAGCGCGCGCCCCATCGTCGTCGTCGAACAGGCCGACGAGCGTTCGCCGGGCGGCGGCGCCGGGCCGATCGGCGACGTGCTCGGCTCGCACGCGTCGGTGTCGGGCGACGGTCGGTTCGTCGCCTTCCAGGGCGCGCCCCCGCCGGCGCTCGACCCCGAAACCGCCGTGGACACCCGCCAGACCACGGTGTACCTGACCGATCGGGCGGACGAGTCGACGGTCGAGCTGACGCCGGTGCCGCCCGGTCTCCGACCCGGCAACACGGTGCAGCCCGTGCTCTCCGGCGACGGGTGCACCGTCGTCGCCATCACCGAGATGGCCCTCGACGTGTTCCGCGACGACGACACCGGCATCCGCTGGGACGTCTACAGGTCGACGCTCCCGCACTGTGGCGGCGCGCTCGGCGACTGGGAACTGGTCTCCACCCGCGACGACGGCACCGCCCTCGCCCGCGACGACGTCAGCCCGGACGATCCGCCCGCCGTGTCGCGGAGCGGCACCGAGATCGCGTTCACCCACCCGGCGACCCACCTGTTCGAGGGTGACGAGCTCACCGTGGTCACGCTGGTCGACCTGACGGTGGCGATCGACGACCCGTCGCGGTTGCAGTTCCTCGCCGGGACGCCGTCCGACAGCCCGAACACGGTATTCGTACACGGCGGCATCGACCAGCCGGCGATCTCCGGCGACGGCCGATTCGTCGCCTACCGCTCGGACGCCGCCTCGGCCGAAGCCGTTCCGGCGTGGGGTGAGGGACCGGTCGCCGGCGAGGCGGCGATCCGGCAGGTGTTCGTCTGGGACCGAGAGCAGGCCGATCCGTTCCTCGCGGTGCGCCTCGTCTCGGCCCGCCCGAACGGGGACGCGTCGGCGCGGGGCGCGTCCGAGCCGACGCTGTCCCGCGATGGTCGGGTCGTCGCCTTCACGTCGGCCGACGTCGGGCTCATCCCGGCGGTCTTCCCCGACTGCGTCTCGAGCTGCCCGACCCAGGTGTACCGGCTCGACCGGGACACCGACCGCAACGGCTGGTTCGACGAGCCGAGCGGCATGTCGCTGACCCTCGTCAGCGCCGAGTCGGGCGTCGAGCCGCCGGTCGCCGGGACCGCCCCCTCGTCGCAGCCGACGCTCACCGCCGACGGCGAGCTGGTCGTGTTCGTGTCCAAGGCGCCGAACCTGCAGCTGATCCAGACGCGCGGCGGCGGCGAGGCGGCCGACGGCGACGTCCTCGTCGCCAACGTGACGACCCGCGCGTTGCGGCGGCTGACGGTGGCCAGCGACGGCGTGCGCCCGACCGTCGGGGCCCATGCCCGGCCGGCGGTCAGCGACACCGGCCGCACGACCGTGTTCGACACGCTCGTCCCCGGGGAGTTCGACGCCGACAAGGACGTCGTCGGCCGCCACGTGGTCGCGCTGACCACCGTGCCGACGCTGTCGCTCGCCGACGCCGACCTCGGCACGACCGTCGTCGGCCTCGAGAGCGACGAGTGGTACGTCGCCGTGATCAACGAGGGCCCGTCGAGCTTCACGCCGACCGAGGTGTCGCTCGACAACCCGAACTTCGCGATCAACACCGAGTTGAGCACGTGCACCCTGGGCAGCAACGTCCCGCCCGGCGGCGACTGCACCGTCCGGCTGAACTTCACCCCGTCGGCGGAGGGCCCCGTCAGCGGAACGCTGACGATCTCCGAGACCGGCTTCGGCGCGGTGTCGGTCAGCTCGACCGTGTCGGGGTCGGGCGGCGAGCCGCAGCTGCGCATCGACCCCGCCGGGGCCGACATCGGCGTGGTCGACATCGGGACGTCCAGCACGGAATTCCAGTTCGACGTGATGAACATCTCGATGATCCCGACCTCGGTCGCCGCGGTCCGGGTCGGGGGTACCGACCCGTGGGACTTCGCGGTGACGACCAACAACTGCGCGAACCGCCCGCTCAACCCGCGGGCGAGCTGCAGCGTCGGCGTCACCTTCTCGCCGTTGGACACCGGCCGTCGCAGCGCCCTCGTCGAGATCGCCACGCCGGAGGGCGCCTATACGTCGATGGTGATCGCCGGTGACGGGCGGTACGCCCCCGTCGTCGCCCTCTCGACCACCGAGGTCGCCGCTGGGCGGCTGTTCCTCGCCGGCGGTGAGAACTACCCGCCGAACACCGAGCTGACGATCGTGTTCGGTGACGGGTCCGGCGACGCGGTGACCGCCACGACCGACGAGCAGGGCGGGTTCTTCGTCGCCGTCCCGGTGTCGCCCAACGAGCGGGGAGGCGACCACACCGTCGTCGTCCAATCACCCGAGGGTGTGACCGCCACCGCCCCGGTCACGGTGATCGAGCAGTCGACGGCGATGGTCGGGATGCCCGGCTTCGGCCTCGGCTGAACCCGAGACTCCGCGCCGGCGTGCGTGGGGTCAGGGCGTGTGTGTCAGGGCGTGTGTGTCAGGGCGTGGACGTCAGGGCGCGGACGTCAGGGCTCGTCGACCGTGATCGCCAGGCCGCCGATGTTGATCGCGTTGGTGCAGGTGGGCTGCGTCGAGTTGCCGATGGCGTCGCAGCGCGAGGTGAACGTGACGTTGTCGCCCGGCTGCAGGCGGAGCTGGGTGATCCGCGGCTCGAAGAGCTGGCCGCGGATGTTGGCGAGCGACCAGACGAACACGGGGTCGCCGTTGACGAGGAGTGTCGCCAGCCCGGAGTCGTTGAACGGGTTCTCGACGCGGACGTCGGTCATGTCGAAGAGCTGGCCGTCCGGGATCGTGTGCGAGGCGTCGGCGGTCTGGTTGAGGGCCGGGGCGGCTTCCAGGCGGACAAACGTCGGCTCGTCGGGGATCGGCTCCGGTTCTGGCTCGTCGACGGCGACCGTCGTCACCGGAATCGGAACCTCACCGCTGTCGCCGCTGTCGGCGGGCACGAACTCGGCGATCCGGTCGTCGACCGTCTGCCCGGCCACATCCTCGATCTCCGGCTGCACGACCCAGACCCACGACCCGATCGCCGCGGCGACGATCGCGGCGACCGCGGCGACCCGCCAGACCAGCGCCAGGGGGATCGTCGGCGGCTGGACCATCGCCATCGACGCGGCGGCGGTCTCGTGACCCTGCTGCTCGGCGTCGATCTCGAAGTCGAGGTTGCGCGACGAGCGGCGGAACAGGCCCCGCTTGGCCTTCGCCCGGAAGCGGACGAGCGAGGCCCCGCCCGGCGGCACCCCGACCGCCGGCGGGTCGAAGTCGCCGTCGATCCGGTTGCTCGGGTCGACGAGGCGCAGCCGGCAGCTCGCCAGCTCGTTGCCGTGGTTCTCGACCATGAACTCGTATGTCGCGCGGCGGCGGGCGCGTTGGACCGGCTGCAGCGCCGCGAGCCGGCGATCGTCGAAGGGCTGGATCGACAGCATCGTCTCGGCCACGACGGTGTCGTCCGGATCGTTCTCGGGAATGATCCGGACCGCGACGAACGTCGGCCCGGCCGAGGTCGTCGGCTGGGCCGGCGGGGTCACGACGACCTCGACGACGTCCTGCGAGCCGGCGAACAGCGTCACGTTGCCGCGCTCGACGGCGGTCCAGCTGGCGGTCAGGCCGGCGGGGACGATCGTGTACGAGTCGGTCGAATCGCCGAGGTTGTGGATCGACAGCATCAACGTGAGCGACGTGCCGGGATCGACTTCGGACTCGTCGTTGGAGAACCACGCCTGTGTCGACACGGTCGCGAACGCTACCGGCTGGGCAACCGATGATTCCGGCATCCATGGTTAGGCTCGGCGCGGTGAGTGACCAGGGCCCGTCGATTCGACCGCGTCGCCTCCGCCGGACGCCGGCGATGCGCGACCTCGTCGCCGAGACCCACGTCCGCGTCGACGACCTCGTCGCCCCGCTGTTCGTGCGCGAGGGGATCACCGAGCCCCAACCGATCCCGTCGCTTCCCGGCGTCGTCCAGCACACCCGCGACTCGCTGCGCGCCGAGGTCGCCGTGCTAGCGGGGCTAGGTGTGCGCGGGGTGATCCTGTTCGGCGTCCCGGCCGAGAAGGATCCGGTCGGCTCGGGCGCGTACGACCCCGACGGGATCGTGCAGGTCGCGCTCGCCGACCTGGCCGTCGACGTCGGCGACGACCTGGTGGTCATGGCCGACCTCTGCGTCGACGAGTACACCGACCACGGGCACTGCGGCATCGTCGACGAGCGGGGCGCGGTCGACAACGACGCGACCGTCGAGCTGTACGTCAAGGCGGCGCTCGCCCAGGCCCGCGCCGGCGCCCAGGTCGTCGCGCCCAGCGGGATGATGGACGGTCAGGTCGCCGCGATCCGCGACGCGCTCGATGACGACGGCCATCACGACGTCGCGATCCTCGCCTACTCGGCGAAGTACGCGAGCGGGCTCTACGGCCCGTTCCGCGACGCGGTCGACGTCTCGATCCGCGACGGCGGCGACCGGAAGGGCTACCAGCAGGACTGGCGCAACGCCCGCGAGGCGCTGCGCGAGATCGAGCTCGACATCGACGAGGGCGCCGACATGGTGATGGTCAAGCCGGCGCTCGCCTACCTCGACGTCATCGCCGACGCGGCGGCCGTCGTCGACGTGCCGCTCGCCGCCTATCACGTGAGCGGGGAGTACGCGATGATCCACGCCGCGGCCGAGCGCGGGTGGATCGACGGCGACGCCGTCGCCCTCGAGCATCTGACGGCGATCAAGCGGGCGGGCGCCGACTTCGTGCTCACGTACTTCACCCGCTGGTTCGCCGAGACCGCGGCGCGCCGGAGCTGAGCTGAGTCCGATGTCGGCGATCCCACCGTGCGATCCGCTGACCTGCGCCGCCGCCGGCTGCACGCCGGTGGTCTGCGTCGGCGCCGGCGTGCCGTCCAACCCGACGCTGTTCGCGCGCTCGCGCCGGGCGATCCCCGGCGGGGTGAACTCCTCGATCAGAGCGTTCAAGGCGGTCGGCGGCGAGCCGTTCGTCGTCGCCCGGGCCGACGGGGCGACGGTCACCGATGTCGAGGGCACCACGTATCTCGACCTGGTGCAGAGCTACGGCGCGGTCATCCTCGGCCACGCCCACCCGTCGATCACCGAGGCCGTGCGCGCCGCGGCGGCGGACGGCACGTCGTTCGGGGCGCCGACGCCGCGCGAGATGAAGCTGGCCGAGGCGATCGCCGAGCGCGTGCCGAGTTGTCAGCGGGTGCGCCTGATGAACTCGGGGACCGAGGCGACGAGCACCGCGATCCGCCTGGCCCGCGGCGTGACCGGCCGCGACCGCATCGTCACGTTCGCCGGCAACTTTCACGGCGCCACCGACGCGCTGCTGGTGGCCGGGGGAAGCGGCGTCGCCACGCTCGGGCTGCCGGGAACGGCCGGCGTGCCGCGGGCGGCGGTGGCGGAGACGATGGTCGTGCCCTACAACGTGGTGCCCGAGCTCGACGACCGGGTGGCGGCGGTCATCGTCGAGCCGATCGCCGCCAACATGGGCGTCGTGGCCCCGGTCGACGGCTTCCTCGCCGGCCTGCGCGCCGAGTGCGCCCGGGTCGGCGCGCTGCTGATCTTCGACGAGGTGATCACCGGGTTCCGCATCGGCCCGGGCGGGGCCCAGGCGAAGTACGACATCGAGCCCGACATCACCTGCTTCGGCAAGGTGATCGGCGGCGGGCTGCCGATCGGCGCGATCGGAGGCCGGGCCGACGTGATGGAGCATCTCTCGCCGCTCGGGCCCGTGTTTCAATCGGGCACCCTCTCCGGCAACCCGCTCGCCACCGCCGCCGGATTGGCCGCGCTCGACCAGCTGACCGGCGATGTCTACATCGAGTTGATGGCGCGCGCCCGCCACCTCGCGGCGCTTCTGCGCGACGCCTGTGCGTCGGCCGGGTTCGCCGCCTCCTTCCCGGTGGTCGGCACGTTGGTCGGGATGGTCGCCGGCGGCGCCGGGCCCGCCCGCGACTTCGACGACGCCAAGCGCACCGACGAGGCGGCGTACGCGGCGTTCTTCCAGGCGATGCTCGCCGAGGGCGTCGCGATGGCCCCCGGCGCGTACGAGGCGATCTTCGTCGGACTCGCCCACACCGACGCCGCCCTCGACGAGATCGGCGCCGCGGCCCACCGAGCGGCCTCGGCGGTCGTCGCCGGCTGAAGCGGAAGGACGGCGCGGTCGTGGCGCAGCGACCGATCCGGCCGGGTGGCGGTGCGACCGGGACGGCCGCCGGTACGTTGGTCTCCCGTGCGGCAGTTGTTCAGCCTCCGGTTCGTTGCGGCCGTCGCCGCGCTCGCCGGGTTGGCGCTGTTCGTCAGGACGGTGATCGCCGACGAGGGCGACGCGATCGACGCGATCGCCGACGTCGAGGTCGTCGAACGGCGGATCGACCTGATCGAGCCGATCTTCGCCATCGTCCCCTCCGACGACTTCAGCGTCGCGCCGGACGGGGTCACGGTCGGGTTCCTCGACCTCATCCTCGTCGGCGACCGCGTGATGCGCGTGGCCCCCGGCACGCCCGGCGAGATCTCGTGCACGGCGGTCAGCGCGATCAACCGCTGCGCGGTGTTCGCCGACCTCCTCGGCGACGCGGTGGTCTGGTTCGCGATCCTGCCGCAGGCCCCCCGGGCGACCGTCGAGCTGCCGCCGATCATCGACCTGCAAGACGGCTACGCGCTGTTCGAGAACGGGTGGCAGGTCAGGTATGCCCAGGTCATCGAGCGCGATTGCGGCAACATCGACATTCCGACGTTCCGTGACTTCCTGCGCCGCTTCGGGCCCGACAGCGTCACCGTGGTCGACCTCGAGTTGGAGGAGGTGACCACCGTGCGGTGCGGTGAAGAGGTCGGCCCCTCGACGCCGGGCACGTCGATCCCGGCCTCGACCGTCGTCGGCGACGGCGACTTCCCCGACGCCCCGCCGGCAGGGCCGACGTCAGCGCCCTGATCGCGGGCGGTCCGCCCCGTCGATCAGCGCGTGGGCCGCGGCGAGCCCGGAGTTGTGGGCGCCCTCGATCCGCGGGCCGGCGAACGCGTCGCCGGCGAGGACGAGGCTGCCGTCGGCGCCCCGCCAACACGGGTCGGGCCAGACCGTGCGCGGCGTCGCGAACCGCCACTTCTTGAGCTGCCGCTCGACGATCGGCGCGCCGCCCAGCCACGGCCGCGCCGCCGACTCCAACGCCGCGACGAGCGCGCCGTCGCCGTCGTCCCAGTGGGCCTCGCTCCATGCCGGCGTGGCGTGGAACGTCAGCGCGGGGACGGCGCTCACGCCCTTGGCCAGGTTGTCGGCGACGAACGCGAAGGTCTCGTCGGGATTTTGGACGCCGCCGGGGGCGGGGACGGCGCCGGGCGCGCCGAGCACCGCCAGCAGGCCGATCGTCCGGTCGTAGTCGGTGCGGAACGGGCCGCTCTCGAGGTCGAGCCCCGAATCGACCAGCAGCGCGAAGGCCTGGGGCAGCGGGCAGGTGATGATCACCGCGTCGGCCGGCCGCGTCGTGCCGTCGTCGATCACCACCTCCCAGCGCGGCGCCGACGGCGCCTCGGCCGGGCGGACGGCGAACGCCATCGTCGAGCACTCGACGTCGAGGCCGGCGGCGAGATCCTTGGCCAGCGCGTTCATGCCGTCGACCGCGACGTATCGGGGATGCCCGTCGGCGCCGTCGAAGCCGGTCGCCCACACCCGCACGAGCTCGCGGCCGGTCCAACCGTCGACGCGCGAGCGGAACGCCGGCGTGCGCACGGTGAAGAACTGGGCGCCGTGGTCGAGCCGGGCGGCGCCGATCCGGCGGGTCGCCAGCCGCCCGCCCGGCGAGCGACCCTTGTCGACCACGGTGACGTCGAGCCCCGCGGCCCGCAGCTCGCGCGCCGCGACGAGCCCGGCGAGTCCGGCCCCGATGACGGCGACGCGCATCAACCAGCGGCGGCGTCGAGGGAGCGGCCGGCGGGGCGCTGGGCGCGGTGTTTGGCCTCGGCCCGCCCGATGAACTCGAACAGCACGCGGTTGAACGTCGAGGCGTGTTCGATCATGAAGCCGTGGGCCGCGCCGCTGATCACGACCAACTCGGCGGTCGGGATGCGCTCGGCGAGGTCCTCGCTGTCGCCGCGCGGCGTGAGGATGTCCTGGTTGCCCACCAGCACGAGCGTCGGCGCCTCGATCTCGCGCACCCGCTCGGCGATCGTCATGTCGACGTTCAGGATGGCGTCGACCTGGGCGGCGAACGCGTGCGACGGGCGGCCGAGCGCCAGCGGACCCAGCCAGCCGATCGCGGGCAGCACCCGGCGAAACGAGCGTGGGCCGATCACCCAGCGCGCCGCCTCCTTGCCCATCGAGCCGAGGCCGCGCTCGAGCGCCATGTCGCGCCAGCTGGCGAGCAGCTCCTCGCGCCACGGGTGGTTGCGGCCCGCCGTGCAGGCGAGGGTCAACGACCTGACCCGCTCGGGGTGCTCGACGGCGAGGACTTGGCTGATCGCGCCGCCCATCGACGCGCCGACGATGTGCGCGGTGTCGACGCCGGCGTGGTCGAGCACGGCGATCGCGTCGTCGGACATCTGCTCGAGGGTGTACGCGCCGTGCGGCTTGTCGCTGCGGCCCGCGCCCCGGTTGTCGAGCGCGATCGAGCGATAGCGGGGCGCGGCGGCGAACCGCTGCAGGTTCCACCCGTTCTTGTCGGCGCCGAGGCCCTGGATGAACAGGATCGGCGCCGCGCTCGTCCGCCCCAAGGTCGAGTAGTGGATGCGCGCGCCATCCGCAACGCGGACGTACGGCATCAGCGGCCGATCCCGCGGAAGGAGAATTGACCGAACGGCCACCCGGTGTTGAGGTCGCCGAACTCGTCGAGCAGCAGTTCGATCCGGGTGGCGACCTGGTCGGCGAGCTCGAGCTCGCTGAGCGGCCCGCGCCGCCGTCGCTTGCTGCGGACGAAGTCGCCGATCTCGACCCGGGCGTGGCGGGTGAACGGGCTGCTCGTCGTCGCCGCGGGGTAGACGGGGGCCGACGCGGCGAACGCCGCGCCGACATGGAAGTGATCGATGATGCCGACCTCCCGGGAGCGCGTCGACGGCGCGGCCCCGAGCACGACGAGCTCGCCGGCGCGGAGCGCGCCCCCGACCTCGTCGGGGTTGTCGAGCAGCGCGCCGACCCGTCGGGCGAAGGCCCCGACCGGCGCGTCGTCGGGCCGCCCGACGAACCGCACGGGGCGATCGGTCGCCCGGGTGATGGCGAACGCGGCGATCACCGGCGCCAGCGCGAACCGGCGGGTGTTGACGATGATCAGGGCGCCCTTGCGCTTCGGGAGGCGGTCGTGGCCGCCGAGCGTCACACCCCATCGGAGTTGGGCGACGGTCATCAGCGACCGGACCAGCGCGGGGTCGCGGCCCCAATCGTCGATCATGCCCGGCGACTGGGTCGCCCGGCGGGCCGCGGCGCCGGCCCCGGACATCGCGTCGGAGACCGACGATGCGGCGGCGGCCGCCCCGCGCCGCACCGGGAGCGGGATGACGCGGGCGAGGTCGGTCATCAGGCGACCCGAACCCTGGCCGGCGTGCGGATGATGCTCGGCCAGCCGTACAGCCGGTCGATCACATCCGGAGTGGTCGCGTCGGGCGTCACCGCGAGCAACTCGGCCATCCGGCCGTTGTCGGCGAGCCGACCCCGGTGGAGCATCTCGGCGACGTGGTCGGGGACCGGGGCGCCGAAGACATGGGCCATGACCTTCGCCAGCCGCCATTCCGGACCGAGCAACGGGATCGGCAGGCGGCGCCCGCGCCGGGCCGCCTGCAGGCAGGTGATCGCCCCCGGCGCCACCACGTTGACCGGCTCGGCGAGCGAGACGCGGGCCGCGGCGACCAGGGCGCGCGCCGCGTCGGTGTGCTCGATGACCGCGAACGGCGGGTCGGCGAGGGCGCTGAACGGGACGGCCGGCAGCCGGAGGAACCGGCCGAGCGGTGAGGGGACGTGGGGGCCGAGGACCGAGGCGAGACGAACCGCGCCGACCGTGACCCCGATGCGCCGGCCGACCGCGGTGGCGGTCTTCTCGATGCCCGCCACGGTGTGTCCGTACTCGGAGGTCGGGTTGATCTGGGTCGACTCGTCGGGCCTGGTCAGCGACCCCTTGGCGCGCCCGTAGATCTCGATCCCGCTACGCACGATGACGTGCTCGAGCGCCCGGCACTCGGCCGCCGCGCCGATCACCGATGTCGCCGCCTGGTCGGTGAGCGAGGCGGCCACCCGCGGCGCCGCCCTGGCGTTGGGCTCCCAGACGCCGATGTGCACCAGAACGTGCGGGTTGAACGCGATCACGGTGTCGACGATCCGGTCGTGTTCGTCTGGGTCGATCCGGTGAAATGTCGTACGCTGCAGCCTGCGACGTGGCGGGTCGGCGTCGATGCCGGCCAGCGCTCCGACCCAAGGCTCGTCCTCCAGCAGGCTGGCCACGAGGGTGCCGAGCTCGCCGCCCACGCCGCTCACGAAGACCCGCCTCCCTGCCATGGATCCCAACGCTACTCGCACCAGGCGCCAGATGATCGGCTCAACCGTCGGCCTCGTCGGCGCCGGCGTCTTCGGGCTGAGCCGCCTCGGCCGGGTCGCCCCGACGGTGCTCGGCTCGGGCGACGGCGGCTTCGACGCGGCGGCCACCGCCGTCGAGCCGGCGCGCAGGATCCAGCCACGGCGACCGTTCCGGAGATTCCCGCTGGACCCGCTCGACGGATTCTGCACCGTGCTGTCGAACTTCGGCGATTGCCGGGGGTCCGATTGTGAGCGCCGCCACCAGGGCATCGACGTCTTCGGCGACTTCGGGCAGCCGATCTACGCGATGGCGATGGGCGTGCTCACCGAGCAGTACGTCGACGGCGGGTCCGGCGCCGGCCGATCCGGCAACGCGTGGGTGCTGACCGAGCCGGACGAGACCTACTACTTCTACGCCCACCTCTCGGCGTTCGCCGACGGGCTCGTCGAGGGCAGTTCGGTCGCGGCGGGTCAGGTCATCGGCTATGTCGGAGAGACCGGGAACTCCGACGACGGCAATCCCGAGACCTGCAACTGCCACGTCCACTTCGAATATCACCCGGCGGGCGGGCCGGCGATCGACCCGCTCGGCGTGTTCGACCCGCCGGACGGGAGCGTCGTGTTCTGATTGTGTCGGTTTGGTGACGGTCCGGTAACGTCGCCGTCACACAAAGGGCTCAAGCGACGGCTGCGCCCTGCCGAAGAACCAGATGTCACGGTCGCGTGGACGCGCGTCGTGGCGCTGACCGACACATGAGCGAACGCACGCCTCTCTCCCGCCGCCAGTTCCTGAGCGCCGCCGCGGTCGGCGCCGGGCTCGGCGTGCTCGGCCTCGGGCGGTTCGCGTCGAGCGTCGTCGACGCCGACGGGGTGGGCGGCGAGCTCAACGACCCCGGGAGCGCGCTGCAACCCGCCCGCCGCCTCGGGACGGTCGCCCCGCCGGTCGAGCCCCCGCCCGACGGGATGTTGATCTTCCCCATCGAGGCGTCGTCGGACTGCTACGTCCTCGACAACTTTGGCGACTGCCGCGGGAACTCCTGCTCGCGGCTCCACGAGGGCGTCGACATCATGGGCTCGCGGGATCAGCCGCTGCTCGCCGTCGCCAACGGCCGGCTGACCAAGCGCTACGTCGATTCCGGCCTGAACTACGGCGCCGGCCACGGCTGGACGCTCTACGACGAGGACAACGACGTCACCTACAAGTACTTCCACATGGCGCGCCACGAGGACGGCCTCGAGGAAGGCGACGCGGTGCAGCTCGGCCAGGTGATCGGCTACGTCGGCAACACCGGCACCTCGGGCATCTACAACGACACCAACTACCACCTGCACTTCGAGGTGCGGCCCGGCAACGAGCCGGTCGACCCGCTCCCGTTGCTGGTCGTCGACGACGAGATGTGCTCGGTCTCGCCGCCGATCCGCGGCTGAGCGGCTCTCAGCGCAGCTCGTGGGCGCGCATGATGACCTCGCGGGCGAACGGGTCGAGTTGGCGCCCCGCCAGCCGCTCGGTCACCTGGATCGCCTTGGTCGGGTCCTCGACCAGCCCTGACCAGCGCACATAGCCGCCCATCACCCCGACGATCCGGTCGCCGACCTCCTCGCCGTGCACCAGCAGCTTCGCGCCGTGGCTCAGCAGGTCGCGGATCTCGGTGTACAGCGCGGTGAGGTAGGCGTCGAGGTTCTCGCTGTTGAACGGGCGGTGGCGGCACGGGAGCTGAAGCTCCTCGTAGTTGTGCAGGTTGTGGGGCGCCGGGATGATCGAGATCACACAGCCGAAGCCGTTCTCGCGCAGCCAGATGATCTCCTCCTGGCGGCGCACCCGCCGGTGGTTCTCACCGACGCCGCCCGGGCGCTCGCAGATCGCTAGCTTGTCTTTCAGGATCCACGTGAAGTTGCGCGGCGTGATGCCGAGCGCCCATTTCCCCCGTAGCCGCGGGGGCATCAGCGGTCTCCCCGTGCGTTGGCAGTCTGCATACCGGATCGCCAGGCTAGCCGCCATCCGGCGGGCCGTCACAAAGGCTCAAGCGCTGGCGCGAGCGCTCGACCCGTCGCCCGCCACCGACGTCGCAGCCGACCGATCCGCCTCCGGCGACGTCGAGGACGCGCGCCACGGTCGCCGCGTCCGGCGGGTACCCATCACGGGCGAGCCAGCGGCGGATCGCCCTTCGCGCCAGGGGGAGCGGGGCCTCCGCCAACCCGATCGCGTCGGTCGGATCGAGCGAGCCGGCGAGCTGGTCGAGCAGATCGTCGTCGTCGCGCACGAGGTCGGCCGTGCGGTTCAAGAGCGGGGAGAGGTCGCGGTCGGCGAGCCGGTCGAGCAGGGGCCGGAGTTCGTGGCGCACCCGGTTGCGGCGGAACCGCGGGTCGTCGTTGGTCGGGTCGTGGGCGGTCGGCAGCCCGAGGTCGGCACAGAGGGCCTCGGTCTCGGACCGTCGGAGCCCGAGGATCGGGTGGGCCGGCCCAGGGCGCATCCCCGCCAAGCCGGTGGCCCCGGAGCCCCGCATCAGCGCCAGGAGCAGGGTCTCGGCCTGGTCGTCGGCGGTGTGCGCCGTGATCGCCGTCGGGCCGCACGCCAGCCGCCGCGCGGCGCGGGCGCGCGCCTCCAGATTCGGGCCGTCGTCGACTTCGACGAGTTCGATGCGGAAGCCGACGCCGAGCCGGCGGGCCGTGTCGGCGGCGATGGCGGCGTCGCGGTCGGCGCAGGGGCGCAGGCCGTGATGCACGTGGACGGTGGTCACCTCGCAGCCGGCGGCGACCGCGAGCGCGGTCATCGCCGTCGAGTCGGCGCCGCCGGACAGCGCGCAGAGCACCGGCGACCCCGGCGGGTCGAACGTGCAGCGGGCGAGCAGGGCGGCGATGCCCGGGAGGCGGAGCAGCCGCGCACGTGGCGCCGTCGCCGGATCGGGCCCCATGCGCCGGCGCTCAGAGGTCGGCTTCGCGGGCCTTCTTGCCGCGCGGGTGCTGCTTGGACGTCACGGTGGCCAGGTACCCGGCGAGCAGGACCACGCCGGCGAGCACCGTGCCTCCCGCGAGGACGATTCCGATCCACCAGTGCCAGATCTCGGCTGCGAGCATGGCGCCGAGGCTAGCGAACCCTCGGGGTGAACCCGCGATGGGTGGGACGTTCAGCCGATCTGGCCGTCGCCGTCGAGGTCGGTGTCGAAACAGCGCTCGATCCGCGACAGCAGGTCGGCGGGCATCTCGTCGCTGTTGCACTTGGCCCGCACGACCTGCTTCAACTCGGCGTGGAAGTCGAACGCGCCGTAGCAGTCGGGGCAGCCTTCCAGGTGGTGATGGATCGCGGTGCGCGTCTCGACGGTCAACTCGTCGTCGAGGAACCGGTCGAGCTCGTGGAGCGTCGCTCGGCAATCGGGTTCGTCGCACTCGGTCATCGTCAAGTCTCCTGCCCCACGGCCTCGCCCGTCGGTTCCGCCGCGACCAGTCCGCGGTCACGGGCGTACTCGTACAACGCCTTGTGCATCGCCTTTCTTCCCCGATGCAGCCGTGACATCACCGTGCCGATCGGAATCTCGAGCATCTCGGCGATCTCCTTGTACGAGAATCCCTCGACGTCGGCGAGGATCACCGGCAACCGGAAGTTCTCCGGGAGGCCTTCGAGCGAACGTTTGACCTCGTCGTCGGGGAGGATCGTCATCAGCGACTCCTCGGCGGACCGGCCGAGCGAGGCGTCGTCGATCGTGCTCATCCGCTTGTACAGGTAGAGATCCTCGATCTCGCCGAGGTCGGTCTCGTCGGGTCGGCGCTGCCTGGCCCGGTACTTGTTGATGTACGTGTTGGTCAGGATCCGGAACAGCCAGGCCCGAAGGTTCGTGCCCTGGGTGAACGTGTGGAAGCTGCGAAAGCCCTTGAGGTAGGTCTCCTGGACGAGATCCTCGGCGTCGGCCCGGTTGCGGGTCATGCGCATCGCGGCCGAGTAGAGCTGCGGCGCGAACTCCATCGCCTGCTCCGCGAACGTGGCCTGGTCTGCCATTACGGATCGACCCTAGCGGGTCGTCCCGATCGCCCTCAGTCGAGTGTCCGGACGGTTTCGTCGAGCGCGTCGATGAAGCGATCGAGCAGGTCGGCGAGCTGATCGCGCTCCTCGCGGTCGAACGCGTTCAGGATCTGGCTCATGGCGCGCGACCGCCGGCGGGCGACGTAGGCCCGGCGCTTCCGGCCCTCCTCGGTGATGCGGACCATGACGACCCGACCGTCGCCGGGCGACGTGAACCGCTCCGCCAGGCCGTCGTCGACGAGGCGGTGCACCGCCCTCGTCGCCGTCGAGGGGTCGACGCGCAACCGGTCGGCGAGCCCGCGCATCGACCGATCGTTCCGGATGAGCAGGTCGAGGGCGTCCATCTGGCCCTGTTCGAGCCGGTGTCCCTTGCCGTACATGTAGTCGCGCAGGCTGGCCGTGCGGGCGCCGCGGCGCAGTTCGATCCAGGCCTCGCCGATGCGCCGCGCCCGGTCGCGGTCGATCGGGTTGGCGAAGTCGAACGTGTCGCCATGGACGTCGCCGGTCTCGGTGTTGTCGCTGGCTGTCGCGCTCATGACGGTTTGTACGCTACCCAGCGACCGCTGACCAGAACGGGCCGGACGACCCGACCCGCCCCCTCGTTTGCGTCGCGATTTCGGGGGAGGGGTCGCTCACAATCGCGACGCAAACGGTGGGGCTACGGGCGGGATGGGAGGTGGGGGCGGTCTGGCGGCTGGGAGGTGGCGGGCGGGTCAGGACACTAGGTTGTCCGCTCGTGGCCGACCGTGCGGTGAGCGATCGTCCTGACGGCGACCGCCTCGACTTCCGAGGCGCCCGGCGCCTGGTCGGGTTCGAGGAGTGGTTCTGGTACGCCGCCGCCGCGGTGTCCTACATCGTGCTCGGCGTCTGGCACAAGTGGCTGCTCAACTGGTTCGTCGGGCCGGCGTGGCTGGTGGCGTTCGTCGTCGTCGGGCCGTTGCTCACCGACCGGATCGGGTTGACGGGCCGAAGCCGGTCGTCGCCATGAGTTGGGCGGCGCACCAGTTCGAGATCTACGCGGTTCAAGCCCATCTGCCCAAGAAGATGGTCGGCCTGGTCAGCTTCTGGGGGATCTTCCTCGGCGACTTCACACCTGACTTCCTCTCCAAGTTCTGGGTGTACGGGTTCACGATCAACGGCACCCGCTATGGCGCCGACATCCCGCACCAGTGGCACCGCGGCTGGCCCGGGATGGGCTTCACCCACACGATGTTCTTCGGGGTGATCGTCACCGCGCTGTTCTGGCTGTGGAAGCGCAACCGGGCGTTCACGGTCGGCTACGTGCTCGGTTTCGCCGCCCACGCGCTCACCGACGTCAACGACTCGGTCGGCACGATGCTGCTCTGGCCGTTCACCACGTTGAACTGGACGTCGCAGACGTGGGCGTACGCGGCGACGGTCGACGGCGGCAAGTATCTCGACGCCGCCGCCTACTACTCGAGCCTCGGTTTGGCGATGGACGTGTTCTGGCTGGTCGTCGTGCTGCTGAGCTGGCGCGTGCTGACCCGCGAGTACTGGCGCACCACGGTCGTGCCGCCCGACGCCCGGATCTGGGCGCGGTTCGCCCGCGTCCTCCCCGAGCGCGGGCTGCTCGCGCTGTACCGGGCGATGTTCTTCTACGGCGTGTGCCGGATGATCTCGTGGAGCCTGTGGGCGCAGGTCGTCGCCGAGCCGATCATCGACGGCGTGCGCCGCCGGGGCTTCCCGATCGACCTGTCGTGGACCGGACCGTGGTGGCTCGAGGCGCGATCGCTGCCGCACGCCAACCCCTGGCTGGCCTACCCGATGGCGCTGCTGTTGCTCGTCGGCGTCTACTGGGCGGCGATCAGGCTCTGGGCGCCGATGGGCCGGGCGGAGACGAGGCGGCGGAAGCGGTCGCGGAACGGCACCCAAGAGGTGTCGGGCGTCCACGACTCGGCCTGAGCGACGGCGTCGGCGCCGAGCGCCTCGACCGGGTCGAGGTCGAGCGCCCGCAGGAAGGCGACCGTCCGCACGTCGTGGGCCACCGGGTCGGGGTCGGGGGCGAGGTCGACGGCCGCCAGCGCCTTGTGCACCGGGCTCTTGACGAAGTAGCCGACGACGGCCCAGCTCGCCACGGCGGCCTCGGCGTTGCTCATGCAGTTCACGCACATGCCCCCACCGTAGACGCGCCGGCGGGCTCGCACCCGCCGCCGCCCCACCGCGGCCGCTACTGCTCGTCGTCGGCCTTGGCGAGCCGGTCGACGAGGTTCTGGGGGAGCGGCTGGTAGCCGTGGTGGTTGACCTCGAACCAACCGGTGCCGCCGCTGAGCGAGCGGAGGTCGATCGCGTAGCGCGTGATCTCCGACGACGGGACCAACGCGTGGATCGTGGTGAGGTCGCCGTCCGACCCGGTTCCGACCACCTGGGCCCGCCGCGAGTTGAGATCGCCGAGCACGTCGCCGTGGTGGCGATCCGGAACGTGCACGCGCATCTCGCTGACCGGTTCGAGGACCTCGACCCCGACGCGGTCGATCGCCGCGCGCAGCGCCAACGACCCCGCCATCTTGAAGCTCATCTCCGACGAGTCGACCGAGTGGTACTTGCCGTGGAGGCAGACCGCCCGCACGTCGACCATCGGAAAGCCGTAGCGCCCGCCGCGCGCCATCGCCTCTTCGACCCCGGCGCCGACGGCGGGGATGAGGTTCTTCGGGATCGCCCCGCCGGTGACCTCGCTCCCGAACTCGAACCCGGCCCCCCGGCGGAGCGGCTCGAAGCGGACGGTCGCCACGCCGAATTGGCCGTGCCCACCCGATTGCTTCTTGTACTTGCCCTCCGCCTCGACCGTGCCGGCGAGCGTCTCGCGGTAGGCGACGCGGACCTCTTCGGTTTCGACGGCGACGCCGGCGCGGGCGACCCGGGCGAGGGCGACGCGGACGTGGGTCTCGCCGCTGCCGCTCAGCACGGTCTGGTGCGTCGAGCTGTCGTGGTACACGGCGAGCGTGGGGTCCTCGGTGAGGATGCGGCGCAGCGCCGTGGCCAGCCGGTCCTCGTCGGACTTGGCGGAGGCGGCGATGGCCACGCCGTACACCGGGCGGGGGAGCTGCGGCGGCGGGACCACCACCGGCGTCCCGTCGGGGGCGAGGGTGTCGCCCGTCCGCGTGTCGGCCAGCTTGGTCACCGCGGCGATGTCGCCGGCGCGCACCTCGCCGATCGCCGTGTGGGACGACCCCGACAGCGACAGCGGCTGGTGCAGCCGCTCCTTGCTCCGCGAACCCGAGCTGACCAGCACCTGGTCGGGGCGGATCGTGCCGGACACCACCTTGAAGATCGAGATCTGACCGAGGAACTCGTCGATCGTCGTCTTGAAGACGAACGCCAGCGGCGGCCCGTCGGGGTCGGGCAGGACCTCGGCCGTGCGGTCGCCGGCGTCGACGACCGTCGGCCCGCGGTCGCCGGGGGCCGGCCCGACCCTGCAGATGAAGTCGGCGAGGTAGTCGGCCCCGATCGGGGTGGTCGCCGAACCGCAGAGCACCGGGAAGACCTTGGCCTCGTCGAGCGCGTTGTGGAGCAGTTGCTCGAGTTGTTCGGGCGTCGGCTCGTTCCCCTCGAGGTACCGCTCGAGCAGTTCGTCGTCCATCTCGATCACGTCCTCGACGAGGTGCTCGTGCTCGATGCGCTCGGCGTCGACCAACGCGTCGGGGATCGGCGCCGGTTCGGCGCGGCCGGAGTCGTACAGGAACGCCTGGTCGGCCAGGAGGTCGGTGATCCCGTGGAAGCTCGACTCCTCGCCGATCGGGAGCTCGACCGGGTCGGCGTGCGAGCCGAACGCCGCGCGCACCTGGGCGAGCGTGCTGTCGAACGACGATCGCTCTCGGTCGAGCTTGTTGATGAAGATCAGCCGAGGCATCCCGAGGGCGGTGGCATGGCGCCAGAGGACGGTGTCCTGCGACTGGACTCCGGCGACGGCGTCGATCACGAACACGGCCAGGTCGGCGACGGCGAGCCCCATCAGCGCGTCACCGAGGAAGTCGGCGTAGCCCGGCGTGTCGATCAGGTTGATCCGGTGGCCCTTCCAGTCGAACGACGCGACCGAGAGCGAGAGCGACTGCTGGCGCTCCTGCTCCTCGGCGTCGTGGTCCATGACCATGTTGCCGCGGTCGATCGTCCCGGGGCGGTCGACGACGCCGGCGCGGTAGAGGAGCACTTCGGCGAGACTGGTCTTGCCGTTGCCGTTGTGCCCGACGAGTACGACGTTTCTGATGCGCGAGGTCGACACGGTCGCCAACCATAGAAGGCGCCGCCGGTTCACACCACCCGACGACGCGGCGGGCGGGCGCCCGGCGGCCCGAAAAACGGCGGCTCACGGACTCGCGCGCTGGCGGTCAGCGGAAGTTCACCAGGCAGGCTCCGGTGGGTTCAGACCCACGACGTGTCCCGCCGGCGGTGCGGCGTGCGGCTCTGCGGCGCGGACGTCCTGCACCGCTTGGGCCTCGGTACGCGCGTTCAGCAGTTCCACCATCTCCGCGAGGTACGTGGACAACGGCACCCATTCAGCGCGCGGGAAACGCTCGGCGCCTCCGAGCTTGGGGATCATGTTGCGCATCTCGAAGACCGGAGCCATCCGATGCGCAGCCGCCACCGGGCGCGTGTCCGCTGCCCGGTGGGCTGCGAGCGGATCGATGTCCTCGGCGGGCCGTTGTTGGAATCCACCCCAATGACCTGTGACCCCGTCGTCCCCCGACGTCAAGACGTTGTGGACGAATTGAGTGCACGTGATCGAGAACTGGTGGCCGCCCTCAGGGTTACGGTCCTGTGTCGGGCGGTTGAGCAGCGCGGATGCCCCCGCCCGCCCAGTTCGGGCGATGATCCGGCCTTCCAACCACGCCACGTTGCCGCCTGCGGCGCCCAACCAGGCCTTCTCGGCCGCGGGAACCAACTCGGCGTAGATGTGCGCGAGATTCGTCCGCGACAACAGATCCGTCAGGTTCTTGTCGAGCGGGTTGATTCCCGGACCTGTCCAGTACCTGCCGAGCCGCAGGTACTGGCAAACCAGGATGAGCAGACCCCTCAGGTTCACGAAGCTCGGGGGCCCACCACCCATGTGCGCCTTCAGGTCGCCGATCACGGCCGTCGCGTCGCGAACCGCGAGGACCATCTCGAGTTCGGCGCGGTTGGTCCCACCGGGGTTCTGGGCCGACGCACCCTCGTCCGCCTGGTGCTTGAGGGTGAGCCGCTGTTGCGGCGCCCCGAACGCCACCGTGCTCTTCATCAACGAGCCGATCTGTGTCAGATCGATCGCGAACGTCGACTGGATCGACGCGTCCGTGGTCTGCGGGTTGCGTGTCGGGTCGTCGTTTCCGACGAACGTTTGGGGATTGAGGATCGTGGTTCCGGCGATGGTGTTCAACTGGGCGCGAGTCGCGAAATTTCCGGTCGCCACCTCGATTGCCGCCGCGAGGTTGTGCGCCTCCGTCATCGCGGCCAGGAGGCCGGCTCGACCGGCCAGCGTCTCTGGGTCATAAGGGCGTGTGACGATCTCCAGGATCGACGCGTAGTGGTCTCCACCTGCCCCGGCCACCGGATGGCGCGTGCTCCACGCCGGATTCGGGTTCCCGGGCGTTGGACGGCGGTACTGCCGTTCGAGCGCAGCGGGCGGGTCGTGGTTGACGGGGTTCATCCAGAAGGCCCGATGCTGCTGCGCCTCGTTGAGGAGCGCCTGCATCGTGGCCCGCGCAGCCAGGTAGCGGCTGCGGCGGCGGCGTCCGACGATGTCAACAAGGCCGTGAGCCGGAGGCGCGTTGTTGGCCGCCAGCCAAGCCGTCGCCCGACCAATCACGATGTTCACCCGCCCCCGCGCACGCGCCGCTTCCCAGTTCTGCATCTCGGTGTCGTAGTCCACGATCGCGTTGTCGATCGCGGGCAGGTCGGCATTGTCGAGTCCGGTGTTGTTGACCGCCGGCGGGCGCGTGAAGCGGTCGGTCGCCGTGCGCTGCCGCCACACATCGTTGTCGAGTAGCGTGAACGGCAGCGCGGCGCGCGGGTCGACAACAACACCTGGAGCAGCTGTCCGCGACTCGTAACCCATCCCAGCTGGCAAGTCATACGGACCGAAGTCCGCCCACTCTGGATCCGGATTTGCGCCCGTCGGCAGCCTGCCAGCGGCCCCGAAGTTCGCATCGACGGGCGCCCGGGGTGTCTCCCCCTCGACATCGCCGTTCTGATCGACCTGGAGCTCCAGGCGCTCGGCGCCATACGACCCGAGAAAGCGCTTCTCCGGGGGAGGCCGGCCATCGATGTCAACAAGCGCCAGGAGCTCGAGCTCGAAACCCATCTTGGCTTGGACCACCGGCCCCGAGGTCGGGTGGCTCACCATCTGACTGCTCGCGCCGCCGGCCGAACTCATCTGCGCCGAACTGGCGCGTGCGTCCGCTGCGTCAGCGGCGCGTGGGGCAAACGGAACCGCGGCGAGCGAAGATCGTACGCCTCGTTCGTCCGCCTCTCGCTCCAGCGCCGGGTCGTTGTTGATCGCGACGCCCATCGCCCGCGTGGTGGGGCGAACGCGGCCTGCTGCCTGCTGCGCCACGTGGGTGAGCTCGTGGCCGAGCAACTGCCGCCCTTCTGGAGTCTCCGGCCGATATCGCCCCGGAGCGACGTACACGTCATGACCCTGTGTGTAGGCGAGCGCGCCCAACGCCGAGGGCTTGGCCGAGTCGGCGTGAACACGTACGCCGGAGAAGTCGTGACCGATGACCTGCTCCATCTGCTGCAGCACTGGAGTGGGAATTCCTGTCGTGTTGAGTCGCGGTCGAGTCGCGAGTTGCACAGGCGGGACCGACATCGACGTCGACACCCGTCGATGATCGACGAAGTCAATGCCGTAGGCCGGCGGCGCGATCGAACTCCCGCGATGCGGGGAGGCGGGGTCCTGTCGAGCTCCGGTGCTCCTTCGAGCGACTGCCGCCGGCGCCTCCTTCTGCTTCACCGGGCCATCCTCAACCGGTTCTCGGCCCGCGTCAACACACGTCGTCGCCCGGCTATGACGACCTCGCCTCCGGCGGATACCCGGCGGTGGGTGTCACCCGGCCGTTTCGCCGTATCCGGCGGTGTCCGGATGGCCCTGAGCCCACTCGTCGT
Organism: Ilumatobacteraceae bacterium; assembly: GCA_041581055.1. Lineage (GTDB taxonomy): Bacteria > Actinomycetota > Acidimicrobiia > Acidimicrobiales > Ilumatobacteraceae > JBFGCT01. The sequence continues at coordinate 10,666 of JBFGCT010000001.1, read as the reverse complement.
GGTACGCCGGGCCGGCCGGTCCGCTACTCTCGCAGAACGCGTGGTGGTCGGGCCACCGTTTGCCCCAACGGCCGCTGAACTTCAGCCACTGCTGATCGTCGGTCTGCCAGCCACCGAATCCGGCCGCCGTGGGGCCCGCCTCGTCGTAGGGGAGCATCGAGAGCTGCAGCCAGGTCTTCCACCGGAAGCCTTCGTTTGTGAGGTCGTGGACCGTGACGTCCGCCGGGAGTTTGTCGAACGGCGGCGGAAGGCTCGGGTCCGCCTGCTCGCCGCTCGTTGGATACGACGCGTGCGAATGGCGAGCGGAGTAGACAACGGGATGATCTTCCGAGTGCTTGACCACACTCGCCCACGGCAGAACCGCGCCCTTGGAGTGTTGCGCGAAATACATCTTGTCCGGCGTCTCCTGCCCGGTCGGAATAGCGACGATGACGCGCTCCCAGTCGCCCTGGTGCAGGTCGACGTGGCCGGACGTGTCCCCGTGGAAGCGATCGCCGAACGGAGACTTCTTGGCAAGTATCTCGACGTCCCGAAGAGCCTCCCACGCGCCCTCGTTCTCCCGCCTGTCGACGATGCTGCCGTTGTACGGATAGAAGAACCAGTAGTACAGGTACGCGGCCGCGGCGGCCCGCTGAATGTAGGCATAACACCCTGGCCCGGAGCCGTCGGAATCGCGTTTCGTCCCCGGCAGGCACTCGGTCGTGTCGGTGACATCGAGGTACCAGGCCCTTCGCTCGCCGAACGCCGAGTCCGCCAGCTGTGCGAACGAGGGCTGGGCGATCCGGGAAGGCCCGCCCACGAGTTCGCAATGTTCGAGATAGAAGTCGATCGAGGACGGGAAGTAGTCCTCCATCGAATGCAGCCAGACATCCGGTGCGAAGCGCTGGAGCAGCGCCTGATCGTCGGGATTCACCATGGCCAGCGGCGGGTTGCGCGTATCCCCCGGGTCCGGGCGATGCGTCCGGTTCGTGAAATAAGCCAACACGGCGCGGACCCATGCCTTGGCGGTTTCCGCGACCCCCCTGGAATGGCGCATTTGAACCTCCCGGAGAGCGATACTACGTCTCGAGCTTCAGAGGTCAAGGCGCGAGGAACGGGCAGGTGTCCGTCGGATGCCGCGTCGCACAGCCGTTGCGCGCGCGGCCGAACATCGCCAGCACGAGCCTTCGGTCGCCGCCATCGGCGCTCGCCCCTCCGGCCGATCTGGGCCCAGGAGTGACGCAGTGGTACTGTCGTTTTGTGACGCGGATGACCTGCCCGAGCGCCCGATCGGGCCTTCCTTGCCGACCGAGGATCAGACCGACGTCGTGAGTCTGGGACACCTGGGTGGAAGCGGCAGGCGGGCGTCGAGCACGCGCCTAGCGAGGCCATAGAGAATGTCGAGATTTCCGCAGCGCGAGACGCTCGTGGAGGTGCTTCGCGATCGAGCCGAGATCAAGGGATCCCAACTGCTGTACCGGTTTCTCGCCACCGGCGAGGTCGACGGCCCCACGCAGGAGCTCACCTACGCAGAGCTGGACGTCCGAGCCCGCGCGATCGGCGCTTTCCTGCTGGCGCAGGGCATGGAGGGCGAGCGGCTCATCCTCCTCCACCCGGCGGGGCTGGAGTTCATCGCGGCCTTCATGGGCTGTCAGTACGCGGGCGCGGTAGCCGTTCCCGTGTATCCCCCGGACCTGATGCGCCTCGATCTGGCGCTCGAGCGGCTGCGTCGGATCGCTGCGGACGCCGGCGCCCGCGGGGTTCTCACCACGAGGTCGATGCTGCTGGAGACGAGCGAGGCGCTGTCGACGGCCGAGGGTCTCGGCGACCTCGCCTGGTGGTCGACCGACGACGTGGATTCCGGGCTCGCCGGGCAATGGGAGATGCCCGAGCTCAGCGGCGGGAGCCTGTCCTTCCTCCAGTACACGTCGGGCTCCACCGGGCAGCCGAAAGGGGTCGTGATCCGGCACGCCAACCTGATCTACAACGAGCGGATGGTGCAGGCGGGTTTTCGTGCCGACGAGGACTCCGATTTCGTCTCGTGGCTGCCGCTGTCGCATGACATGGGGCTGATCGCGATGGTCCTGAATCCCCTCTACTCGGGCAGTAGCTGCACGTTGATGGCGCCGCAGGCCTTCGCCCGCAAGCCCACCCGCTGGCTGCGCGCGATCGCGCACTTCGGCGCCGCCATCACCGCGGCTCCGAACTTCGCATACGAGTTGTGCGCTCGCCGGGTTCGCCCCAGGGATTGCGAGGATCTCGACCTGCGCGGGTGGAGGGTTGCCGCCAACGGGGCCGAGCCCGTCCGGGCCCACACCATCGACCGTTTCTGCGAGGCGCTCGCTCCCAGTGGTTTCCGGCGCGAGAGCTTCTTCCCCGCGTACGGCCTGGCCGAGGCCACGGTGTTCGTGAGCGGCGGGCCCGTCGATGCTCCGCCGGCGACGGCGAAGTGGCGGATCTCCGATCTGGAGCTCGGACGGGTGGAACCAGCGACCGAAGAAGACGGCGAGCGCGAAACGCGGTCCCTCGTGTCGTGCGGCCGCTCGTGGCTTGATCAGGAGATCCTCATCGTCGATCCCGAGACCCGGACGCGGTGTGCGCCAGACCGGGTGGGGGAGATCTGGGTGCGGGGAGCAAACGTCGCCGGCGGTTACTGGCGGCGGCCCGAAGAGAGCGCGGCCGTCTTCGGCGCCCGGCTGGCAGACACCGGCGAGGGCCCCTTCTTGCGAACCGGTGACCTCGGCTTTCTCTGGGGCGACGAGCTGGTCATCACGGGGCGACTCAAGGACCTCATCATCCTGCGCGGGCGCAACCTCGATCCCCAGGAGATCGAAGCGACCGCCGAAGGCAGCCACCGTGCGGTGTGCCGTGCCGGCTGCGCCGCATTCTCGATCGATGTCGACGACGAAGAGCAGTTGGCGATCGCCTGTGAGGTCCTTCCCTCGCGCGGCGAGCCCGCGGAGGTGGCCGCTGCCATCCGGCGGGCGGTGTTCGAGCGTTACGAGGTTCGTCCGCACACCGTCGCGCTCGTCGAGCGGCGCGCGCTGCCCAAGACGACGAGTGGCAAGGTCCAGCGCCGAGCGTCGCGCGCTCTCTTTCTGAGCGGCGAGCTCGCGCTGATCGAGAAGGTCGTCGACGCGCCGCCTCCTCACCAGGCAGAACCGGAGTCGAGCAGTGCGGCCTCCGCCATCGGCCTGGCAGACCATGCCCCCCTCCACGAGGCGCTGCTGGCGGCTGCGGCACCGGAGCGCTCGGCGATCCTCGGCCGGCGGTTGCGGACGCTCGTGGCCCAGACGTTGAGAACCGATCCCACCACGATCGACCTCGACATGCCGCTGGTGAACCTGGCGATCGACTCCTTGGCAGGCGCCGAGGTGCGGGCGCGGATCGAAGACGAGCTGAAACTCGAGCTTCCCGCGACCGTGTTGTTGCGTCAGCCCACGATGGCCGCGGTCGTCGACTTCGTGCTCGCCTCATGGTTGTGCCGCTTCATGATGCAGCCCGAGCCGGAGTCCACCGCGTCGGTGGCCGGCTCCGCGGCGCCGGGCGACGCCATGGAAGACTTCGTCCTGTGAGGCTGGCGGAACTCCTCAGCGAGACGACGAGACAGGGCGTCCACCTCTCGAGCGACGGTGAGCAGCTGCGGATCCGTGGTCCGAAGGGGGCGCTGACGCCAGAGATGCTCGCCGCGCTGACCCAGCTCAAGCCCGAGCTCTTGGAACTTCTGCGCACGGACCCCCAGCCGCCCGGCGCGACGTCGCCCAACACGCCGATTGCCGAGACCATGCCGGTCTTCGACGTGGCGGCGCTGACCCGGCTGCTGGAAGATGACCGGCAGCCGCTGCGCGACAGCGTGCTCGGCGTGCTGCGAGAATTCGACGCCGACCGCGCCCGCCGCCTCGACCGATCCGCCTACCGGCGCCAGGTCTTCGACTGGTGCCGACAGCTCGCCGATCAGGGGTTCGGAGCCGTGGCGTTCCCGCCGGAATACGGCGGTCGCGCCGACACCCGGGCGTTCCTCACCGTGGTCGAGACCGTGTGCTGCCACGATTTCAGTCTGGGTGTCACCTTCGGGGTGCAGTTCGGGCTGTTCGGCGCCAGCATCCACCGCCTCGGAAGCCGAGCGCACCACGAGGAGTACCTCGCCGCGGCCGGCAGTCTCGAGCTGCCGGGCTGCTTGGCCGTGACCGAGACGGCCCACGGCTCCGACCTCGCGAGGCTCGAGACCGTGGCGCGCTTCGACCGCGGTCGGCAGCAGTTCGTCCTCGACACGCCGCGCGAGGAAGCGGGCAAGGACTACATCGGCAACGCCGCCGAGCGCGCTCAGATGGCGACGGTCTTCGCCCAACTCGAGATCGACTCCGTCTCCCGGGGTGTTCACGCGTTCCTCGTGCCCATTCGAAACGCCCGTGGTGAAGCCCGGCCGGGAGTGCGGATCGAGGACTGCGGCGAGAAGGTCGGCCTGAACGGAGTGGACAACGGCCGCCTCTGGTTCGACGGCGTGCGCATCCCTCGGGAGAACCTTCTCGATCGGTTTGCCGGAGTCGAGGCCGACGGCGGCTACACGCACTCGCGGCCCGACGGGACGCCCCATTTCTCGACTCAGCTGGGCGTCTTGCTCGGCCCTCGGCTGGGCCTGTCGCTCGCCGTCCAGAGCGCGAGCAAGTCGGCGCTGACGATCGCCGTGCTCTACGGGTCGAGACGCCACCAGTTCGGCGTCGCCGACCGCCCCGAGACGCCGCTTCTCGACTATCTCACCCACCAACGGCGATTGATGCCCCGACTGGCGGCGACCTACGCCCTTCACTTCGCGCTCGACCGGATGGCCGCCCGCTACGCGTCGATCGTCGACGAGCAGGAGGATCCCCGCGGACTCGAGGGGCCGATCGCCGGGATCAAGGCCTATACGACCTGGCACGCGACCGACACCGTCCGCAGCTGCCGCGAGGCGTGCGGCAGCCAGGGATACCTGGCGGCCAACCAGTTCGCGGCCCTCGGCGCCGACACCGACGTCTTCCCCACCTTCGAGGGCGACAACACCGTTCTGATGCAGGTGCTGGCGCGCAAGCTGCTGACCGATCACGGGAGGCTCGAGGAATACAGTTGGCTGGACGAGGCGTCGCGGGATGCTGGGCCAGAGGGCACCGCTCGCTCCGGTATCGGCGGCGACGAGGACGCCGCATCCCTTCTCGACAGCGGCTACCAATTGCGGACCATGGCGTGGCGCGAGCGGCGACTCCTCTCCTCGCTGAACGCGCGGGTGCGGCGCCGGACCGAGGCCGGGATGGAGGTCCACTACGCGGTGATCGAGTGCCAGGATCACCTGTTGTCGGTCGCCAACGCCCACGTGGAGCGTCTCGTGCTGGAGCGGTTCACCGAAGCCGTCGACCGCTGTCGCGAAGAACCGCTTCGGGGAGTCCTGGCAGAGTTGCGCGATCTCTGGGCCCTGTGGCGCATCGAAACGGATCGTGGGTGGTTCTTGGAGAACGGCGCGATCACGCCGGCGCGGAGCGAGGAGATCAGGCGACTCGTCAATCGTCTTTGCGGGCGGGTCCGGCGGAACGCGGTACCGCTGGTTCGCGCGTTCGACATCCCCGACTTCTGCTTGCGGGCCCCCATCGCCCTCGACGACCACTGCGGTCCGACCCGCGATCCCGCCGACGGGCTCGTACGCACCACGCCGCTTCGGGCTGCGACCTCGGACCGGGAACGGTAAGAAGGGGATGGGTCGCCACATGTCGAGGATGGTTGGCCTCGTCGCTCAACTCGCCGAAGCCGGCGTCAGGGTATGGGTCGAGGGCGACAAGCTCCGCGTTCGCGCCGCCGAGGGCGCCCTGACCCCGGAGCTGCGGGCGCAGCTGGCGCGCGATCGAGATGCGCTGGTCGACTTCTTGCGCGCGACCGCTCCGTCCGATCCCCAGCCCGACCGCTCGGCCCGCGCCGAAGCGGCCGACCCGGGCCTGCTCTCCCTCGGTCAGCGCCGCCTGTGGTTCATCGACCGCCTGGAGCCCGGCACGCCGGCCTACATCCTGCACACCGGTCTCCGATTCAAGGGCCGGCTCGACGTCGAGGTGTTGCGCGCCAGCGTCGACGAGATCGTCAGGCGCCACGACGTCCTGCGGACTCGCTTCAGCGAGGTGGATGGCGATCCTCGTTGCCATGTCGAGCCGGAGCTTCGCACCGAGATCCCGGTGGTGGATCTCACCGGCCTGCCCGCCGAGGACAAGGATCGCCTGATCGCCGAAATCGCGGCGGAGCGGAGCCGCCAGCCCTTCGATCTCTCCCGCCTGCCGCTCTTCCGCGTCGAGGTCCTCGAGGCCGGTGAGGGTGATCACGTCATCCTGCTGACGTTTCACCACATCATCACCGACTTCTGGTCGTCGGGAGTCTTCCTGCGCGAGCTGAGCGACCTCTACGGGGCCTTCGCGGCCGGACGCGACTCCCCCTTGCCTCCCCTGCCGTTGCAGTACGCGGACTTCACGCGGAGGGACTCGGAGAGGCTGAGTGGTCCGGCCAGTGACCGCAACCGGGAGTACTGGGCAACGCAGCTCCACGACCTGCCGGTCCTCGACCTGCCGGTCGACCGGGCGACGGTCGCGAACCGTACGTATCGCGGCCATTCCCTGGCCTTCGAGCTTCCGGCGGAGCTACGGGACGGACTTCGGGACCTCGCACGGCGCAGTGACTGCAGCCTGTTCATGACGTTGCTGGCCGCGTATTCCGTACTCCTGCATCGCTACTCGGGGCAGCACGACTTCGCGGTCGGCACGGCGACGGCCGGCCGCGAGCGCAACGACCTGCACGATCTGATCGGATTCTTCGTCAACACGCTGATCCTCCGGTGTGATCTGTCGGGCGATCCGACGTTTCTCGAGGTGTTGGCGCGCACCCGCGAAGTCGTGCTCGACGCTTTCGACCACCAGGAACTGCCGTTCGGCGAGGTGGTTGCCGGGCTCGACGTCGGCGAACGGCACGGTCATCTCAACCCGCTCGTCCGGACCAACCTGACATTGGAAGCAGGGCAGCTTCCCGAACTCGCCCTGACGGGCCTGGAACCGGTCGAGTTCCCGAATCGCTTGACCGGCTCGGTGGAGGGCACCACTCGATACGACCTCGGGCTCGCGCTCCAGGAGACGCCCGACGGTCTCACGGGGTTCATCGAGGCCACGGCGGATCTCTTCGAGCCGGCGACGGTCGAGAGGCTGGTGACACACTTCGAGCACCTGATGCACGACATCGTCGAGCACCCCGACAGCAATGTGTCGGCACTGAGGATGCTCGGGCGAGTGGAGCGCCAACAGATGTTGGCCTGCTCCGAGCCGCCCGACGGCCTGGTACCCGAGGCGACGTTCCCCGAGCTCTTCGAGGCGCAGGCGGCGCGCGCCCCCGAAGCCGTCGCCCTGGTCGTCGGGCCGGCAGCGGTCTCCTGGGAGGACGTGACCCTCCCCGAGCCGGCCGGCGGGGACGGCGCGACCGGGTTCACGACGGTGTCCTACGAGGACCTGAACACCCGGGCCAATCGCTTGGCGCATCATCTGGTCGGTCGTGGCATCGGACCCGGGAGCGTGGTGGGCATCGCCCTCGAGCGGTCCACCGAGATGGTCGTCTCCCTGCTGGCGACGCTCAAGGCGGGTGCGGCCTATCTACCGCTCGATCCCGACTACCCGCGCGCACGGCTCGCGCACATGATCACCGACGCCGCCCCGGCCGTGGTGCTCAGCACCGGCGGCCGGGGCGGCGTCCTGCCGGCGAACGTCGACGTCGTCGAGCTCGACGACCCCTCGACGCGCGCCGCGCTGGAACGGACCGCGACCCACAACCCGACGAACAGCGATCGCAACGGTCCGCTCGAACTCGGACACCCGGCCTACGTGATCTACACCTCCGGCTCGACCGGCGTTCCCAAGGGTGTCGTCATCGGCCACCGCGAGTTGACCAACTACCTCGCATGGTCGGGCGATCTCTTCGAAGCCCGGCAGGGCGATGGCATCCCGGTCAACGCGTCGCTGTCGTTCGACGCCACCGTGACCAGTCTCCACCTGGCGCTGAGCGTCGGACAGCGACTGTTCCTGTTGCCGGAGGAACGTCAGATCGAGGCCTTGGCCGAACTGCTCGCAGGCGGCACGGAGGTGTCGTTGGTGAAGCTGACGCCGTCTCATCTGGAGGCCTTGCGGAGTCTGCTCGGGCCGAGGATCTCGGCGCTGCGGGCGCGGGTCTTCGTCGTCGGCGGAGAGGCGTTCAACGGCGCGCTGGCGGCCTTCTGGCGCCGCTCCGTGCCCCGGCTTCGGATCTTCAACCACTACGGTCCGACCGAAGCGGTTGTCGGTTGCTGCGTCCACGAGCTTGGTGCGCACGAGGACTTCTCGGGGGACGTCCCGATCGGCTCGGCGACCCCGCACACGCGCCTGTACGTGCTCGACCGCTGGCTGGAACCGGTGGCGGTCGGGGTGGCCGGGGAGCTCTACATCGGCGGCACGCAGTTGGGGTCGGGTTACCTCGACCGACCGGGGCTCTCAGCCGCGCGGTTCGTCGCCGACCCGTACGCTCACGGGCCGGCCTCCCCCGAGCCGATGTCGCGCGGCGGCGGCGAGCGGATGTATCGCACGGGCGATGTCGCCCGGTGGCGCACGGACGGCGAGCTGGAATTCCTCGGCCGATCCGACCACCAGGTGCAGATCCGCGGGTTCCGCATCGAGCTTGGGGAGATCGAGGCGGCGCTGGCGGCGCACGCCTCGGTTGCCCAGGCGGTGGTCATGGCGGGCGACGTCGGCCCCGGGGGGCGGCAACTCATCGCCTACGTGGTTCCAGCCGGCGGCGCGGCTCTCGACGCGTCGGCGCTTCGCCGGGATCTGGGCGAGCGCTTGCCCCACTACATGGTCCCCGCGGCGGTCGTCGGACTCGACACCTTGCCGGTCACCCCCAACAACAAGGTCGACCGGGCCGCGTTGGGGCGTTACGAGGTGCCCGCGGGCGACCGCCAGGGCGAGATCCATCGAGGCCCGCGCTCGCCTGAGGAGGAGATTCTCTGCGGCCTGTTCGCCGAGATCCTGACGTCGGCGGGGCGGACGCCACCGCGCGTCGGGATCGACGACAGCTTCTTCGATCTCGGGGGGCACTCGTTGCTCGCCACGCGCCTGGTCAGCCGGGTGCGATCGAGCTTCGGCGTCGACCTCGCCCTGCGGACCCTGTTCGAGGCGCCCAGCGTCGCCCAACTGGCTCCCCGCCTTCACGAGCGGACCGCATCGCGCGCCGCGCTGCGCCGCCGACCCCGACCCGAGCGGTTGCCGCTGTCGTACACCCAGCAGCGTCTGTGGTTCCTGTACCGCCTCGAGGGGCCGAGCGCGACGTACAACGCTCCGGCGGCGTTCCGGCTGGAGGGCGCACTCGACGTGGCGGCCCTCGAAGGCGCCCTGAGCGACATCGTCGCCCGCCACGAGGTGCTGCGGACCGTCTACCCGGAGCACGACGGGGTGCCCTATCAGCAGATCCTGCCGGTCGAGGAGGCGCCCCTCACGTTGGTCACCGAGGATGTGACCGAGGCGGAGATCGGCGAGCACCTCGCCCGAGCGGCGGTGACCCCCTTCGACCTGGGCCGTGAGATGCCGTTGCGGGCGTGGCGCTTCCGGCTGTCTCCCGACCGTTCGGTGTTGCTGCTGCTCGTCCACCACATCGCGGGTGACGGCTGGTCGATGGCGCCGTTGGCCCGCGACCTGGCGACGGCCTACGCGGCTCGTAGCGAGGGCAGGGAACCGGACCTCGGTCGGCTCACCGTGCAATACGCCGACTACGCCCTGTGGCAGCGCGAGGTGTTGGGCGAGGCGAGCGATCCCGAGAGCCTCCAGTCGCGGCAGCTCGAATTCTGGCGCGGGGCGTTGGCCGGCGCCCCGGAGGAGCTCGCCCTCCCGTTCTCCCGAGCCCGCTCGCCGGTCGAGAGCCACCGCGGGGCACGGCTGCCGGTGCGGCTCGACGGCGAGTTGCACAAGGGTTTGCTGGAACTGGCGCGGGCGCGCGGCGCGAGCCTGTTCATGGTGCTGCAGGCCGGTCTGGCGGCCCTGCTGTCGCGCTTGGGCGCCGGCGACGACATCCCGATCGGGAGTCCGATCGCAGGCCGCGGCGACGCCGCCCTCGAGGACCTGGTGGGCTTCTTCGCCAACACGCTCGTGCTGCGCACGGACGTCTCGGGCGATCCGAGCTTCAACGAGCTCGTCGACCGGGTCCGCGACTTCGCGCTGGAGGCCTACGAGCATCAGGACGTCCCCTTCGAGAAGGTGGTAGAGGCGCTCGACCCGACGCGTTCGCTGGCGCTGCATCCGCTCTTCCAGGTGATGTTGGTGCAGACCGACCTGGAAATCGAGCTGTCACTTCCTGGGCTGTCCCTCGAACCGGAACCGGTTCCCCATGAGACCGCGAAGTTCGACCTCGAGCTGAGCCTGGGTGGGCGCCTTGGCGCAGAGGCCGAGCCGGCGGGGATCGAGGGCTTCCTCGAGTACAGCGCGGATTTGTTCGATCGCGAGACGGCTGAGTCGTTGGTGGAGCGTTTCGTGCGGGTGTTGGAGTCGGTGGTGGTGTCGCCGGGGGTGGCGGTGTCGGGTGTTGAGGTGTTGTCGGTGGAGGAGCGGGCGGGGTTGTTGGGGGGGTTTGGTGTTGTTGGTGGGGTGGTTCCGTCGTGTGGTTGGCCGGAGTTGTT